>NZ_JBEZXY010000006.1:0-458677 GCF_040638245.1 Streptomyces sp. NPDC026659 | reverse complement strand
CTTCCCTTCGGTGTTTCCGACTCTATCAGATCGTTTTCCGATCCGATTTCCTCGGTGCTTTCCAGGTTCTCGCTTTCGCGTTTCCCTTTCCGGCGATCCAAACTCTACCAGGGTTTTTCCGGCCCTCTGAACCATCCGTTTTCGCAGACATGCGAAAGACGATCCAGGGATAGGATCTGAAGAGTTTGGGTGCTGCCACCGGAGGCGCACTTTCGTGCCGCCTCCTCTTGGGCAGGACGACGACAATACACAAGTCTCGGCGGCAGCGCAAACCCCCACTGTTGGTGGTCTAGACCACTACCTGGTAGCTTCTCCGCAGAACTGCGACTACAACTGGCATACGCTGCTGCTCAGTGCGCTGTCCGGGACAGGCGGTGACGGCGCGTATGCACCCCCACTCCTAATGGGAGGCCACCCATGACCACCGTGACGTCCCCGCTCGCCGGACGCGCCATCGGACTGACCGACGTGCCAGATCCGGTCTTCGCCGGGGCCATGGTCGGCCCGGGCACCGCCATCGACCCCGTGCGCGAGCCCTCCGAGGCTGTCTCGCCCGTTGACGGCGTCATCGTCTCCCTTCACCCGCACGCGTTCGTCGTGGTGGACGACGAGGGGCACGGTGTGCTCGTCCACCTCGGTATCGACACCGTCCAGCTGAACGGCGAGGGCTTCGAGCTCCTCGTGAACAAGGGGGACAGGGTGAAGGGCGGCCAGAGCGTCGTGCGCTGGAACCCCGCCTCCGTGGAGGCCGCCGGCAAGTCGCCGATCTGCCCGGTCGTGGCACTGGAGGCGACGGCCGAGTCCCTCTCCGAGGTGGTCGAGAGCGGCCAGGTGCAGCCGGGCGACAGCCTCTTCTCCTGGTCCTGACCACATCTGCCGTCTGACGGCGTACACGTAAACCAACTCGGCGGCGGGGGCCGCCGTACTAAGCGGAGACGGTGAGATGGAGACAACGCTGCGGGGCGTCGGTGTCAGCCACGGTGTGGCGATCGGCGAGGTCAGGCACATGGGTACGGCGGTGCTGGAGCCGCCGGCCAAGCAGATCGCGGCCGAGGAGGCGGAGCGCGAGCAGGCTCGCGCGCGCCAGGCCGTGGACGCGGTGGCGGCCGACCTGGTGGCACGCGGCAATCTGGCCGGGGGCGAGGCCCAGGCCGTGCTCGAGGCTCAGTCCCTCATGGCACAGGACCCCGAGCTGATGGCGGACGTGGACCGGCGGATCACCGGCGGCAGCACGGCCGAGCGCTCGGTGTACGACGCGTTCGCCGCGTACCGCGAGCTGCTGGCCGCCGCCGGGGAGTATCTGGCCGGGCGGGTGGCCGACCTCGACGACGTGCGCAACCGGATCGTGGCGCGGCTCCTGGGTGTGCCGATGCCGGGTGTGCCGGACAGCGACGAGCCCTATGTGCTCGTGGCCCGGGATCTGGCTCCGGCGGACACGGCGCTGCTCGACCCGGCGCTGG
Organism: Streptomyces sp. NPDC026659; assembly: GCF_040638245.1. Taxonomy (NCBI): domain Bacteria; kingdom Bacillati; phylum Actinomycetota; class Actinomycetes; order Kitasatosporales; family Streptomycetaceae; genus Streptomyces; species Streptomyces sp. NPDC026659. Next base: position 457,217 of record NZ_JBEZXY010000006.1, on the reverse strand, counting down.
TGCTCGGTTTCGTGACCGAGGAGGGCGGGCCGACCAGCCACAGCGCGATCCTGGCCAGGGCGCTCGGTGTGCCGGCCGTGGTGGCGCTGCCGGGCGCGGGCGACCTGGCCGAGGGCGCGCTGGTCGCGGTGGACGGCAGCACGGGTGATGTGTTCGTGAACCCGGGCGAGGAGACGAAGACGCGGCTGAAGGCCGCCGCGGCCGCGCGCGTGGCCGCGCTGTCCTCCGTCAGTGGCCCGGGTGCCACGGCCGACGGGCACAAGGTGCCGCTGCTCGCGAACGTCGGCGGTCCGGCGGACGTGCCGGCGGCCGTGGAGGCCGGGGCCGAGGGTGTGGGTCTGTTCCGCACCGAGTTCCTGTTCCTGGACGACAGCAAGAACGCGCCGACCGAGAAGAAGCAGGTCGAGGCGTACCGCCAGGTCCTCGAGGCGTTCCCCGAGGGTCGTGTCGTCGTGCGCGTGCTGGACGCGGGTGCGGACAAGCCGTTGGACTTCCTCACCCCCGCCGACGAGCCGAACCCGGCCCTGGGTGTGCGGGGTCTGCGGACGCTCCTCGACCACCCCGAGATCCTGCGCACGCAGCTGACCGCGCTGGCGAAGGCCGCCGAGGGGCTGCCGGTGCGGCTCGAGGTCATGGCGCCGATGGTGGCGGACCGGGCGGACGCCAAGGCGTTCGCGGACGCCTGCCGTGAGGCGGGGCTGAACGCGAAGTACGGCGCGATGGTGGAGATCCCCTCGGCCGCGCTGCGGGCGCGCTCGATCCTCGCGGAGGTCGAGTTCCTGTCGCTGGGCACGAACGACCTCGCGCAGTACACGTTCGCCGCCGACCGTCAGGTGGGCGCGGTGTCGCGGCTCCAGGACCCGTGGCAGCCCGCGCTGCTCGACCTGGTCGCGCTGTCCGCGGAGGCGGCGAAGGCCGAGGGCAAGAGCTGCGGTGTGTGCGGTGAGGCCGCGTCCGATCCGCTGCTGGCGTGTGTGCTGACGGGTCTGGGTGTCACCTCCCTCTCGATGGGTGCGGCGTCCATTCCTTATGTGCGCGCGACGCTGGCGCAGTACACGCTGGAGCAGTGCGAGCGTGCCGCGGCCGCCGCGCGTGCGACGGACAGCGCCGACGAGGCGCGTGCCGCGGCGCAGGCCGTGCTGTCCGGCGAGTAGTACGGACCGGTTCTCCGGCGCAGGGGCGTCCCGCCTTCGGGTGGGGCGCCCCTCGGTGTTTCCCGGACAGGTTCCTCAGTGCCGGTGGTCGGGGCCTTCCTCTCCGAGGTCGGGGGCCGCGCAGTAGTCGACGCCGGATTCGGGGGCGACGAGGTCGCCGGATTCGGCGTCGGTGCAGTAGGCGTCGAAGACCTCGGCGGCGGTGAGGGGTTCGAGTGCGCCCGCGCGGATGCGCCAGCCGTGGACGCGGTCGGGGCGGTCGGGGGCGGTGGTGCGCATGACGAGGCCGCCGGGGCTGCGGGTGGCGAGGCCGAGGGCGAGGACGCTGGTGAATTCGATGGCCTCGGCCTGGTCGGGTTCGGCGGGGTCGGTGCCCTGCTGGTCGGCGTGGAGCACGGCGATCAGGGTTTCGGGTGGGCCGGAGACGCTGCACACGAGGTGCTGGTCACCGGGTGGTGCGGCTTCGAGGACGCGGGCGAGGAGTGCGGCGGCGCGGATGAAGGCGGCGCGGCCGATGTCCTCGCCGCAGGTGGGGCAGGGTCCCAGCCGGGTGAGCAGGGTGGTGGCGTACTCCCAGGTGGCCTGGCGGACCGCCGCGTCGACGAGGGCGGGCAGGAGGGTGGTGAGGGGCTGGCCCTCGTAGGCGAGGGTGGGGCCGAGGGCCGCGAGTTCGGCGGTGAAGCGGCCCCGGCTGGCCGGGGCTCCGGGATCGAGGCCGTTGGTTGTGCAGTACTCGGCGTACTCCTCGGGGTCGAAGAGGGCGAGTGTGGTGTGGCTGCCTTGTGCGGTGCGGGACTTGAGGACGGCCTCCAGGTTCTGGAGGTAGGACGGGTGGTCGTCGAAGGGGAAGGTGGCGTAGCGCCGCATGGTGTGGAAGTCGTGGGCGTCGGTGAGCAGGCCGACGGTGCCGGCGATCTCGCGGTGCAGGGCGCGGCGCTGGGTCCGCTGGTCGGTGTGTGTCATGTGGTGCCCCCGTGATGCTCGGTCGATCAATGCTCACTCACCGTAGCCGGGGGCACTGACAATGGGGGCCGACCAGCGGATTCGTGCAGGTCAGGGGCGCTTGCGGGCCAGTTCCTCGTAGAAGTGGAGGAGGGTGAGGTCGTCGATGGAGCCGGGGTTGACGGCCTTGTCGAGGGGGGTTCCCTGGAGGAGGCGTTTGACGGGGACCTCGATGCGCTTGCCGGTGAGGGTGTGCGGGACGCCGGGGACTTCGATGATCTCGTCGGGGACGTGTCGGGGCGAGAGCTGCTCGCGGACGGCCTTCTTGATCCGGTCGCGGAGGGAGTCGTCCAGGACGGTGTCGGGGGCGAGGTGGACGAAGAGGGGCATCCAGTAGCCGCCGTCGGGCTGTTCGACGCCGATGACCAGGGATTCCTTGATCTCGGGGAGGCGCTCGACCACTTCGTAGATGTCGGCGGAGCCCATGCGGACGCCCTGGCGGTTGAGGGTGGAGTCCGAGCGGCCGTGGATGATCACCGAGCCGCGTGAGGTGAGGGTGATCCAGTCGCCGTGGCGCCAGACGCCGGGGTAGGTCTCGAAGTAGCTCTCGCGGTAGCGACTGCCGTCGGGGTCGTTCCAGAAGCGGATCGGCATGGAGGGCATCGGGTTGGTGACGACCAGTTCGCCGACCTCGTCCACCAGGGGCTCGCCGTTCGGGTCCCAGGACTGGAGGTCGGTGCCGAGGCCGGGGGCCTGGAGTTCGCCGGTGTACACGGGGAGGGTGGGGACGGCTCCGGCGAAGCAGGAGCAGACGTCGGTGCCGCCGCTGACGGAGGCGATCCAGAGGTCGTCGCGGACCTCGTCGTGCAGCCAGCGGAAGCCGTCGGGGGGCAGGGGCGAGCCGGTGGTGGCGACGCACTGGACCGTGGAGAGGTCGAAGTCGCGGGCGGGGTGCACGCCGGCCTTGCGGCAGGCCATGACATAGGCGGCGGAGGTGCCGTAGAGCGTGGTGCGGGTGCGTTCGGCGACGCGCCACTGGGCGCCGGTGTCGGGGTGGCCGGGGCTGCCGTCGTACAGGACGATCGTCGTGCCCGTGAGCAGGCCGGAGACGAGGAAGTTCCACATCATCCAGCCGGTCGAGGTGTACCAGAAGAAACGGTCCTCGGGGCCGAGGTCGCAGTGCAGGCCGAGCTGCTTGAGGTGCTCGACGAGGATGCCGCCCTGGGACTGGACGATGGCCTTGGGCAGGCCGGTGGTGCCGGAGGAGTAGAGCACCCACAGGGGGTGGTCGAAGGGGACCTGTTCGAAGACGGGCTCGGTGTCGTCGGCGGTCAGTGACGACCAGTCGAGGGCGCCCTCGGGGGTGTCGGTGCCGAGGAGCGGGATGTGGACGACGGCGCGCAGGGTGGGCAGTTCGCGGCGGAGTTCGGCGACGGTGTCGCGGCGGTCGTGCTCCTTGCCGCCGTAGCGGTAGCCGTCGACGGTGAACAGGACGACGGGTTCGACCTGCTGGAAGCGGTCGAGGACGCTGCGGGCGCCGAAGTCGGGGGCGCAGGAGGTCCACACGGCGCCGACGGCGGCGGTGGCGAGCAGGGCGACGACGGCCTCGGGGATGTTGGGGAGGTAGCCGCTGACGCGGTCGCCGGGGCGTACGCCGAGGTCGCGGAGGTGAGCCGCGAGGGAGCCGACCTGGCGGCGCAGCTCGGACCAGGTGACGGGGCGCGGTTCGTGGGTCTCGTCCACGCAGAGCAGGGCCGCGTCGTCCGGGCGGTCGGCGGCGGCGCGCAGGGCGTGTTCGGCGTAGTTGAGGGTGGCGCCGGGGAACCACTGGGCGCCGGGCATGGAGCGGTCGCCGAGCACGCGCGCGTAGGGCGTGCCGAAGCGGACGTCGAACCATTCGGTGACGGCCCGCCAGAAGGACTCGGGTTCGGTGACGGACCACTGGTGCAGCGCGAAGTAGCCGCCGTCGGCGGGGGCGCCGTGGTGGTCGGCGGCCCAGGTCTGGAACCGGGTGATGCGGGCCCGTTCGATCCGTTCGGGATCGGGCTGCCAGAGCGGCTGGGGGTTCGCGGTGGACATGGGGCGGCTCCCGGGCTGTACGCGTCGTTGCGTCTCCTGCGTCCGCGCCGAGGTGTGTGCGGGACGGCTGACAGGGACGATGCCATGTGATCGACTTCTGCACCAGGGCACTCCCCACACAGTCCGGGCCGCGTCCATGTGGTCCGGGCCTGGGTGAACGGCAGTTGAACGGCCCGCGTGGGTGGGGCGCTCGGTGACAGGGTGAGCAGCATGGACGGTCGTGACCTGGTGCGTTCGATGAGTGAGGTCGGTTCTGGGCGGGCGGCCCGGGCGGTGCGGACGTGGCGGGCCGCCTGGCGCAGGCGGCGTGCCGACGCCGTGGGGCTGCCGCCGCGCGGGGCGGAGCGGGCGCGGGTGCCGGGGCAGCTGCGGGAGGCGGTGCCGGAGCCGGGCGGCGGGGTGCTGCGGTTCGAACGCTCGGAGCTGCGGATCGTGGTGACGGCGGGCGGGGCGGTCTTCTGTGGCTGGGACGGGGCCGGGCCCGAGCCGTCGTACGCGCTGGCCGGGGGCTGTCCCGAGGCCGATCCCCGGGTGGTCCTCGAGCCGGACAAGGACGGCGGCTGGCGGGTGGTGGCCGAGCGGGCGACGGTGGTGGTCTCGCGGCACGGGGCGGTGGAGGTGTGCACGCCGGGCGGGGTGGTGCTGCGGCGGGAGCTGCCGCCGCGCTGGTGGGAGCCGGTGGACGGGGGCGTGGCGCGGTGGACGCTGCGGTCGGAGGTGGCGGCGGACGCGCGGTTCTTCGGGCTCGGCGGCCGGGCGTCGGGGCCGCGGCTGGGGGACGGCGCGCACCGGCTGTGGAACTCCGGTCCCGGGCAGGGGGGCGAGCCGCGTACGGCCATGCCGGTGCAGCTGGTGGTGGCGGACGCGGGGGCGCATCTGGTGTTCCACGACACGACGTGGGACGGCACGGTGATCCTGCGGGAGGGCGCGGAGGGTGCCGGGTCGGGGCACGACCGGGCGGGGCGCTGCGAGGTGCGGATGGACGGGGGTCCGCTGCGCTGCTGGGTCGTGGTGGGCACTCCCGCGCGCGTGCTGGGTACGTGGACGTCGCTGACGGGTGCGGCCGCGCTGCCGCCCGCATGGGCGCTGGGGCACCATCATGTGCCGGGCCGGCTGGGCGGTGAGGAGGAGCTGCGGCGGCTCGTCGCGGGGTACCGGGAGCGGGAACTGCCGCTGGACGCGGTGCAGCTGGGGGCCGGGCGGTACGAGGGCCGCGACGGGTTCGGCGTGGACGAGGAGCGGTTTCCGAAGCTCGCGGGGGTGGCGGAGGAGCTGGGCCGGGACGGGGTGCGGCTGGTGTCGGAGACCGGTCCGGCGGTGCGGGCGGTGCCGGGTGGGGCGGTGTTCGAGGCGGGGCGCGTGATGGACGCGTTCGTGCGGGACGGCTCGGGGCGGCCGGTGCGGGGGGAGACGTGGTGCGGGGAGTCGGTCTTCCCGGACTTCACGCACGCGCGCGTACGCGCGTGGTGGGGCGGTCTGCAGCGGGAGCGGCGGGAGCAGGGGTTCGCGGGTGTCTGGCACACCATGGACGCGCCGACGGTGCTGAGCGCCTTCGGTGAGCCGACGTTGCCGCGCTCGGCACGGCACGCGCTGGAGGGGCGCGGTGGTGATCACCGGGAGGCGCACAACGTGTACGGCCTCTCCATGGCGCGTGCCGCGTACGAGGGGCTGCGTGAACTGGCGCCCGGGGAGCGGCCCTTCGTGGTGTCCGGGGCGGGCTGGGCCGGTGCGCAGCGCTACGGCGGTGTGTCGGCGGGGAGGGCCGTCGCGGACTGGCCCGGGCTGCGGGCGTCGTTGTCGGAGGTGCTGGGGCTCGGGCTGTGCGGGGTGCCGTACGCGGGGGTCGACGTGGACGGGGGTGACGGGGGCATGCCGCCGGAGCTGTATCTGCGGTGGCTGCAACTGGGCGCGTATCTGCCGCTGTTCCGTACGCGCGCGCGTGGGCGTGCCGGGGCCGGGGAGCCGTGGGAGTTCGGTCCGGCGGTGCTGGAGCACGTGCGCGGGGCGCTGGTGGAGCGGCGGCGGCTGTCGCCGTACTTCGTGACGCTGGCGCAGTTGGCGCGGCGGACCGGGGCGCCGTACGCGCGGCCGGTGTGGTGGGGGTCGCCGGGGGACCGGGCGCTGCGGGACTGCGAGGACGCGTTCCTGCTCGGCGACGCGCTTCTGGTGGCGCCGGTGCTGGCTCCGGGGGCGGACCGGCGGGCGGTGCGGCTGCCGCGCGGGCGCTGGTACGACACGGCGACGGAGCGGGTGTACGAGGGACCGGCGCAGGTCCTGGTGGACGCGCCGCTGTCGCGGATACCGGTGCTCGCGCGCGCGGGTGCGGTGGTGCCGGTGCGGGGCGCGGACGGGGGGACGGAGCTGGAGGTGTGGGCGCCCGCCGAGGGGCGGACGGGCGGCGGTCTCGTGGTGCGGGACGCGGGTGACGGGTGGGAGGAGCCCGCGATCGAGCGGTACGCGGTGCGCCGTCTGGGTGGGGAGGTGGTCGTCACGCTGGAGGGGGAGGACGGCTCGGCGGAACCGTCCTGCCCGGTGCGGGTACGGGGGCTGGGGTGAGCTGGACACGGGGCCTGGGATGAGCCGCGCGGGTCAGATGTAGCGGCCCTCGAACCAGGCCCGTGCGGCGAGGGTGTGCAGCGGGAAGGCGAGTTCGTCGGGGGTGCGCAGCAGGTGCCAGCCCTCGGTCTCGTCCGTCGCGGCGGAGGCGGGGAGTTCTTCGGCGGGGCGTTCCGGCAGAAGGCCGAAGAGGAGGAGGTGGCCGTCGGGTGAGCTCATGGCGTCCATGAGCCGCACGTCGCGGGCCTCCGTCTCGATGCCGGTCTCCTCCTTGAGCTCGCGGACGAGGGCGTGCTTCCAGTCCTCGCGGTCGTCGACGTAGCCGCCGGGCAGGGCGATGCCGCCGCGCTGGGGGCCGACGGTGCGGGTGATGACGACCAGGGCGGTGCCCTGGGTGTCGTAGACGGGCTGGAGCGCGACGGCCACGGGCAGCGGGTTGCGGTAGGCGACGGTGCCGCAGGCCGGGCAGGTGCGCGGCCAGCCGGTGATGCTCTCCCCGTAGGGGGCTCCGCAGCTCGAACAGTGCGAGCCGGGCGCGGAGTTGACAGGTGAGTGCTGAGTTTCGGACACGCGCGGACTGTATCCGATCAGGGGTGGCGCGTCCTCTGTCGTCGGGGGTTCATGGTGGGCGCGTGGAGCGCGGTCAGCCGGTGACGGTGCGGCGGCGTTCGGCGGCCCGGTCCATGGCGTGCCGTACGACCCCGATGAGGACCTCCTTGACCGACTCCCGGTCGCGGGCGTCGCACAACAGCAGCGGCACATGGGGGTCGAGGTCGAGGGCCTGGCGGACCGTCTCCGCCGGGTAACGGTCGGCGCCCTCGAAGCAGTTGACGGCGACGACGAAGGGAATCGCGCGCCGCTCGAAGTAGTCGACGGCGGCGAAGCAGTCCTCCAGGCGGCGGGTGTCGGCGAGGACGACCGCGCCGAGCGCGCCCTCGGACAGCTCGTCCCACATGAACCAGAACCGCTCCTGCCCCGGCGTGCCGAACAGGTAGAGCACGAGATCGGCCCGCAGGGTGATGCGGCCGAAGTCCATGGCGACCGTGGTGGTGTGCTTGCCCTCGATCCCGCTGAGGTCGTCCACGGGACGCCCCGCCTCGGTGAGGAGTTCCTCGGTGCGCAGCGGGCGTATCTCGCTGACCGCGCCGACCAGGGTGGTCTTGCCGACGCCGAAGCCGCCCGCCACCAGGATCTTGAGCGTGACGGGCTCGACCGGGGGCTTGGCGCGTTCAGGTCGTCGGAAGACCATCGGTCTCTTCTCCTGCTCGGTGGTGGTCGGGGGACGGCGGGCCGTAGCCGCCGCCCCCGGGGGTTTCGATGACGAGGACGTCGCCGGGGCCGACCTCGGCCGAGCCGCTGCCGCCCAGGTCGGTCACGGTGCCGTCGGCGTGCTCCACCCGGTTGGCGCCGAGCGCGCCGGGGGCTCCGCCCGCCATGCCGTAGGGCGGGACGCGGCGGTGCTGGGAGAGCGTGGAGACGGTCATGGGCTCCAGGAAGCGGATACGGCGCACCACGCCGTCCCCGCCGCGCTCCCGGCCCGCGCCGCCGCTCCCCCGCCGTACGGCGAACTCCTCCAGGCGGACCGGGAGGCGCCATTCCAGGATCTCGGGGTCGGTGAGCCGCGAATTGGTCATGTGGGTCTGTACGGCGTCGGCGCCCGGGTGGCCGGGTCCGGCGCCGGAGCCCGAGGCGATCGTCTCGTAGTACTGGTGGCGCTCGTTGCCGAAGGTGACGTTGTTCATGGTGCCCGAGCCCTCGGCCTGGACGCCGAGCGCGGCGTAGAGGGCGCCGGTGACGGCCTGGGAGGTCTCGACGTTCCCGGCGACGACGGCCGCGGGCGGCTCGGGCGCGAGCATCGAGCCGGGCGGTACGACGATGTCCAGGGGGCGCAGACAGCCGTCGTTGAGCGGGATGTCGTCCGCCACCAGGGTGCGGAAGACGTAGAGGACGGCGGCGTGCACGACCGAGGTGGGGGCGTTGAAGTTGGTGCCGAGCTGGGGTGAGGTGCCGGTGAAGTCGATGGTGGCGCGGCGCCCGGCGCGGTCCACGCGCACGCGCACGCGGATGACCGCGCCCGAGTCGGTCTCGTAGGCGTACGCGCCGTCGTCCAGGGCGTCGATGACGCGGCGGACGGCTTCCTCGGCGTTGTCCTGGACGTGCCGCATGTACGCCTGGACGACGCCGAGGCCGAACTCCTCGATCATGCGGCGGACTTCGTCGACGCCCTTCTGGTTGGCGGCGATCTGGGCGCGCAGGTCGGCGAGGTTGGTGCGGACGTTGCGGCTGGGGTGGGGCGCCTCGGTGAGCAGGCGGCGGGTCTCCTCCTCGCGCAGGCGGCCGTTCTCGGTGAGGGGCCAGCTGTCGAAGAGGACGCCCTCCTCGTCGATGGTGCGGCTGTGGGCGGGCATGGAGCCGGGGGCGATGCCGCCGATCTCGGCGTGGTGGCCGCGTGAGGCGACGTAGAAGAGGACGGTGGGCTCACCCTGCGTGGCGGTCGCGCCGTCCGTGCCGAAGACCGGGGTGATCACGGTGACGTCGGGGAGGTGGGTGCCGCCGTGGTACGGGTCGTTGACGGCGTAGGTGTCGCCCGGGCGCATGGCGGGGCCCCGGCGGCGGACGACCTCCTTGACGGCGGTGCCCATGGAGCCCAGGTGGACGGGGATGTGGGGGGCGTTGGCCACCAGGTTTCCGTCCGGGTCGAACAGGGCGCAGGAGAAGTCCAGGCGTTCCTTGATGTTGACGGACTGGGCGGTGGATTCGAGTCGGGCGCCCATCTGTTCCGCGATCGACATGAAGAGGTTGTTGAAGACCTCCAGCAGAACCGGATCGACTTCCGTGTCCGGCCGGGAACTCTGTGTGACGGCCGTCCGTTCTATGACCAGATGTCCGTCGTCGTTCGCCGCGGCCCGCCAGCCGTCGTCGACCACGGTGGTGGACCCGGCCTCGGTGATGACCGCCGGGCCGGCGACGGTCTCGCCGGGAGGAAGGGCCTCGCGGCGGTGCAGGGGTACGTCGCGCCAGGTGCCGCCGGTGTGGAGGCGGGCGGTGGCGGGTGCGGCGGGGTGGCCTTCGTAGGGAGCGAGGGCGGAGAGATCGGGGGGCGGGGTGAGGCCGGTGGCTTCGACGGAGAGGGATTCGACGACGACGGGGCGGTCCAGGGTGAAGGAGTACGTGGCGCGATGACGTTCCTCGAAGGCGTGCCGCATCGTGTCGGGGTCGGTCAGCTCGACGGTCAGGGCGGTGTCGGTGCCGTCGTAGCGCAGCTGGGCGCGGCGGACGGTCTCGACGCGGTCGTCGGGGACGTGCTCGGCGCGCAGTTCGGCGCGGGCGGCGTTCTCCAACTCATCGGCGGTTCGGTGGACTTCGGGCATCGCGTCGTCCGTCAGGGGTGTCTCGACGGACTGTTCGCGCATGGCCGTGGTGTCGGCCAGGCCGATGCCGAGCGCGGAGAGGAGGCCCGCCATGGGCGGCACGAGGACGGTGCGGATACCGAGGGCGTCCGCGACCCGGCAGGCGTGCTGGCCGCCCGCCCCGCCGAAGGTGGTCAGCGCGTAGCGGGTGACGTCGTGGCCCTGCTGGACGGAGATCCGCTTGACGGCGTTGGCGATGTTCGCGACGGCGATCCGCAGATAGCCCTCGGCCACGTCCTCCGGGGTGCGGTCGTCGCCGGTGCGCTCGCGGATCTCGACGGCGAGTTCGGTGAAGCGGTCGCGGACGAGGTCCGCGTCCAGGGGCTGGTCGCCGCCCTGGCCGAAGACGGCCGGGAAGTGGGCGGGCTGGATGCGGCCGAGCATGACGTTGGCGTCGGTGACGGTGAGGGGGCCGCCCGCGCGGTAGGAGGCGGGGCCGGGTTCGGCGCCGGCCGAGTCGGGGCCGACGCGGTAGCGGGAGCCGTCGAAGTGCAGCACGGAGCCGCCGCCCGCCGCCACGGTGTGGATGTCGAGCATGGGGGCGCGCAGCCGGACGCCCGCGATCCGGGTGGTGAGGACGCGTTCGTACTCCCCCGCGTAGTGCGAGACGTCGGTGGAGGTGCCTCCCATGTCGAAGCCGATGACGCGGTCGAACCCGGCGAGGCGCGACATCCGCGCCATGCCGACGATGCCGCCGGCCGGCCCGGACAGGATCGCGTCCTTGCCCCGGAACCGGCCCGCCTCGGTGAGACCGCCGTTGGACTGCATGAACATCAGCCGTACGTCGCGCAGTTCGTCCGCGACACGGCGGACGTAGCGGTGCAGCACGGGCGAGAGGTAGGCGTCGACCACGGCGGTGTCGCCGCGCGGGACGAGCTTCATGAGCGGGCTGACCTCGCTGGACAGCGAGATCTGCGGGAAGCCGATCCGCTCGGCGAGTTCACCGACTGCCTGCTCGTGGCCGGGGTGCAGATGGCTGTGGAGGCAGACGACGGCGACCGCGCGGATGCCGTCGTCGTGGGCGCGGCGCAGCTCCCGTTCCAACGCGTCCAGGTCGGGTGCGCGCAGCACCGTGCCGTCGGCGGCGATCCGCTCGTCCACCTCCAGTACGCGCGCGTAGAGCTGCTCGGGCAGTTCGATGCGGCGGGCGAAGATGCGGGGGCGGTCCTGGTAGGCGATGCGCAGGGCGTCGCCGAAGCCGCGCGTGATCACCAGGAGGGTGCGTTCGCCCTTGCGTTCCAGCAGGGCGTTGGTGGCCACGGTGGTGCCCATGCGCACGGAGTCGACGGGCTCCGTGGAGTCGCCGAGGAGCTCGCGGACCCCGGCGACGGCCGCGTCGGCGTACCGCGCCGGGTTGTCCGAGAGCAGTTTGCGGGTGAGCAGGGTGCCGTCGGGGCGGCGCGCCACGATGTCGGTGAAGGTGCCGCCCCGGTCGATCCAGAACTGCCAGCCTGCCATGTCACCACCCCGCTTCCGCGCCGGTCACAGTGCCCGGAGGGCGTCGATCACGTCGCGCAGGATACCTTCGTCCGGCAGTTCCGCCGGGGGTACCGGACGCGTCACATGGACGAATCGCGCGTGCACGAGGTCGCCGATGAACACGCGGACCACGCCGACGGGCAGGTCGAGCCCGGCGGCGAGTTCGGCGACCGACTGCGGGGTGTCGCGGCAGAGTCCGACGATCTCCACGTGTTCGGGGGCCAGTTCCGGGTCCGTCTCCGGGTCGGCCGCGTCGAGTTCCGTCGCGACGACCGCGATCAGGTCGAGGAACTCCTCGGTGCCGCTCGTGGTGCGGCCGCGTGTCATGGCGTACGGACGGACGACGGGACCGGCCTCGTCGTCGAACCAGTGACGGCTCCCCTGGCCCTTACGGCTCATGTTCCGCGACTACCCGCCCGCGCGCGGGGTGCTGCTCAGGTGGACGCCGACCCGCTTGACGAGCAGCGTCATCTCGTAGGCGACCTGGCCGACGTCGGAGTCGGAGTCGGCCAGGACGGCGAGGCAGCTGCCGTCGCCCGCGGCGGTGACGAACAGGAAGGCGTCGTCCAGTTCGACCACGGTCTGGCGGACGCTGCCCGCGTCGAAGTGGCGGCCGACTCCCTTGGCGAGGCTGTGGAAGCCGGAGGCCACGGCGGCCAGGTGCTCGCCGTCCTCCCGGGTGAGGTCCTTGGACACGCCGGTGGCGAGGCCGTCGCCGGAGAGCACGACGGCCTTGCGGATGCTGGCGACGCGGTCGACGAGTTCGTCCAGGAGCCAGTTCAGCTCCTTCTTCACGGTCTCCGAGTGGCCGATCGTCTTCGGTGCGGTCATCGACCGTCTCCCTTGGTCGTTCCTGGTGCTGTGCCGTGGCGGGCATCGTCGCCCGCCGCGTTCTCCTCGCGGCCGCGCTGCCAGCCGCGCTGCAGCGCGGCCATGCGGGTGCGGACCTCGTCGGCGTCCCGCGGGGTTGGTTCCGCCGGTCGCGCGGTCGGCTTCCGGCGGGAGTCCTGCTTCAACTGCGGTGCCAGGTTGGCCTGGCGGACCCGTCTGGGGAGGGGGGTGGTGTGCCCCCCGGCAGGGGTGCCGTCGGTGCTCGGGGTGCCCTCGCGCGCGGCGGTGTCCTCGTGGGCGGCCGTCGTGGTGCGGGGGCGCCGGGGAAGGTCCTGGTCCTCCGGCGGGGAGGTCCAGGGGGTCACCGGCCGGGGCGGTACGGGGGTGTCGGCCTGGCCCGGCGGAATGGTCGGGCCGTCGACATCGGCGGCGTCGCCGGGCCCGGCGGTGTCCCGGGACCAGGCCGAGCCGGTGGCGGGTGTGGGGCCGAGGACGCCCATCGGGTCGGTGAAGCCCGTCGGGCCGGTGGGGTGGGCCGGGCCGTCGGGGCCGGGAATGTCCCAGGCGTCGGTGAAATCCGTCCGGCCCGTGAAGGGGGCGGAGTCGGCGGAGTACGTCGCGTCGTCGGGGCCGAGCACGCCCATCGGGTCGGTGAAGCCGGTCGGGGCGACGGGGCCGGACAGGCCCGCCGGGCCACGGAAGCGGCCGGAGAAGTCGGTGGAGCCGGAGGGATCGGCGGGGCCGACCTCGCCGGTCAGGCCCGTGCGATCCGAGGGACCGGTCGAACCGTCCCGGTCCGTCAGGCCCGTACGGCCCGAGGAGCCGGCGGAGCGGAGCGAATCGAGCAGGTCCGAGAGACCCGCGGATCCGATCGCGTCCACCGGATCCGCGTGGCCCGGGCGACCGTCGAAGCCCGCCGTATCGGCCCGGTCCGTGTGGCGCGAAGGCCCCGTCGGGCTCGCGGAGCCGGAGGCGTCGGCGGTGTCCGTCGGACCTGTAGGCACGTCCTCCTCGGTGTCCCGGGGCTTGCGATGCCGGGTCGGGAGCGGGGGCGGCGTGCGTGAGGGGAGGGCGGGTTCGGGGTCCGGGTCCGGGGTGGGGACGTAGCCGCGGGGGCGGAAGATGGCGCCGCGTTCGGTCTCGGTGTCTCCGATGGCGCCGGGGAAGTCGTCGGGGTCGGACGGCTCGGGGACGGAGGGTGCGGGGAGCGGAGTCGCCGGGGTCTTCGTCAGGCGGGCCGGGTCCAGGCGGATGCCGAGGCCGTTGGTGCCCGGGTCGTCCTCGCTGAGGAGGGCGTCGGGGATGAAGACGACGGCCGTGGTGCCGCCGTAGGGGGACGGCTGGAGGGAGACGCGGACCTTCTGGCGGCGGGCGAGGCGGCTGACCACGAAGAGGCCGAGCCGGTCGGTGTCGGAGAGTTCGAACTCGGGGGTCTCGGCGAGCCGGAGGTTGGCGTCGAGGAGGGTGTCGGCGGTCATGCCGAGGCCCCGGTCGTGGATCTCCAGCGTGAAACCGCTGCCGACGCGTTCGCCGACGACCTGGACGGCTGTGTGCGGCGGGGAGAACACCGTGGCGTTCTCGAGGAGTTCGGCCACGAGATGGGTGAGGTCGGAGACTGCGGGCCCGGTGACGGCGAGGCTGGGCAGCCGTCGTACCTCGATGCGCTCGTAGTCCTCCACCTCCGCGATGGCGGCGCGTACGACGTCCATCAGGCGGATGGGGCGGCGCCACTGCCGGGAGGGCACGGCGCCGGAGAGGATCACCAGGCCCTCGGCGTGCCGGCGCATACGGGTGGTGAGGTGGTCCAGGCGGAAGAGGTCCGCGAGTTCGGTGGTGTCCTCGGTGCGGCGCTCCATGGTGTCGAGCAGGGTGAGCTGCTTGTGGAGCAGTACCTGGCTGCGGCGGGCGAGGTTGACGAAGACCTCGGAGACACCGGCGCGCAGCTCGGCCTGTTTGACGGCGGCCTCGACGGCGGCGCGCTGGAGGGTGTTGAGGGCCTGGCCGACCTCGCCGATCTCGGTCTTGTCGTACTCCCGCCGGGGCACCTCGCTCTCCACGTCGATCTGTTCGCCGGTGGTGAGGCGCCGCATCAGGTTGGGCAGCCGGGTGCCGGACGCCTCGTGCGCCTCGCGGCTGAGCTGCCGCAGGTCGCGGATGAGGCGGCGGCCGACGCGTACGGAGAGGACGAGGGAGACGAGGACGGCGACGAGGCCGAGGACGCCGACCACGGCGGCCTGGGCGATGACGCCGATGGCGACGGGCTGTATCCGGTCGCGGAGGCGGTCGCCCGCCTGCTGGTCCAGCTTGCCGAGTTCGTAGAGGACACCGCTCGCGGTGGCGTTCCAGTTGGTGACGGTCACTCCGCGCGGGGTGCCCGAGTCGGTGGCGACGACGTCGCGTTCGGCCACGCGCAGCGGGGCGGTGGCGGCGTTGCCCCAGAAGTGCTCGTAGCGCTCGCGTTCGGCGGCGGGCAGCAACGGCAGGCTGATGTCGTAGAGCAGGTCGCGCTGGGCCACGAGGTCGGAGATCTGCCGGGTCTCGGTGCGGGTGAAGCGGCCGACGACCAGCGAGGAGGCGAGCAGGGCGTCCTCGCGGGAGAGGAGTTCGCGGGCGCGGGTGGTGTTGACGAGGGCGGCCGCCTGCTTGTCCATCTCCACGTCGTCGATGCCGTCGACGGCGACGATCAGGGCGTAGCAGGGGTCGACGAGGCGGTTGTAGAGGTCGAGGGCCTCGGCGCGGGTGACGGTGCGTTCCTCGACGCCGCGGCGCAGGGACTCCAGGCCGCCGAGGGCGTCCAGGACGGCGGTGAGGCGTTCGCCGTCCTCGCCGCGTACGGCCGCGCGGGTGTCGCGGTCGCGCGCGTTCGCGTGCAGCCGGGCGACGGCCTTGTCGGTGTCGGTGCGGGCGCGGTGGAGCGCGGTGAGGGCGTCGGCGGCGCGCGGGTCGGCGAGGTAGACCAGGCTCTGGCGGCGTTCGCTCTGCAGGAGGCGGACGGTGTCCTCGGTGGGGTGGCCGACGGCGTCGACGGTGCGGGAGACGCGCAGCATCCGCGTGACCTCGCGTCCCGTCAGCACCGTGGCGAAGCCCCAGACGGCGGTCAGGGACACCAGGGGCACGAGGAGGAGCGCCACGATCTTCCGGCGGATCGACTTCCCGCGAAAGCGCATGGCCTCCCCCAACTCGGCCCGCGCCGGGCGCGGGAGTGTGGATGTCCCGACTCGGAACGGCGCGAGCCTACTACCGCCCCACGCGTAACTCGAAGACGTGTCTGACGCGTGAACTCCCTTGTGGGCAAAGGAAGATGGCGAGTTGTCGGGGCATTGCGGGAGATTGCCGCCGCAGCGGGGCACGGCCATGGGGTGCCGGGGCCGAAATCGCACGGACGGCGGTTGGCCGAAATTTTTCCCGGACCGGGAATCTTCACGGCGTCCCACGCGTCCTTGTCCATGGGGAACGCTTGGGGAGTCGACGGGGACACGGGGACGGAATCGGCCACAGGAGCCGCGTCCCGCGTCCCGGCGGCGTAAATCAGCGCAAGCCGGGCAGCCACTGGGGAGTCGGAGCTTTCGGGTTCCGGGGCGAGCGGTGTGCCGGCGGTGGGGAGTGACACGGTGATGGGCACGGCGGAGCGGCGCGAGGCGCCCGAGAAGAGCGTGGCGGTGCGCCCGGCGCCCGGGCGGGGCAGAAACGTGCCCGGTCAGGCCGGCGGGACGCGCGGACAGACCCGCGAGCACACGCGGGAGTACGCGGCGCGGGAGCGCCCGGGGGCGTACGGCGAGGGCGCGCGGGCCGCGTACCGGCCGCTGTGGGTGGAGGAGCCCGCCCGGCGGCGCCGGCTTCCCGACCCGGTGCGTACGTCGGCGGTGCGGGCGGTGCTGTTGATCGCGGTGACGCTGATCCAGGCGATGGTGGCGTTCCTGTGCACGATGGCGGGGTCCTGGCTGGCCTTCCCCATGGTGATCAGCAGTGTGGCGAGCACGGTGGTGGCGACCTGGTCGGTGGTCGACGTCTGGGTGACGCGCCAGGTCTGGAACCAGCGGTACGGCGTGGTCTCCGAGCCCAGCAGCACGGCGCGCTCGCTGCGCAAGGAGCGGCGGGCGGCGCGGCGGCGCGAGCGGTCCGCGCGGCGCGACCAGGAGCGGATATCCGGCGGCGCCGGGCGGCTGTCCCACTCGTAACTCGTAGGAGTCCTCGGGGACTCGTGGCGAAGGTCTCGGGCTCGTAGGGGCCTCAGAAAGCGGCCGTCCCGGCGGGGAACGATCGGATCGCGGCCGTCTCGGTTTCCTTCTCCTCCCGGCCGAGTTCCCGGCGGGCGCGGGTGAACGGCTTGGGCCGGTCCACCGCGAGGACGGCGGTGGTGCGGCCGTCGCGTTCGTAGCGGGCCAGGAAGCCGTCCGGGCCGGGCGTGCCGTCGGCGAGGGTGCCCTCCGTGACGCGGACGGTGTCGCCGTCGCGGCGGCTGCCCGCGAACTGCAGCCGGGAGCCGTACTGCTCGGACCAGAAGTACGGCACCGGGCGGCCGGTCTCGCGGGTGTGCCCGGCGAGCAGACTGGCGACGGCCGTACGGGGCTGGAGTGTCGCGGCGGTCCAGTGCTCGGAGCGGACCCCGTCGACGCGGGCCACGTCGCCGACGGCGACCACCTGGGGCAGCGGGGTCGCGCCGCCCGCGTCGCAGAGCACGCCGTCGCGCAGGGGCAGGCCGGAGCCCGCGAGCCAGTCGGTGTTCGGAGTCGCGCCGATGCCGGTGACGACAAGGTCGGCGGGGAGCGTGCGGCCGTCGGCGAGGTCCACGGCGGTGACCGTGCGGGGGCCGCGCAGAGCGGCGACACCCGTGCCGGTGAGCAGCCGGACCCCGGACCGGCGGTGCAGTGCCGCGCAGACGGCGGCCATCTCCGGGCCGAGCTGGGGCAGCAGCGGGAGCGGGGCCGCCTCCACCACCGTGACCTCGTGGCCGAGTACGGCGCAGGAGGAGGCGGTCTCGGCGCCGACGAAGCCTCCGCCGATGACGACGACCCGGCGCGAACCCCCGGTGAGGGCGGTGCGCAGGGCGCGGGCGTCGTCCAGGGTGCGCAGGGTGTGGCAGCCCGCCGGCGCGGGACCTGGCAGACGGCGTGCGCGGGCCCCGGTGGCGATGACGACACCGTCGGTGGTGACGGTGCGGCCGGTGTGCAGCCGTAACGTGCGGGTGCGGGGGTCGAGTCCGGTGGCCCGGAGGCCGAGCAGCCACTCGGCGTCGAGCGCGGTGCGGTCCTCGGCGTCGGTGAGGGCGAGGCGGGACTCGTCGGCGCGGCCGGTGAGAAAGTCCTTGGACAGGGGCGGGCGGTCGTAGGGGCGGTGGGGTTCGTCGCCGACGATCACCAGTCGGCCGTCGAAGCCCTGGGCGCGCAGTTCCCGGGCGGCGTACAGCCCGGCGAGGGAGGCGCCGACGACGGTCACGGTCCTCATGCGGCGGTGCCCTCCCACGCGGTGAGGTGGACGTGGACGACGCCGTCCTCCACGGTGACGCGGTGGGTGCGCACGGGCCGCCGTGCGGGGAGGCAGGTCGGCTCGCCCGTGCGCAGATCGAAGGAGGCGGCGTGCAGCGGGCATTCGACCAGGCAGCCCTCCAGCCAGCCCTCGGAGAGGGAGGCGTCCTGGTGGGTGCAGGTGTCGTCGATGGCGTACAACTCGCCGTCGTCGGTGCGGAACACGGCGACCGGCGGTGTGGTCGCGATACGGACGGACTCGCCCTCGGGGAGATCATCGAGGCGGCAGACGGGAATCACGGGCCCCCCTCAACGGAGCACGGAAGCGGAGAGACGGAGCTGAGCCGGAGAAAGCCAAAGCCGAGCTGGAGAAGCCGAGCAGATAAGCCGAGCCGAGAAAACTGATCTGCGGAAACCGGGCTGCGGAAGCCGAACCGGGGAAGCGGTGGAGCGGGGACGGTGCTGCGGAATCGATGACGTGAGGACGTGACGTGCCGTCAACACCGGGCGGTCGGAGCCCTTCCGGGATACCGACGCTTCGGTAACATGATGTTTCGCATGGCGCATGTTCCTGCGCTGTGCGCAACAGAATCCGCGTGGGAGGACCGTCGCGTCAAGGGCTTCCCGCAGACGCGGCCCGAACCGGGCCGGCGATGGGGAGAGTTGAGCCATGAGTCGCACGCAGAAGCGGTCCGGCCGCGCCGGGGCGACCACGGCGGACGCGAGTGCTCCGGAACGGGGCGGGGACGCGGCCGCGCCGGAGCGGGGCGGTGGCCGGGGCGGCGCCGGGGCGGTGCAGTCGGTGGACCGTGCGGTGAGCGTGCTGGAGATCCTGGCCCGGCACGGCGAGGCCGGGGTCACCGAGATCGCCGACGAGCTGGACGTGCACAAGTCCACGGCGTTCCGGCTGCTCGGCGTCCTGGAGAACCGGGGTCTGGTGGCCCAGGCCAAGGACCGGGGCAAGTACTACCTCGGCGCCGGGGTGCTGCGCCTGGCCGGGGCGGCGGCCGTCCGGCTGGACATCTCGCAGGAGGGCGTCCCGGTCTGCCGCGAGGTGGCGGACGAGCTGGGCGAGACGGTCAACATCGCGGTCCTGGACGACGACGCGGCCGTCAACATCATGCAGGCCCGCGGCACCGCCTCGGTGACCGCGCAGAACTGGCTCGGCAGACGCACCCCGTTGCACGCCACCTCCAGCGGCAAGGTGCTGCTCGCCCACATGCCGCCGACCCTGCGCGAGGGCCTGCTCGCCCGCCCGCTGCACCGCTACACCGAGCGCACGGTCACCGGCGCGACGATGCTGCGGGCGGAGCTGGAGGCGGTCGTGGAGCAGGGCTGTGCCATGACGGTCGAGGAGCTGGAGCTGGGCCTGGCCGCCGTGGCCGCGCCGGTCCGCTCCCACGACGGCAAGGTGATCGCGGCGATCAGCGTGTCGGGGCCGGTGTACCGGCTGAACGCGGACCGGCTGCCGGAGGTGGCGAAGCGGGCGGTGGCGGCGGGCGCCGAGCTGTCCCGCCGGATGGGATACGGCTTCTGACGTAGCGTCGGCCGGATTGACGAACACCCGCGCGGGGCAGGGATTTCCGGCCCCGCGCGGTGGTGTGTCCGGCGGGTTTCGGCCGTCGGACTCCTTTTGCCAAGGGTTAACGCGCGCCCCTTGACGGCCCCGTGACGGCGTTCTCACTATGTTCCCCATCACGCAACCCATCGTGCACTGCGCAACAGGAGAGGAGCCTGTCGTGCCACACGAGGTGACGCCCCGGGTGATCGTCGTCGGGGCCGGGATCGTCGGCTGCTCCCTCGCGGACGAGCTGACGGCGCGGGGCTGGACGGACGTCACCGTGCTGGAGCAGGGCCCGTTGCCCGCGCCCGGCGGGTCGACCTCCCACGCACCCGGGCTGGTCTTCCGCACCGGTCCGTCGCGGACGCTGACGCGGTTCGCCGCGTACACCGTCGAGAAGTTCTCCTCGCTCGACGTGGCCAGTGTGCCCTGCTTCGAACCGGTCGGCGGTCTGGAGCTGGCCACCACCCCGGAACGCCTGGCCGAGCTGCATCGCCGGGCCGGTTTCGCCGCCTCCTGGGGCGTGTCCGGCGAGGTGGTGAGCACGGCCCGCTGCAAGGAACTGTGGCCGCTGCTCGACGAGTCGGTGGTGCTCGGCGGCTTCCACACCCCTGGCGACGGACTGGCCCGCGCTGTGTTCGCAGCCCGCGCGCAGCTGGACCGGGCGGTCGCACGGGGTGCCCGTTTCCTGGACCGGCACACGGTGACCGGTGTCGCGCGGGAGGACGGCCGGGTCACCGGGGTCCACACCGACCGGGGCTTCTTCGCGGCCGACCACGTCGTCTCGGCGGCCGGGTTCTGGGGTCCGGTCGTGGGCCGGATGGCCGGGGTCGACGTACCGCTGCAACCGCTGGCGCACCAGTACGCGCGGACCCGCCCGCTGCCCGAGCTGAGCGGGGCGACGGCCGAGGCGACGCGGCCGATCCTGCGCTTCCAGGACGCCGACCTGTACTTCCGCGAGCACGGCGACCGGATCGGCATCGGCTCGTACGCGCACCGGCCGCTGCCCGTGGACCCGTTCGCGGTGCCGCCGTACGACGAGGCACGGGCGGCGGGCCGGGAGATGCCGTCCTCCTACCCGTTCACCAAGGAGGACTGGGCGCCGAGCTGGGCGGAGTGCCGGCGGCTGCTGCCCGCGCTGCGCGGGACGGAGATCGAGAGCGGGTTCAACGGGGTGTTCTCCTTCACCCCGGACGGGATGCCGGTGCTCGGGGAGTCCCGGGAGCTGCGCGGGTTCTGGCTGGCCGAGGCGGTGTGGGTGACGCACTCGGCCGGTGTGGCGAAGGCGGTGGCCGAGTGGATGGTGAACGGACGGCCGTCGATCGACGTGCACGAATGCGATGTCACGCGATTCGAGGAAGCGCAGCGTTCACCGGCGTACGTCCGTGAACGCGGTTCACAGCAGTTCGTCGAGGTGTACGACGTCATCCACCCGCTCCAGCCGATGGAGCGGCCACGGCCCCTGCGCGTGAGCCCCTTCCACACACGCCAGCAGGAGCTGGGCGCGTACTTCCTGGAGGGCGGCGGCTGGGAGCGCCCGCACTGGTACGAGGCGAACGCGCCGCTGGTGGCGGAACTCGGGGACGGTGGGGACGGTGGGGGTGTCGACCACGGCGGGGGCGGTAGGGGCGGTGGGCGCGACGAGGTCGCTGGGGCCCTCGGGGATCTCGGCGCCCTCCGGGACCTCCCCGCGCGCGACCCCTGGGCCGCCCGTCACTGGTCCCCCGTCGCCGCCGCCGAGGCCCGCGCCACCCGCGAGCGCGTCGCCCTCTACGACATGACCCCGCTGCGCCGCCTGGAGGTCACCGGCCCCGGCGCGCTCGCCTTCCTCGACCGCGTGACCAGCAACAACCTTCGCAAGAAGCCCGGCGCGGTCACGTACACCCTGCTCCTGGACGAGTCCGGCGGCATCCGCTCCGACCTGACCGTCGCCCGCCTCGGCCCCGAGCACTTCCAGGTGGGCGCCAACTCCCCCGCCGACCTCGACCACCTGCTCCGCCAGGCCCCGGGCGACGTGCACATCCGGGACATCACCTCCGGTACCTGCTGCGTCGGCGTCTGGGGCCCGCTCGCCCGCGATCTGGTCCAGCCGCTGACCGGCGACGACTTCTCCCACGAGGGGTTCGGCTACTTCCGCGCCCAGCGGACGCACATCGGACACGTGCCGGTCACGGCGCTGCGGCTGAGCTATGTGGGGGAACTCGGCTGGGAGCTGTACACGACCGCCGACCTGGGGCTCCGGCTCTGGGACACGCTGTGGGAGGCGGGCCGCGACCTCGGTGTGATCGCCGCGGGCCGCTCCGCCTTCAACTCGCTGCGGCTGGAGAAGGGCTATCGCGCCTGGGGCACCGACATGACGACCGAAGACACGCCGTACGAGGCGGGCCTCGGCTTCGCCGTCCGCATGGACAAGGAGCACTTCACCGGGCAGGACGCCCTGCGCGCCCGGCCCGAGCCCACCCGCACGCTGACCCCGCTGCTGCTCGACGACCCGGCCGCCGTGGTCCTCGGCAAGGAGCCGGTGCACCTGGACGGCGTCCCGGCCGGGTTCGTGACCAGCGCGGGCTACGGCTACACGCTGGGCCGGTGCGTCGCCTACGCCTGGCTGCCGGCCGGGCTCGCGCCGGGCACCGGCGTGCACATCGAGTACTTCGGCGAGAAGCTTCCGGCGACGGTCGCCGAGGAGCCGCTGTTCGACCCCGGGATGAGCCGCATCCGCCGCTGACCGGTCCCGCCACCGGCAGCCCTCCTCCGTCGCCGACAACGCCCGTCCGTCCGTCACCGAGCCCGTCCGCCGCCGACCGGCCCCGCCACCGACCGCATCCGCTCTCGCCCGATCCCGCCGGACGACCGCCCCGCTCCCGCCGCCGCCCGTCCCACCTGCCGCCGACCCGTCCCCCTCAGGAGGTCCGCACCGTGTCCCCCGCTCACGACGTGATCGTCATCGGCCTCGGCGGCATGGGCAGTGCCGCCGCCCATCATCTGTCCGCGCGCGGCGCCCGCGTGCTCGGCCTGGAGAAGTTCGGCCCGGCGCACAACCGGGGCTCCAGCCACGGCGGTTCGCGGATCACCCGGCAGTCGTACTTCGAGGACCCGGCGTACGTGCCGCTGCTGCTGCGCGCCTACGAGCTGTACGAGGACGTGGAGCGGGCCACCGGCCGGGAGATCGCGACCCTGTGCGGCGGTGTGATGGTCGGGCCGGCCGACTCGCGCACCGTCGCCGGTTCCCTGCGCTCGGCCACCGAGTGGGACCTGCCCCACGAGCTGCTGGACGCCAAGGAGATCCGCCGCCGCTTCCCGACCCTGAACCCGTACGACGACGAGGTGGCGCTGTACGAGGCGAAGGCCGGTCTGGTCCGCCCCGAGACGATGGTCTCCGCCCATCTGGAACTGGCCGCCGGGCAGGGTGCCGACCTGCGCTTCGAGGAGCCGGTGCTGAGCTGGGAGCCGTACGGGGACGGCGTACGGGTGCACACGGCGCGCGAGTCGTACACGGCCGGGCAGCTCGTGATCTGCCCGGGCGCCTGGGCACCACAGCTGCTGGCCGATCTCGGGGTGACGGTCACTGTGGAGCGGCAGATCATGTACTGGTTCCAGCCGAGGGGCGGCACGGAGCCGTTCGTGCCCGAGCGGCACCCCGTCTACATCTGGGAGGACGCGCGGGGCGTCCAGGTGTACGGCTTCCCGGCCATCGACGGGCCCCAGCTCGGCGCCAAGGTGGCCTTCTTCCGGAAGGGGCAGGTCACCACCCCGGAGACCATCGACCGGACCGTGCACGAGCACGAGGTGCAGGCGATGGCGGACCACATGTCCCGCTGCGTCCCCGAGCTGCCGGGCACCTTCCTCAAGGCCGCGACCTGCATGTACTCCAACACGCCCGACGAGCACTTCGTGATCGCCCGCCATCCCGCGCACCCCGGGTCGGTGACCGTGGCCTGCGGGTTCTCCGGGCACGGCTTCAAGTTCGTGCCGGTCGTCGGCGAGATCCTGGCCGACCTGGCGCTGACCGGCACGACCGCGCACCCGATCGGCCTGTTCGACCCCGCCCGCTTCAGCACTTCGCCCGGCGAATCCGCCACGCCCGAGCAGACCGCCGCCCCCGACCGAGGAGACCGCCCGTGACGACGACCCCGATCTCCCCGGCCGGTTCGCTCCCGCCGAGCCTGATCGCCACCCTCCCCGGCAGCTACTACACCGACCCGGAGATCTTCCGGCGCGAGCAGGCGGCCCTGTTCGAGTCGATGTGGATGTGCGTGGTGCGCGCCGCCGACCTGGACCGGCCCGGCGCCTACCGCACGGTCCAGGTGGGTCGCGAGAGCGTCGTCGTCACCCGGAGCCGCACCGGCGAGCTGCGGGCCTTTCTGAACGTGTGCCGCCACCGGGGAGCGCGGCTGTGCGCGGAGGAGTCCGGGCAGGTGCGCCGGAATCTCCAATGCCCGTACCACGCCTGGACGTACGACCTCGACGGCCGCCTGATCGCCGCGCCGAACCTGGTGAAGATGCCGGATGTGGACCGGGACCGGTACGGCCTGGTCAAGGTGGCCCTGCGCGAGTGGCTCGGCTACGCCTGGGTGTGCCTGGCCGACGAGCCGCCCTCCTTCGAGGACACCGTCCTCCACGCGGCCGTCGAACGGCTCGGCGACCGGGCCGCCATCGAGCACTACGGCACCGAGCGGCTGGCCCTCGGCAGGCGCGTCACCTACGACGTGAAGGCCAACTGGAAGCTGATCGTCGAGAACTTCATGGAGTGCTACCACTGCGCCACGATCCACCCCGAACTCACCGAGGTGCTGCCGGAGTTCGCGGAGGGCTACGCGGCCCAGTACTACGTGGGCCACGGCGCGGAGTTCGGCACCGGGGTCGAGGGCTTCACCGTGGACGGCAGCGCGGGCTTCGGCAAACTCCCCGAGGTCAGCGCGGACCAGGACCGCCGCTACTACGCGATCACGGTCAAGCCCACGGTGTTCGTCAACCTCGTCCCGGACCACGTCATCCTGCACCGTATGTTCCCGCTGGCCGAGGACCGCACGGTGGTGGAGTGCGACTGGCTGTACGCGCCGGAGGTGGTGGCGTCCGGGGCGGACGTGTCGAAATCAGTGGAACTGTTCCACCGGGTCAACGAGCAGGACTTCGCGGCGTGCGAGCGCACCCAGCCGGCGATGTCCTCCCGCGCCTACCGGGCGGGCGGGGTGCTGGTGCCGAGCGAGCACCACATCGGCGCCTTCCACGCGTGGCTGCTGGCCGCGCTCGACAACAACTCCCTTGGTTGAAAGCCGAGTTAACGGGTATTCGCTTCCCGCCCCTCCTCCCCCAGGGCCACCAGGAGTCCACCCCATGACCACCACCGAGCCGTCACCCGGTTCGCACCACCACGACGACACCGAGCTGGCCGAATTCGGCTACCGGCCCGAACTCAAGCGCACGCTGGGCAACTTCCACACCTTCGCCGCCGGGATCAGCTACATCTCCATCCTGACCGGCACCTTCCAGCTCTTCTACTTCGGTTACGGCAGCGGCGGTCCGGCCTACTGGTGGTCGTGGCCGATGGTGTTCCTGGGCCAGTTCGCCGTCGCCCTGTGCTTCGCGGAGCTGGCCGCCCGGCATCCGGTGGCGGGGTCGGTCTACAACTGGTCGAAGAAGATAGGCAATCGGCACCTCGGCTGGCTCGCCGGATGGATGATGCTGATCGCCTCCATCGTGTCCATCGCGGCGGTCGCCCTCGCCTACCAACTGACGCTTCCTCAGATTTCGTCGGCCTTCCAGTTCGTGGGCGACGGCTCGGGCACCTACGACGTGGCGACCAACGCGGTGGTTCTCGCAGCCGTGTTGATCCTGTTCACCACCCTGGTCAACGCCTTCGGGGTGCGGCTGATGGCCACCATCAACGCGGCGGGCGTGTTCATCGAGTTGATCGCGAGCGTGGTGCTGATCATCGCGTTCGCGGTGCACATCACGCGTGGACCGGGTGTCGTCCTGCAGACGAACGGCACCGGCTCCGGTCACAGCGCGGGATACCTCGGCGCCTTCCTGGTGGCCTCGCTGGCGTCGGCGTACGTCATGTACGGCTTCGACACGGCGGCCTCGCTCGGCGAGGAGTCCCTCGACCCCTCGCGCAACGCGCCGCGCGCCATCGTCCGCGCGGTGGTCGCCTCCTTCGTACTCGGCGGTCTGGTACTGCTGTTGGCCCTGATGAGCGTGTCGAGCCTGAAGGGCGACAAGCTGTCCACGGACGGCCTCCAGTACGTGGTGCTCGACGTGCTCGGTCCGACGGCCGGCAAGGCGATGCTGTGGTGCGTGCTGATCGCGGTGACGGTGTGCGCGCTCGCGGTGCACACGGCGGCGATCCGGCTGGCCTTCGCGATGGCCCGCGACAACAACCTGCCCGGCTCCGTGCTGCTGGCCCGGGTGAGCCCGCGCTTCCGGACCCCGGTGCTGCCCGCCGTGCTCATCGGCGTCCTGGCGCTGGCGATCCTGGTGGTCAACATCCGCCAGCCGCAGATCTTCACGGTCGTCACCAGCATCGGCATCGTCATGATCTACCTCGCCTATCTGGGCGTCACCGCGCCGATGCTGGTCGCACGGCTGCGCGGCAGGTGGCAGCCCGCCGGTGACGGCAAGTTCTCGCTGGGCCGCTGGGGGCTGTTCGTCAACGTGGTCGCGGTGGTGTGGGGCGCGGGCATGACGCTCAACCTGCTCTGGCCGCGCGCCGCCGTCTACAACGCGACCGCGCCGTACCACTGGTATCTGCGCTGGGGCGCGGTGCTGTTCGTCGCCGTGATCGCCGGGGGCGGGTTCGCCTACTACTGGTTCGTGCAACGCCACCGCACCGGAGTGCTCGCCGGACACCGACTGGAGGAGACCGCGCCGGACACCATTCCGGGTGCGCCTGCGGCCGACTGAACTTCACTTCAGGGGAGGGTGGTTGCGATGGGAAGCGACACGTTCGACTACGTGGTGGTCGGCGGCGGCACGGCGGGCAATGTCGTCGCCGCGCGGCTGTCGGAGGACCCGGCCGTCACCGTGTGCGTGCTGGAGGCGGGCCCGAGCGACGAGGGCGTGGACGACGTGCTCCGACTGGAGCGCTGGATGGGCCTGCTGGAGTCCGGCTACGACTGGGACTATCCCATCGAGCCACAGGAGAACGGCAACAGTTTCCTGCGGCACGCCCGGGCCAGGGTGCTCGGCGGCTGCTCCTCGCACAACTCCTGCATCGCCTTCTGGGCCCCGGCCGAGGACCTGGACGACTGGGCGGCCCGGGGCTGTACGGGCTGGGGTGCGGCCGACCTGTTCCCGTTGTACCGGCGCGTGGAGGACAACGACGCGCCCGGCGAGCACCATGGCCGCGGCGGTCCGGTGCGGCTGCACACGGTCAAGGGCGCGGACCCGTGCGGCGCGGCCCTGCTGAAGGCGTGCGCGCAGGCGGGGATTCCGACGGTGCCGTTCAACTCGGGCCGCACGGTGGTGCGCGGAGCCAACTGGTTCCAGATCAACGCCGACGAGGACAACGTCCGCCAGTCCTCCTCCGTGGCCTACCTCCACCCGGTGCTCGGCAAGCGGCCCAACCTGGAGGTGCGCACGGGGGTACGGGCCAGGCGGCTGCTCCTGGAGGGGCGGCGCTGCGTGGGCGCGGAGTACCTGGACCCCGACCTCCTCCACACCCGCACGGTACGGGCCCGGCGCGAGGTGATCGTCTCCTGCGGCTCCATTGACTCCCCGAAGCTGCTGATGCTCTCCGGCATCGGCCCGGCCACCCATCTCCGCGAGGTCGGCATCGAGGTGGCCGTGAACGCCCCCGGCGTCGGCGCCAACCTCCAGGACCACCCCGAGGGCGTCATCATGTGGGAGGCCCGCCGACCGATGCCCACCACCTCCACCCAGTGGTGGGAAGCAGGCATCTTCTACGACACGGAACCCGGCCTGGACCGCCCCGACTTGATGTTCCACTACGGCTCGGTCCCCTTCGACATGAACACGGTCCGCTGGGGCTACCCCACCTCGGAGAACGCGTTCTGCCTGACCCCCAACGTGACCCGGTCACGCTCACGCGGGACGGTACGGCTGCGCACCCCCGACTTCCGCGACAAGCCGCTGGTCGACCCGCGCTACTTCACCGACGAGCACGACGTGCGGGTGATGACGTACGGGCTGCGGCTCGCCCGGCGAATCGCTGAGCAGCCCGCGCTGGCGGGGTGGGCGGGGGCGGAGCTGGCGCCGGGCCCCGATGTGCGGACGGACGACGAGCTGCTGGAGTACATCCGCCGGACGCACAACACGGTGTATCACCCGTCCTGCACGGTCCGTATGGGAGCGGCGGATGACCCGGCGGCTCCCCTCGACCCACGGCTGCGGGTCAAGGGGATCGCGGGGTTGCGAGTGGCCGACGGGTCGGTGATGCCGGATCTGATCTCGGTGAACCCGTGCATCACGACGATGGTGATAGGCGAGAAGTGCGCGGACCTCTTGAGAGAGGACGCCTGAACTCACCTGGCCCCAGTCTTTCGTCAAGCCTCTGGGCGTTGCGGCCAGGGGTCCTCGGGGTCGTGGTCGGCCGGCATCGTGAAGCGGCTGGTCGGCAGATGACCGGACGGGGCAGCGGGGTCAATCGCGGCCGGCCATGCGGAGGGCGGCAGCGCGCTGATGGCGTCACGGACCTCGGCGTCGATGGGGGCGCCGACGGAGAACCGGGCGTCCACCCCGTCGGCGCGCAGTGCCCTGATGTGTGCCAGGAACGCTTTGGTGCAGCCGGCGGTGTCGGTGCGGACCAGAATCGGCGCCCCATACCGACGGTCGTCGGGGATCTGGGCAAGCGCGTGGTCCAGGACGGTGATGTGGTCGGGCCCACGTCTGACCCACGCCGCTGATCCGCCCGGCCCTGCTACGCGATCGACCAGGTGTTAAAAACCGGATGATGCGAAAAGAGCAGGGGCGCTAGCGTGCGCGCATGGATCTTGAACCTGGAAAGACCGTGCCCGCCGTTCCCGTTCCTCTCGATGCCGAACTCCAGGTCGCTTATGACGCCTACCTGGCGGAGGAACCGGACTTGGCGCCGATGAGCCTCGAGAAGCTGTCGGTGATCCGCGCGGAGGCCGACGCCGCAGTGGCGGCGTTCGGGGACCTCAGCCATGGCGGGCGCTTCACCGTCTTCCAGCCTTCGGTGCCCGGCCTGGACGGCGCCCCCGAGATCCCACTGCTGGTGTGCACACCCTCCGGCGCGCCCGCATCGCGGCCGGCGCTCTACTTCATGCACGGCGGCGGCTTCTACGGTGGCGATCACCGCACCGGGCTCGACCAGATACTCGAGACGGCCGAGCGGTTCGGGGCCACTCTGATCTCGGTCGGCTACCGGCTCGCGCCCGAACATCCCTACCCCGCCCAGATCAACGACGCTTACGCCGGTCTGCTGTGGGTCGCCGACCACGCGGACGAGCTCGGCATCGACTCGGAGCGCATCGTCGTCACGGGCTTCAGCGCCGGCGGCACCCTCAGCGCCGCGCTCGCTTTGGCCGTGCGCGACAAGGGCGGTCCCCGCCTGCTCGGCCAGCTGCTGATCGCCCCGCTGCTCGACGACCGCAACGACAGCGTCTCGGCCCTGCAGATGGACGACGTCGAACTCTTCGACCGCAGCCGCAACACGTTCGCCTGGAACTCACTGCTCGGCGACGTCCAGGGCGGAG
This sequence comes from Streptomyces sp. NPDC026659, assembly GCF_040638245.1. Taxonomy (NCBI): domain Bacteria; kingdom Bacillati; phylum Actinomycetota; class Actinomycetes; order Kitasatosporales; family Streptomycetaceae; genus Streptomyces; species Streptomyces sp. NPDC026659. The sequence continues at coordinate 428,066 of NZ_JBEZXY010000006.1, read as the reverse complement.
CTGACGTGCCGCAGTACGCTGCGCCCGCCCGCGCCACCGACCTGGCCGGCCTGCCGCCCACATTCCTCGACGTCGGCTCCGCCGAGTGCCTGCGCGATGAGGTCGTCGCCTACGCCGACCGGATCTGGCAGGCCGGCGGCGAAGCCGAACTGCACGTGTGGCCCGGCGGAATCCACGGTTTCGACCGGAAAGCCCCCGAGGCGCGGATCAGCAAGGCCGCTGTCGCGGCACGCCGCAACTGGCTGGAGCACCTTCTCGCCACCAACTGACAGTCTCCTCGGGCGGTAGTCGGTCGCGGGATGGACAACGTACCGGCGACACGGAGCCCTCCAAGGTTCTGGACCAATAAATGTCCAGCATCCCGGCTCCGTCAAACCCCGAGCACCGTGCTCAATCAGGCTGGCTGAGCCAGTCGGCCACCGTACGAATGACGAACGCTTGGTATTCCTGACTTTTGGGCTCTCGGTACTGGGGATCGTCATGGACGGCAAAGCCGTGCTGCGAACCCTCGACGGGGACGAGTTGCACCGGAGCTGTGAAGTGCCGTAGAGCATCGCGGGACGACTCGAACGGCACCAGCGTGTCAGCGGTGCCGTGGACGATGAGGGTGGGTGCCTTCACTTCGCCGAGCGCTTCGTGCGGCTTGAGCCAGAACACCTCATTGAGCATGGGGCGGCCGTGGCGGAGCGTTGGCGTGAACTGAATGGCTCCGTGCTCGGTGAGTTCCGCGGCTGCCTCATCGCTGATGACGTCGTCTGCCCAGTAGTCCCGGCTGTCGACAGTCCGGCGTTTGTAGTCGAGCTGCGGATTGAACAGCACCAGCCGCGAGATTTCTTCCGGACGCTTGGCCGCGTAGTAAGCGCAGATACCGCCGCCGAAGCTCGCTCCGAGGAGGGTGAGTTGGTGGACTCCCGTTTCCTGCCGCAGGTACGCCAACATGACGCGGATGTCGTTGAGGATCATGGAGAGCGTCAGCTCTTCCTGCCGGCCTTCGCTCTGGCCGTGCGCCCGGAGGTCGAAGCGCAAGCTGGCAATGCCTGCCTCTGCAAGACCTGTTGCGAGCCGGGTGAAGAAGCCGCCTTCCTCACGAGTGACCCCGCCGCCATGCACCAGGATCACGGCGCGCTGCGTCGGCACTTGGGGACGTTCGAGGGTGCCCGCAAGATGCAGGCCGTCAAGGGTCCGTACCGTCACGCTGTCAGTCGCCACAGGGGCAGCGTAGTGATCGGGGACGCGCTACAACAGAGCATCACTGCTTGTTGAAGCGATGCGGCACCGTAAGGAACAAAGCCCTCAGTTCAAGAGCCAGCCCCTATCCGATCGGTGGCGTCTTAAAGAATGGTTGATAAATTCAGTCGGTTCCACCGATCATGTGAAGGGTGGAAATGATCTGGAAGTTCGCAGCCGCTGGGCGCGCGGGGAACCCAGCGACTAAGGGCTGTCCCATAACTGGCGTCACAGCCGCATCTGTTGTCAGCCGGACGTGAGACGCAGGTCCGGCGCGCTGATATTCAAGGCGCTTGCTGAGGCAGCCGGACTATGCTGGCCAAGTGATTGAGGACGGTTCCACAGACCGCGGCAGTGTCACGACAGTGCGACGGATCGGCGCGACGATCCGAAGGCCGACGGGCGCGTGGACACCTGCCGTACACGCCCTCCTGAGCCACCTGGAAGCGGTGGGATTCAGCCGGGCTCCCCGTGCGTTGGGCATCGACGGCACCGACGAGGTGCTTTCGATGCTCTTTGGCGAGCCCGCGTTCACGCCCTGGCCGGAAGCGTTGTGCTCCTTGCGCGGAGTTGCTGAGTTGGGCCGCTGGCTGCGGGAATACCACGATGCCATCCGGACCTTCCGGCCGCCGGCCGATGCCCAGTGGCAGGGCCAGGAAGAAGCGTGGCAGTCAGGCATGGTGATCCGGCACGGAGACCTCGGACCGTGGAACTCGATCTGGGACGATGGCCAGCTCATCGGCTTCATCGACTGGGACTTCGCAGCACCTGGGCATGCCATTGACGACCTGGCTCAACTCGCCTGGTACGCCGTCCCACTGCGGCCCATGGAACAGCAGCGGCGAGCATCGGTCACTGGTGCCAGTACCCTGCGGACCCGCCTTCATACGCTGTGTACCGCTTACGGGGAACAGCCTGGAACTGTGATCGAGGCGCTGGATGCCCTCCAGTCCCGCGAGGCCGCGCGCATCGAACGCCTCGGCAGACAGGGCACCGAGCCATGGGCGACCTTCCTCGACCGTGGTGACGCGGCTGAGATGTTGGCCGAGCAGTGCTGGGTCCGCTCGGAGAGTCAGGCACTCTTGGACACTGGGCACAAGTGACAACCGCCTCCGGCCCGGAGGCCACGGCGCGGACGGCCCTGGAGCCTGCCGCTGGAAGACCGGGTGCTGCTGGTCGCGGCCTACTGGCGAACGAACTTGACGCTGCGCCAACTCGCTCTACTCTTTGGCGTCTCGAAGTCCGCCGCCGACCGGATCATCCACCATCTCGGGCCCAAGCTCGCGCTCCAGCCGAGGCAGCGGTTCGCGAAGGGGACCGTACTGATCGTGGATGGCACCCTCGTGCCCACCCGTGACTACGCGGTAGCTGAGCAGTCGAAGAACTACCGCTACTCCACGACCCACCAGGTCGTCATCGACGCCGACACTCGCAGGGTCGTCATGATCGGCCGACCCATGCCGGGTAACCGCCACGGCTACAAGGTGTGGGAGCAATCTGGCGCCAAGGCCACGGTCGGGAGAACGATGACGATTGCCGACGGCGGCTATCCGGGCACCGGGCTCGTCACGCCCCACCGGCGCACCCCAGGTGAGGAGTTGCCCGAGTGGAAGCAGGCTCACAACCGTTCCCATAAACAGGTCCGCGCCCGCGTCGAGCACACCTTCGCCCACATGAAGACATGGAAGATCCTCCGCGACTGCCGCCGCAAGGGCGACGGGCTCCACCACGCCATGCTCGGCATCGCACGCCTGCACAACCTCAACCTCGCCGGTTGAGCAAGCGGATCTCAGCAGTCGCCCACCTGACTCGACTCGATGATCATTGCGGGACAAGCCTTAGCCCAAGACAGCCCGCAGCTCCCCACAAACCTCAGGAATTCACACTCGCCGGCCGCTTGAACATCCTGGTCGCCGTGATCTCACTGTGCGCCTCCCCCGCCTGCGGCGGCTGCGGCAGCCCAGGCCGAAGGTGCTCCTCCACGCTGATGTACTTCAGCCCGGCTCGGAGGTCGGCGTCGTTCCGCAGTCGGATGACCAGGGGGAACTCCGCCAGCGCCGTGGTGTCGAAGAGACCCGTGGTGTAGAGGAGCTGCACGCCCAGCGCGTCCGACACCGCCCGCTGAAGCTCCAGCAGATACGTCGCGTTGGCGCGGCCGATCGGGTTGTCCAGGAACAGCGTGCCCGCGTGCCGGTGCTTGTCGCGGCCGCGGTCGTTGGAGCGGAGGGCGGCCATCGTGCAGTAGAGGGCGATGGCGGCGGTGAGGAGCTGGCCGCCGGAGAAGACGTCGCCCATCTGGCCGACGGGAACGCGTTCGGCGCGCAGTACGGCGTCGGGCTTGAGGATCTCGACGGCGATGCCCTTCGGCTGGAGGGCGGCGGCGACGCCGCGCAGGAGGAGGGACATGCCGTCGCGGCGCAGGTCGGAGTTCTTCTTGACGGCGGCGCGGGTGGCCTCGTCGATGACCTCGCCGAGGCGTTCGGTCAGGGTCGCCTGGTCCGGCTCCTCGAAGCGGATGCGCAGGAATTCCTGGCCCGACCACTCGCCCAAGCCCTCGGGCAGGCGGGAGAGCCGCTGGGCGGAGCGGAGCGTGGCGAGGGAGGTCTCCACGAGGCCGCGCAGACGGTCCACGATGGAGTCGCGGTTGCGTTCCAGCTGGGCGAGTTCGTCGGTGAGGACGCGCAGCCGGGGCGCGAAGGCGTCGGCCCACTTCTGGGCGTGCTCGGGCAGGGCGGCGGCGGGCAGCTCGCGGATCTGCTGCCGGGCCGGGGTGCGGACCTGCTCGTAGCGGGTGGAGTTGGCGTGCCGGACCAGGATGTCGCTCGCCTCGCGGACGGCGGCGTCGGCGGCGGAGAGGTCGGCGGAGCAGCCTCGCAGGGAGCGGCGGGACTCGGCGGCCGCCTGACGGGCCTCGTCCAGGGTACCGGGGTAGGGCTCGGGGTTGTCCGGCTCGTCCTCGGGGGTGGTCTGCTCGCGCAGCAGGTCGCGGAGCATCGCGGCGATCTCGTCGAACCCGGCGGCACCGTCCTCGGCGGCCCGGTGGGCCTGGAGGAGTTCGGCGTGGGCGTCGCGGGCCTCGGTCAACGCCTCGACGCGGGAGGCGAGTTCGGCCGTCGCGGTGCGCAGCAGGGCCTGGGCGTGCTCGGCGTCGCGCGGGAGGAGTTCCTCGGGCAGTTCGGTGTGGGCGTCGCCGTCCTCGGGGGCGTGCCGCTCGGCCTCGCCGCGCAGCCGGCCGAGCTGTTCGCTCGCGGTCGACATGCGGGTCTCCAGAAGCTGGACCAGTTCCTCGGCGCGGGCGGCGGCGGCCTGCCGGGACGGGCCGTCGGAGCCGTCCGGGGAGGTCAGGAGCTGTTCGGCGCGGGTGCGGACCTTGTTGCTGAGCCGGTCGAGTTCGGTACGGGCGCCGCTCTCGTCGCTCTCGGCGCGGGCCTGCTCGGCGCGCAGGTCGGCGCCGACGCCGACCTTCTCGTACACCTGGGAGGCGGCCCGGTACGACTCGCGCAGCGCGGGCAGCGATGCCTCGGGGGCGCCGTCGGTGTCCTCGGGTACGTCGTCGGGGGCTCCGGCGATCTCGGCGCGCTCGGCGCGCAGGGCGCGCGCGGTACGGCGGGCGTCGTCGGCGGCGCGCTGGGCGGCGCGGCGGTCCTCGTCGGCGGCGCGGGCGCGTTCCAGGCAGGACTGGGTGCGGGCCTCGGACTCGGCTGCCTCGTCGGCCAGTTCGCGCAGCTTGAGCTGCCATCCGGCGCGCTCGCGCAGCCGGTGGGCGAGTCCGGCGAGGGCGTCGGCGGCGCGGCGGGCGCGCTGGGCGGCCTCCTGTCGCTCGTCGCGGAGCTGTACGGCCTCGGCGGCGTTCTCGTCGGTTTCGGCGCGCAGGGCGCGGGCCTCGGCGAGTTCGGCCTCGGTCTCGTCGGCGAAAGCGCGGGCCTCGGCGGCGGTTTCGGCGAGTTCGGTGAGGCGTCCGGCGGGGCAGCCGGTGCGCCAGGAAGAGAGGCGGGCGGCGAGTTCGCGGTCCTTGCCGAGGCGGGCGGCGAGGGTCCGGATCTCCTCGTCGCGGGCGGCGGCGCGGGTGCGCAGGGCCTGGCGCTCCTCGTCGGCGGCGAACTCGTCGTGCATGGCCGGGTTCGGCGGGACCAGGAACACGTCGCCGGACGTCGCGTCTGCGGCCGGGGCGGGCGCGAGCAGCGCGGCGGCGGTGCCGACGGCGACGGCGGAGCGCGGCAGCAGCGCGGCGTCGCCGAGGGCCTCGCGGGCGCGGGCGTGGGTGTCGGGGTCGGTGATGATGACGCCGTCGACCAGTTCGGGGCGGGTGGCGAGCACGCGCGCGTGGTCGGCGGGGTCGACGGACTGGGCGAGGTAGCGCCAGCCGGGCAGCGCCGGGATGCCGTGCTCGCCGAGGAACTCCACGGTGGCGAGCACGTCGGGTCCTGGCGGCAGCAGGCCGCCGTCGCCGAGGGCGGCGAGGATGCGGGTGTCGTCGGCGGCGGCGGTGCGCAGCTCGAACAGGCTGCGTTCGGCGGCGGAGACGGCGTCGGCGAGGAGGGACTTCAACTCGTCGGCGTAGCGGTCGAGTTCGTCGACGGCGAGCGGGCCCTCGCTGTCGTCGCGGGGGTCCTCGGCGCTGTCGCGCTGCGCGGGTACGGCGGCGCGGGCGGTGGGCAGGCCGAGTAGTTCCGTGAGGCGGTCCTCGGCGGCCAGGGCCTCGGCCAGACGGCGTTCGGCCTGGTGGGTGCGGTCGGCGGCGGTCGCGGCGTCGGCGGCGCGGGCGGCGGTCAGTTCGGCGCGGGACTCGACGGCGGCGGCCTCGCGGGCGCGTTCGACGGCCGCGCGGGCGGCCTCGCGGGCCTCGTCCCAGGCGGCGACGGTGGTCTTCTCGGCGTCGCTCGCGGCGAGCGCGGCACGGGCCGGGTCGGCGTCGGGGGCGCTGTCGTCCAGCCAGCCCGCGCGGACGGCCTCGGCCGTCTCCTGCTCGACCTCTTCGAGGCGCTGGCGCAGGTGTCCGGCCTCGCTGCGGGCGCGCTGTGCCTCGGTGGCGGCGGTGGTGGAGTCGCGGTAGGCGCCGTCACCGACCTCCTGGAGGGCGGCGGAGCGCTCCTCCTCCTCGTTGGCGAGGCTCTCGGCGCGCTCGGCGGCGGCGTGCAGGGCGCGTACGAGGTCGACGGCGGCCTTGGCGCGGGCGGCGAGCGCGGGGGCCGCGTCGCGTTCGGCCTCCTGGATCGCGGCGGACACGCGCGCGACGCGGTCGGCGGCGGCGCGGTGGCGCAGCACGGCCTCGGCGGCCTGCCAGGCGGAGTACAGGGTGCGGGCGTCGGCCAGTTCGCGCTTCTGCGCGGCGGCGGCCTTCTCGGCGGCGGCGAGCGCCAATGAGGCGTGCCGGTAGGCGAGTTCGGCGGCGACGAGGGAGCTGCGCTCGCGGGCGCCCTCGGAGTGGGTGACGGTGTAGGCGGCGGCCGTGACCCGCTGGGCGAGGTCGGCGGCGCGGACGCGCTCACGCACGGCGCGCGCGGAGAGCCTGCGCGCCAGGGTGCGGGTACGGCGCTCGGCGCCCGTGTGGATCTCCCGGGCGCGGGCGCGGGCGTCGGCGGACTCCACGATGCGGCCCAGCAGATCGACGGAGCCCGCAGTGAAGTCGCGTTCCGCGATGAGTTCGGCGCGGCGGCCCAGCTTGTTTCCGAAGCCGCTGACCAGGTCCGCGAGGCCGTCGGTGTCCCGGGTGTCGGTGACGGCGCGCAGCAGCAGGTCGGTGAAGTCGGAGTCCTTCTTGACCGCGAAGAGACCGGCGGCCTCGCCCTCGTCGGCGTTCATCTCCCGCTGGTAGCGGAAGAGTTCGGGGTCGAGGCCCAGTTCGCCAAGGTGCTCGGTCCAGCGCTCGTGGATCTCCTCCCAGTGCACCTCCAGGTGCGGGTAGTTCTTGCCGGACTCGGTGAGGGCGTCGCGGAAGCCCTTCATGGTGCGGCGACGGCCCCGCGCGCCGGAAGCGCCCTCGACGGGCGGGCGTACGGCGGTGGCCTCGGCGACCGGGAGGTTGTCCAGGCTGAGTCCGGGCCCGGGCCGGAACGAGTACCACGCCTCCGCGAACTTGCGCGGGTCGTTGGACACCTGGCGGCCGCGCCACTCGCTGGCCTTGCCGACGACCACGCACTCGCCGGTCAGCACGTGCTGCCACTCCAGGGCGACATGGCCGCAGTCGTCGGCGAGCAGGAACTTGCGCAGCACGCCTGAGCTGGCGCCGCCGAGGGTGTTGCGGTGGCCCGGCAGCATCACCGAGAAGATCAGCTTCAGCAGGACGGACTTGCCGCCGCCGTTCTCCAGGAACAGCACGCCCGCGGGCGCGGGACGGCGCGGCGGCCCGACCGGCTCCTCCTCGAAGAACTCCGCCTGGGTGGGCGCCGGGTCGGGCACGGGCGCGCCCACGCCGCGCATGTCGAGCACGGTGTCGGCGTAGCGCGCGCCGGCGGGCCCGATGGAGTAGAGGCGGACGCGGGACAGCTCGTACATGGCGGACTCTCGTCGTAAGGCTTCGAACAGGGTGCGGTGGTGCGTGGAGGGGGACGGCTGGGGCCCCGTGCCGTCAGGAGTGGAACGGCAGCCCGGCGTCGGCGACCAGGTCCAGGTCGTCGCTCTCCTCGGCGGGCAGCAGGCTCGCGGAGGCGCCGGTGTCCGGGACTATGCCCAGCTCAAGCAGCTCGGCGAGGGCCGCGGTGCCCGCCATGTCACGCACCTGGAGCTGATAGCGGGCCGTGGTGCGGTAGGTGCCGCCGCCCTCGTCCCCGGTGCGCTGGAGGAATCCGGAGTCGGTGAGGAACCCGAGCGCCTTGGCGACGATACCGGTGGTCGAGGAGGCCGGACGCCGGGCGTCCTTGGTGGCACCGGTGACGCTGCGCCGCGCCCAGATCCGCCAGGCGGCCTCCAGGCCGGGCGCGTCGGTCGCCGGGTCGGTGTTCTCGCCCTCCTCCTGCGCCCGCTCCTCCAGGCGACGGCACGCCTGCCGTACGAAGGCGTCCACGCCGTTGACGGTCACCCGCCCGATGTACGAGTCGTCGGCCAGGTCCTCCGGCCGGGGGAACGCCAGCGCGGCCACGGAGAGATGCGCCAGGCCGTGCAGGAAACGGTCCCCGGAGTCGGCGGCGGTCCGGCGCGCGTAGTCGCCCATCCGCACCGCGAACACCGAGTCCTCGGCCGCCGTCACCGCCATCCCCGCGCGCGGGGACACCTCGAGGACGACCAGCCCGAGCCCACTGGCCACGGCATCCGCGAGCCGCGCGAACGGCGGGTCCTCGCGATACCGGCGCAGCAGATTCGTGTACTCCTGGTCCCGCGCGGGCTGCAGCTTGGGCTGCAACCCGAAGGCGACGAGCCGCGCCGCGTCGGCGGCGTCGGCGGGGGTGACGGCACTGCTCACCGGCGGCGCCGGGGCCTCGGCGTCACTCCACTCGACGTACTCGCTCACGACTGCGACTCCTTGTGCTTGAAACGAGGGGAAAGTGCAACCCACCTAGGGCCTGTCTTTCGGATCAGGCCGCTCCAGCCGAGCGAGCTTTTCGGCCGACCCGAGCGGGGGCTGGTGCGTGCAGCTGCAAGGCGGAGGAGGGAGTCGACGCGGAGCGTCGGCGACCGACGACAACGCCGCAGATGTGCGTGCCAGCCCCCGCGACTCGGGCTGATCCGAAAGACAGGCCCTAGGGGCGCGGGGAACTGCGCGACCGGCCACAACGGACCGAAAGACGCCCACAGGCAGAACCATCACGCCCCCTCCGTCCGATCCGCAGCCATCCCGGCCGCGTCCAACAGGGCCGTCCCGACAATGAGATCCGCCCCACCGAACTCCGGGTCCTCCAGCTCCGTCCCGTCGTCCACGGCGAACAGCAGCTTCTCCTCGCCCTGCCGATAAGCCGTACCCACCGGAGGACTCGCCGCGTGAACAGCCAACAGTGCGACCAGATAAGGAAGTTCGGGATCCTGCCGACGCGCGTCCGCAAGCAGCCCCGACAACCGCCGCGGAGCGTCCGGCGGCAGCGAGAGCAACTCCATGGCCGCCCCCAACTGCTCCTCGCTGAACCGGCTGTCGTTGGGCGTCTCGATAAGATCCGGCTCCGGCATCTCCGCCCCGAGATGCTCCCGCTCGACAGGCGGCGTGAGCAGAATGTCCACGAGGTCGGCAACCCGCACGGACACCGGCGTACGCAACCCCGTCCCACGAGCGAAGAACGCATCGGTGACCCGGATCGCCTGCTCCACGGGCAACGGCAGCACCGGCGCGACAAGATGCCCGTACAGGTCGATGCCGGCGGAAGCCGTAGGCGTGGCGAACGCCTGCCGGTCCTGTTCGGCGCGGAAGAGCGGGCCCGCCTCCAGGAGGCGGGACTGGAGCTGGGTGTGGCGGCGGATGCAGTCCTTGACGATGTCGACCAGCTCGGCGGCGCGCCGCTTGTGCTCGGGCTCCTCGGTCTCGTCGCGGGCCTTGCGGATGTTGGTGAGGATCGCGTTCTCGTGGCGGTAGCGCTCGGCCACGTGGTCCAGGGCCTCGGCGATCATGTCGGGCACGGAGTTGAGCCAGTCGACCGCTCGGACGTTGCGCCGGGTGGCCTCCAGGGCGCGGCGCAGCGTCTCGGAGTACTGCACGGTGCGGTAGCGGGCCTGCTCGGCGGCGAGCTGGGCGTCGGCGAGACGGCCCCGGCTGATCAGCACCTCCAGCTTGACCTCGGCGGCGATCTGGGCGCTGGTGACGTCGGTGTCCAGGGCGCCGACGAGGACGTTGACCGCCTCGTCGGTGGTGCGCAGGTAGACGGTGCCGCCGGGGCCCGGGACCTCTTCGATCAGCTTGAAGTCGTAGTCGCGGCGCACATAGCTGCCGTCCGCCGCGAAGGTGCCGTAGACCGCGCGGAAGCCCCGGTCGGCGCTGCCGACGTTGATCAGGTTCTCCAGGACCCAGCGGGCCACGCGCTCGTGCTCGGGGGCGGGGCGGTGCGGGGCTTGGGCGGCGATGCGCGGGACGAGCCGGGCCACTATCTGGTCGTGGTCGGCGCCCGTGTCGAAGTCCATGTTGAGCGTGACCAGGTCGATGGCGGCGAGGGCCACCTCGGCCATGCCGTACACCGAGTACTCGCCGGCCAGGTTGGCCTTGCGCGCGTCCAGGTCGTGCAGCGGCGCGGTGCAGGCGAGCGCGCGCAGCCGCCGCGCCAGGCCCTCGTCGGCGGCAGGGCCCGGCGCCGGGCGCGGCGCCGCGCTGAGCTGGGGCGGAACGCTGTCCGTCGTTGCAGGCGAAGTCACGGTGCACAGATTAGGTCCTCGATCTGACAACAACCCAAACGGCGCAGAAGCGACGGACGTCACAGCGGCGCGAGACCACCCGCCCGGGGCGCCCAAGAGCCGGTCGTACGAGGGGTCATGGCGCCGGGGACCGGGTCGGGTGAACCGTGTCGGAGGGCCGCGCCACCGGCACGCGCCGGATGCCGGGGCGGGTGGTGGACACCGGTCGCGGCGGCGCCGGCGCGGCCAGCGCCCCCGCCGTCTCCGCCGACGCGCGCGCGTCCAGTTCCGCCCCCGTGCCGTGGCGTACCTCCTCGACGGCCAGGCGGAGCAGTCCGGGCAGCAGGTCGGTGGAGCGCCGGGCCACCCAGCCGGTACCCGCGGTGGCCAGCCACCACAGGCGGGCGGCGCGAGTCGGGGCGGGGTGTCCGGGGTCGGGGGACGGTGGGGCCCCGGTGGCGAGGCCCGCGCGGGCGAGTACGGCGTGGCAGCGGGCGGCGAGGTGCCGGTGCCCGCGTTCGCCGGGGTGCAGCCGGTCCGCGCTCCACAGGGCGGGGTCGGTGAGCCAGGCCCCCTCGTGCGCGTGCAGATGGACCGCGCCGTACCGGTCGGACAGCGCGTGTGTCACCGCGTTGACGGACCGCTGGCGCCGTGCCAGCGGGCGGGCGAGGGCGGCGGGCAGGCCGAGGAGCGCGCCGGGGTCGGGCAGGCAGAGGGTGAGGAGGGTGGCGCCCTGCCCGGTGAAGGCGGCGTAGACCCGGTCGAGCCCGTCGGCCACCTCACGGATGTCGAAGGAGCCGCGCAGCGTGTCGTTGACGCCGACCGCCACGGACACCAGGTCGGGGCGGAGTGCGAGTCCTGCCGGGGTCTGCCGGTGCAGCACGTCGCGGACGCGGGCCCCGCTGACGGCGAGGTTGGCGAACTCCACCCGCCCGGGGTCCTCCCTGAGCCCTTCCGCCAGCAGAGCGGCCCAGCCGCGCGGCCCGCCGGGAGCGGGGTCGCCCACGCCCTCGGTGAGCGAGTCGCCGAGGGCCACGTAGCGCAGGGTTCTCATACGGCCCCCTCCTCGCGCTCCCGCGCCACGCCACGTTCCCGTGCCACGCCCTCCCCCACGTCCGCCCGAGCCGTTCCGCCGCCGCCCCCGAGCACCGGTGCGTCATGAGCGGCCAGGAACGCCTCCACGGCCGCTCCCCACCCGAAGCACTCGGCACGCGCGCGTGCCGCCTCCCGCCGCACCCGCTCCGGCCGGGCGAGCAGCGTCTCCACGGCGTCGGCGAACCCCACGCCGTGGTCGGCCGCGACGGCGCCCGCCGACCCGACCACCTCGGGCAGCGCGGACGACGCGCTCACCGCGACGGGCGTCCCGCACGCCATGGCCTCCAGCGCGGACAGGCCGAAGGTCTCGGCCGGGCCGGGTGCCAGGCACACGTCGACGGCCGCCTGGAGCGCGCCGAGGGCGGCCCGGTCGCCGATGTGGCCCGCGAAGAGGACCGGAAGACCGCGTTCCCGCGCGCGTGCTTCGAGGCGGGCCCGCAGCGGCCCGTCTCCCGCCACCACCAGCACCGCCCGCCGCCCGCGCCGCAGGAGCACCTCCAGGGCGTCGAGCGCGGTGCTCGGCCGCTTCTCCACGGACAGCCGCGAGCACAGCAGGAGCAGCGTCTCGCCCCCGCGCGCGTACGCCGCGCGCGGACCGGTGTGCCGGAGCGCGGGGTGCCGTTCCGTCAGGTCGACGCCCAGCGGAGCGCGTACGACGTTGCGCGCTCCGACGCGCAGGAACTCGCGCGCGGCGAACTCGGTGGTACACACCACGCGCGCGTAGACGTGCGCGGTGCGGGTGTTGAGGGCGTCGGCGGCCCGCCGGGACAACTGCTCGGGCACGCCCCAGGTGCGCAGCACGCCGTCGGCAGTCTCGTGCGAGACCATGACGGCCGGCACCCGGGCGCGTCGCGCCCACCGTCCGGTCCAGCGCAGGGTCGTACGGTCGGAGACCTCCAGGCGGTCGGGGGCCAGCTCCTCCAGGAGGGCGGCCACGCGGGCCTGTCCGGTCAGGACGCGGTAGCCGCCGGTGCCGGGCAGCAGGGGCCCGGGGAGGGTGATGACGCGGCCCTGCTCGGTCTCGCGGTCGGTGTGCCGGTCGCCGGGGACGATCAGCACGGGTTCGTGGCCCGCCACGCGGTAGCCCCGGCCCAGTTCGCGCAGGGCAGTGCGCAGGCCGCCGGAGGCCGGGGCGACGAAGTTGGCGAGCCGCACGATGCGCAGCGGCCGGGCGATCGTGCCGCCGCTCATGCCGCCACCGCCGTACGGCGGGCCGCGAGGACGTCGGTGTAGTGGGCGATGAGGCGGTCTCCGACGGCGGCCCAGGTGCGCCGTTCGACCGCCGCCCGTCCGGCGGCGCCGTAGGCCGCCCGCAGCGCCGGATCGGCGGCGAGGGCGCGTACGGCGTCGCGCAGGGCGGGGGTGTCGTCCGGCGGGACGAGGAGTCCGGTGCGGCCGTGGTCGACGAGGTCGAGCGGGCCGCCGACGGCGGGCGCTACCACGGGCACCCCGCTCGCCATGGCCTCCTGAACGGTCTGGCAGAAGGTCTCGAAGGGGCCGGTGTGCGCGAACACGTCCAGCGAGGCGAAGATCCGGGCGAGTTCACCGCCCTCGCGGCGCCCGAGGAACACCGCGCCGGGCAGCGCCCCGGCCAGCTGGGCGCGGCTGGGTCCGTCGCCCACGACGACGACCCGTACGCCGTCCAGGCCGCAGACCCCGGCGAGGAGGTCGACGCGCTTCTCGGGGGCGAGACGGCCGACGTAGCCGACGATCAGCTCGCCGTTGGGCGCGAGTTCGCGGCGCAGCGCCCCGTCGCGCCGGTCGGGGCGGAAGCGTGCGGTGTCCACGCCCCGGGGCCACAGCCGCAGCCGGGGCACGCCGTGCGCGGCGAGGTCGGCGAGGGCTGCGGTGGAGGGGGCGAGGGTGAGGTCGGCGGCGGAGTGGACGGAGCGGATGCGCCGCCAGGCGGGCGCCTCACCGGCACCGAGGTACGTCCGCGCGTACCCGGCGAGGTCGGTCTGGTAGACGGCGACGGCGGGGATGCCGAGGCGGGCGGCGGCGGCCATGCCGCGTACGCCGAGGACGAAGGGACTGGCCAGGTGGACCAGGTCGGCGCGGTGCGCGGTGAGCGCGGCCGCCAGGCGTCTGCTGGGCAGCGCGACGCGGACCTGGGGGTAGCCGGGCAGGGGCAGGGAGGGGACGCGGACGACGGGGCAGGGCTCGGGGCCGAGCGGGGTGCCGGGCGCGGGAGCGGGGGCGACGACGAGGGGGGCGTGGCCGCGCTCGGCGAGATGCCGGGCGGTCTGGACGGCGCAGTGGGCGACGCCGTTCACATCGGGCGGAAAGGATTCGGTCACGATGACGACACGCATACGGCTGTTCTCGCCATGACAGGCGTGTCCGCGTCGACGTCGATCTGTCCGGGCGGGGAACGTCCCATGACGTTGGTCCGCGCGCGTCGGCCCGCATCAGTCCGCATCGACCCGCATCAGTCCGCGTCGGTCCGCATCGGCCCGCGCGCGGGGCCGGCGGTACGTGCCCGGCCGCTCGCTCCGGGGCCGGCCGGGGGTACGGCCGGCCCCGGGAGCCGTCACATGGCGGCCGCGTCCGGGCCGATGCGGCTGCGGACCGCCGTCTGGACCTCGGCCTCCTCGGCCGGGTCGGCGGCGAGGCGGCGCAGGCGCTCGACCACGCGGGCGTCGCCGGTCTCGGCGTGCCGGGCGGCCAGTTCGCGGGTGGTCTCCTCGCAGTCCCACAGGCATTCGACGGCGAAGCCGGTGGCGAAGGAGGGGTCGGTGGCGGCGAGGGCGCCGGCGGCGCGGCCGCGCAGATGGGAGGAGGCCGTCTCGCGGTAGACGTGGCGCAGGACGGGGGCCGCGCAGGCGATGCCCAGGCGCCCGGCGCCGTCGACCAGGGTCCACAGGGTGGGCGCGTCCGGCCCCTCGCCCCGTACGGCCTCGCGCAGGGCGCCGAGGACGAGGTCGCCGTCCTGGGCGGTGCCCCGGCAGGCGAGGACGCGTCCGGCGGCGGCGCCGAGCGCGTCGGGCCGCTCGGCCCAGCGGCGCGCGTGCTCCACGGCCGCCTCGGTCCGCATCCGTTCGAAGGCGTCGACGGCGGCCTCGACGACCCCGGTGGTGCCGTCGGCGACGGCGGCCTCGATCAGCGGGAGGGCCTCGGGGTCGGCGCTGTCGGCGAGATAGCGCAGGGCCGTGCAGCGGGCGCCCTCGGTGCCGGTGCGGGCGGCGCCCAGGATCTCCGCGCGGTCCTCCGGTCCGGCCACGGCGGCCAGACAGCGGGCGGCGGGGACATGGAGGGCGGCGCCGCGCTCCAGGCCCTGCTGGGCCCAGTCGAGGACGGCGGCCACGCTCCAGCCGGGGCGCGGTCCGCCGGGCCGCATCTGCCGCTGCCAGCGGTCGAAACTGCCCGCCTCCTGGGCGGTGCGCACCCGCGTGGCGATGGATGTGCGCGGGTCCTCGGCCCACAGCCGCCAGGGCCGGGGTTCGAAGGCGTCGCGCACGGTGGCGGCCAGCTCGGCGTCGCCCGCGGCGTCGGCGGGGAAGCGGGCCAGGACGGGGGCGGCGAGGGCGCGCAGGCCCGCGTCGTCGTCGCGCAGGGCGAGTTCGTCCAGGGCCCAGGCCCAGTTGGCGCCGTGGGCGGCGTACCGGCGCAGCAGCGCGAGTGCGTCCAGGCGGCCGTAGGAGGCGAGGTGGCCCAGGACGGCGAGGGCGAGTCCGGTGCGGGACTCGTCGCCGTCGAGGATGTCCTCGGCGCCGAAGAGGTGGGCCTCGATGGCGTCCAGCTCGCCGTTCAGGTCGAGGTAGAGCCGGGCGTAGTACAGGGAGCGGTTCTCCACCTGCCAGTCGTGGCGGGGGTCGTGGAGCACGCAGTGGTCGAGGGCTTCGAGCGCTTCCGCGCGGGGGGCGGTGAGCGCGTGCAGGGTGCCGTCACCGCGGCCCCGCTGCAACAGGCCCAGCAGGGTACCGCTGGGCGCTATGACCGGATCGAACATGGGAAACAGCCTCACATCAAGCGTCGACGCAACCGGGGAACACGCACTACCTGGCCGCGTGACACAACGTCGGAGCGCCCGCCGTCTCTTGCTTGCCGAAGACCATTTCTCTCTGCCTCTCGTAGGTGGCCCATGCGGACCGCGTCACGGACCGCGTGGTGCGGCAACTCCTGCCCCGCCCCCGCGTCCGTGAATCACGTCGTCATGATGACCCGCGGTCTGTGCTGCCGCGACCGTATTTCCGGCGGCTTGTACCGCCTCCCCCGCTGTTCGCACCACTCCCCCGCCGTCGCGCGCCGTGTCCGGCCGGGCGCTTCGCCCGTGTCCGTCCGAGGCGCGCGGCTCACTGTGCGCCGAAGCGCTCCAGGAGTTCGGTCCTGCCGAACATGCGCGCGGTGTCGACCGCCGAGGGCGTGCCCGCGGCCGGGTCGGCACCGGCCTCCAGGAGGACGTCGATCACCTCGGCCTCGGCCTTGAAGACGGCCCCGGCGAGCGGGGTCTGCCCCCGGTCGTTGATCCGGTCGGCGTCGGCACCGCGGGCCAGCAGCGCGCGGACGGTGCCGGCGTGCCCGTGGTAGGCGGCGAGCATCACCAGACAGTCGCCCCGGTCGTTGGTGAGGTTCGCCGGAACACCCGCGTCGACGTAGGCGACCAGCTCCTCGGTCCGCCCCCGCCGGGCCAGATCGAAGATCTTGGTCGCCAGCTCCACGACCTCGGGGTCGGGGGCTTCGCTCATCGGCCGGACCGCCTCTCGTTGCAACCGTTCAGGTGAATCGTCAGGGTACTTCCTCGTACCGGGCCGGACCGGGTGCGACCGAGGTGGGGGACCCGGCAGACCCGGTCGGACGCACCGATGCGGCCCCACGGCGCAGCGCGGGCTCGGCCACCCGGAGGAAAAGCGGCACTTTTCACCCAGTTGCACCTTTTATCGTATGGATACATCCTGTGATCCTGGAAGTACTCATGGTGACTGTCCCCCCTTACGACACCAGGAGGTCCCCCATGATTTTCTCCATGTCCGGCGTGGTCCTGCTCGGCATCATCGTCTTCCTCTTCTTCCGCAAGGACGGCCTCAAGGGCACGCACGCGTGCATCTCGGCGCTGTTCGGCTTCTACCTCGCGAGCACGGCCATCGCCCCGAGCATCAAGGCCGGCGGCGAGAGTCTGGCGAGCCTCCTCGGCGGCATCAAGTTCTGAAGCCCCTCCTCCCCCGAGGGCGGGCACCGCGCCGTCCGAGGGGGACCACCCCGCCCGTACGCCCCACCGCGCACCCCGCGCGTACGCACCACCGCGCACACCCCGCGCGTACGCACCCCCGCGCACACCCCGCCCCACTCGGCACCACGCACAGGAGACAGCAGTGGCCCGGCGCCCACTTCCCCGCATTCTGAGCAAGGACAGCGCGCAGCTCGCCCGCACGCAGCTCGCCCGGAGCCGGGACATGGCCCGGACGGCGGCCGACAGCGCCACCGACGTCCTCCACCCGCTGATCACCCTCTCGCGCGGGCTCGGCCGCCTCGCCGCGGCCGGGCGGCAGAAGTGGGCCGCGACGCCCAAGGACAAGCGCGGACCGCTGCTGTTCCTGGCGGCCGCCGTGGTCCTGGTTGTGGCGATGACGCCGTACGGCCCGCTGCTGGCCGCCATCGCCCTGATGGCGGCGGCCGCCTGGTACGGCCGCGACCGCACCCCCGCGAAGCCCGACGGCCCCGACCCGGCGCAGACCGAGCGGCTGCGCTCGCTGTACGAGGCCCTGGTGCCCGTCTTCTCGACGGCCGACGACCCGGCCCCGCTGTACGCGCACGGCGGCGAGTGGGAGAAGGTCCTCGCCGACCACGAGTTCGACGACGGCGGCCGCGTCGGCCACCTGGTGATCCGCTACCCCGCCTACTTCCCCGACGGCGACCCCGAGGCCCGTGCGCGGGTCGAGCGGCTGCTCGGCGCGAAGGCCGGCCGCGGCCGCGAGTACCGCTTCGACTGGGACGAGGAGGGCAACCGGCTCACCCTGTCCGCGCTCGCGCCGCTGCCGAGCGGGATCACCGCCCAGCGGTTCGTCACCGCGCCCGGCGAGACCGTGCTCGGCTTCACCGACCAGAGCGAGGTCCAGCGCACGCTCCCGCTCTCCTTCGAGGAGGAGGAGCGCGACGTGCCGCCGGTCGTCTGGCGCACCGGTGTCCGCTCCACCGAGCCGCATCTGCTGGCCATGGGCCACCCCGGCGGCGGCACCTCGACCCTGCTGCGCTCCATCGCGCTCCAGGCCCTCCAGCACGGCGACGTGCTGGTCGTCGACGGCGGCGGCACCGGCGAGTACGCGTGCCTGACCGGACGGGACGGCGTACTGGCCGTGGAGTGCGCCCCGGCCGGGGCGGTCGCGAGCCTGGAGTGGGCGGCGCAGGAGACCGAGCGGCGGCTCCTCGCGGTCAACCGGGCCCGGCAGGCGGGCGAGCCGATGCCCGAGGACACCCGGCGCCCGCTGTGGCTGCTGCTCGACCGGCCGACCGTGTTCACGCACCTCGCGGAGGCCGAGCACCGCACCGACCCGCAGGCGCTGCTCCAGGTCCCGCTGCGGCACGGCCGCGCGGCCAACGTCACGGTGGTCCTGGCCGAGCAGTTCGACAGCGCGGACAGCCTGAGCGAGGCCGTCGGCCGTCACACCCGCGCGCGGGTCGTGCTCGGCCCGGCGACCGCCCAGCAGGTGGCCGCGGTGCTGGGCGAACCCCCGCACACCACGCCGCCCGACCACGTCCCCGCGGGCCGGGGCTACGCCCGCCTCGGCTCTGGTCCGGTGCTCCGCCTCCAGGTCCCGGCCACGCCCGACCCGTACGACGACGCCACGGGCGAGACCGACCGGCAGGCGGTGCTGGCGCTGCTGCCGCCGCGCACGACACCGGCCGAGGCGGCGGAACCCGTGCCGTCGGCCCAGCCCATCGAGTCCGCCCGGCTCACCAAGTCCGACGACACCGTCGCCGCTCCCGTGGTGGCGGAGGCGGTCGGCGCCGAGTCCTGACGGGCGTACGACGCGGCAGGGCCGGACGGGATCAACTCCCCGCCCGGCCCTGCCGGTTGCTACGCCACTTCTACGCCGCTCCTACGCCACGAACGTGCGCGGCGGCTCCGCCCCGCCCCCCGCCCCCGTCTCCACCAGCCGCGCCGCCGCCGCGAGCCGTACCGCCGCCTCGTCCGCCACCGCGCCCCCGACGGTGAACGGCAGCCGCACATAGCCCTCGAAGGCACCGTCCACCCCGAAGCGGGGCCCGGAGGGCACCCGGACACCGACCCGCTCCCCCGCCTCGGCCAGCCGCGAGCCCGAGAGGCCGCCCGCGCGGACCCACAGGGTCAGTCCACCCTCGGGCACCTCGAACTCCCAGTCCGGCAGCTCGCGTCGGACGGCGGCCACCAGACAGTCGCGGTTCTCGCGGGCCTGCGCCCGGCGCAGCTCCACCGCCTCCTCCCAGCCGCCGGTGCTGAACAGCCAGTTCACCGCGAGCTGTTCGAGGACGGGCGTGCCGAGGTCGGCGTAGGCGCGGGCGGCGACCAGGCTCCGGATGACGTCGGGGGCGGCGCGCACCCAGCCGATGCGCATCCCGGCCCAGAACGCCTTGCTGGCCGAACCGACGGTGACGACGGTCGAGCCCGCCGGGTCGAACGCGCAGACCGGGCGCGGCATTTCGCGGCCCAGGTCCTCGTCGAACCACAGCTCGCTCATGGTCTCGTCGGTGACCAGGACCGTCCCCGCCGAGCGCGCCGCGTCGACCAGCCGTCGCCGCTGGTCCTCGTCGGCGAGGGCGCCGGTCGGGTTGTGGAAGTCGGCGACCACGTAGGCGAGCCGGGGCGCGGCCTCGCGCAGTACCTGGCGCCAGCGGTCGAGGTCCCAGCCGGTGAGCCCCTCGGCCATGGCGACGGGGACGAGCCGGGCGCCCGCCTCGCGCATCAGCTGGAGGATGTTGGCGTAGGAGGGCGACTCGACGGCGACCCGCTCGCCCCGGCCCGCGAACAGATGGCAGATCGCGTCCATGGCGCCCATCGCGCCGGTGGTCACCATGATCTGCTCGGGCATGGTGGGGATGCCGCGCGCGGTGTAGCGCTCGGCGATCATGGCGCGCAGGGCGGGGAGTCCGGCCGGGTAGTCGCCATGGGTGTGCGCGTACGGCGGCAGCTCCTCCAGGGCGCCCTGGACGGCGCGGGTGAGCCACGGCTCGGGGGCGGGCAGGGCCGCGCAGCCGAGGTCGATCATCGAGCCGAGCGTCTCGGGCGGCAGGGGTTCGAGGCCGCGCGCGGGCAGCGGGTTGCCCGCCGGGACGGCGGTCCAGCTGCCCGCACCGCGCCGGGACTCCAGGAAGCCCTCGGCGCGCAGTGCCTCGTAGGCGGCGGCGACGGTGGTGCGGCTGACGGACAGGGCGAGGGCGAGTTCGCGCTCGGCGGGCAGCCGCGCGGCGACCGGCACGCGGCCCTCCAGGACGAGCAGCCGTACGCCGTCGGCGAGGGCACGGTAGGCGGGCGGCCTACGGGTTCCGGGGCCCGCGGGACGCTTCTGCTGGGAGTTGAGGAGCCGCGCCAGCTGGGCGGCACCCACCGCCGAGGTCCACTGCGCCATGAAGATCAGTCCACCTTCCTCGGATTGGCCATGGATGACCGTCCCTACCGAGCCACAGAGTGACACGGGTCAGTCCACTGCTTCCACCCCAGGGGGGTATCCCATGTCCACTCGGGGCCGTCTCGGCCGACGCCTGGTCCAGCTCTACGGCGGCCTCGCGCTCTACGGCGCCAGTTCGGCGCTCCTCGTCCGCGCGGACCTCGGCCTGGAGCCGTGGAACGTGCTGCACCAGGGCCTGTCCCGGCTCACGGGGCTCAGCATCGGCGTCGTCATGACGCTCGTCGGCGCTCTCGTGCTGCTGCTCTGGATACCCATGCGCCAGCGCCCCGGCCTCGGCACGGTCTCCAACGTCCTGGTGATCGGCTTCGCCCTGGACGCGACCCTGACCGTGCTGCCCGCCGTGCACGGTCTAGTCGCACGGGCCGTGCTGCTGGTGGCGGGGATCGTCCTCAACGGCGCGGCGACCGGCCTGTACATCGCGGCGGCCTTCGGCCCCGGCCCGCGCGACGGTCTGATGACCGGGCTGCACCGGCGCACCGGCCGCTCGATCCGGCTGATCCGCACCTGCGTGGAGGTCGCCGTGGTCGTGACCGGCTTCGCGCTCGGTGGCACGGTGGGCGTCGGGACGGTCCTGTACGCGCTGGCGATCGGCCCGCTCGCCCAGTTGTTCCTGCGCGTGTTCGCCCTCCCGTCGAGCGGTCCCGCCACCGTGGTTGCCGCCGGGACACCCGCCCGCGCGATACTGCGCCCGTGACCTCGCGGATACGCCACCCCTACCTGGACCATCCCGCCCCGCTCGCCTTCGCCCACCGGGGCGGCGCGGCCGAGGGCCTGGAGAACACCGTCGCGCAGTTCCGGCGCGCGGCCGAGCTGGGCTACCGGTACATGGAGACCGACGTGCACACCACGGCGGACGGCCGGCTCGTCGCCTTCCACGACCCGACCCTGGACCGCACGACCGACGGCCGGGGGCGGATCGCGGACCTCCCCTGGCGGGAGGTGAGCGAGGCCCGGGTGGCGGGCAAGGAGCCGGTGCCGCTCTTCGAGGAACTCCTCGAGACGTTCCCCGAGGTCCGCTGGAACGTCGACCTCAAGTCCGAGTCGGCACTGCTGCCGTTCCTGGACCTGGTCGAGCGAACCGACGCCTGGGACCGGGTGTGCGCGGGCTCCTTCTCCGAGGCACGGGTGGTGCGGGCGCAGCGGCTGGCCGGGCCGCGCCTGGCGACCTCGTTCGGCACGCGCGGGGTGCTCGGCCTGCGGCTGCGCTCCTGGGGCCTGCCCGTCCCGGTGCGCGGCTCGGCGGTGGCCGCGCAGGTGCCGGAGGCCCAGTCGGGCGTCCCGGTGGTCGACGCGGCCTTCGTGCGCGCCGCCCACGCGCGCGGGGTGCAGGTGCACGTGTGGACGATCAACGAATCCGAGCGGATGCACCGGCTCCTGGACCTGGGGGTCGATGGCATCATGACCGATCACATCGACACGTTGCGCGAGGTCATGGAGGACCGGGGCGCCTGGGTCTGAACGCCCCGGAGTGCCCTCGCCGCCCGCCGCGCGCACGGCACTGCGGCGGGGAAGCGAGGGCGCGGGGTGGGCACCGACACCGTGCGGGCGGAGGTGGCCGACGAGGCCGCCGGACTGCGGCGCGAACAGCGCGGCTGGTACTTCTACGACTGGGCGTGCTCGGTCTATTCGACGAGCGTCCTGACCGTGTTCCTCGGCCCGTACCTCACCGCGGTCGCCCGCAACGCGGCCGACGCCGAGGGGTATGTGCACCCGCTGGGCATCCCGGTGCGCGCGGGGTCGTTCTTCGCCTACTCGGTCTCCCTGTCGGTGATCGTGGCCGTGCTGATCATGCCGCTGGTGGGCAGCGCCGCCGACCGCACCGGCCGCAAGAAGCCGCTGCTGGCCGCCGCCGCGTACACCGGGGCGGCGGCGACGGCCGGCATGTTCTTCCTGGACGGGAACCGCTATCTGCTCGGCGGAGCGCTCCTGATCGTGGCCAACGCGGCGCAGTCGATCGGGATGATGCTCTACAACGCCTATCTGCCGCAGATCTCCGCGCCCGCCGAGCGCGACGCGGTCTCCTCGCGCGGCTGGGCCTTCGGCTACGCGTCCGGCTCCCTGGTCCTCGTCGCCGACCTGGTGCTCTTCTCCGCGCACGACTCCTTCGGACTGACCCAGACGGAGGCCGTGCGGATCTGCCTGGCCTCGGCCGGGCTGTGGTGGGGCGCCTTCACGCTCGTCCCGCTGCGCGCCCTGCGCGACCGGCACACGCGGGTGACCGCCGCCGCGCCGACGGGCCTGCGCCAGCTCGCGGCGACCGTACGGGACATGCGCCGCCACCCGCGCACCCTGGCCTTCCTGCTGGCCTACCTCGTCTACAACGACGGCATCCAGACGGTGATCACCCAGGCGTCGGTCTACGGCTCGGAGGAGCTGCGCCTCGGCCAGTCCACGCTGATCGGCGCGGTCCTCCTCGTCCAGGTGCTGGCGGTGGCGGGCGCCCTGGCCATGGGGCGCCTCGCGCGGATCTACGGCGCGCAGCGCACCGTCCTGGGCTCGCTGGTGGCGTGGACGCTGACGCTGGGCGCCGGGTACTTCCTCCCCGCCCGGGTGCCGGTCTGGTTCTTCGTCCTCGCCGGCGCGATCGGGCTGGTCCTCGGCGGCAGCCAGGCCCTGTCCCGCTCGCTGTTCTCGCATCTGGTCCCGCCGGGCAAGGAGGCCGAGTACTTCTCGGCTTACGAGCTGAGCGACCGGGGTATGAGCTGGCTCGGCCCCCTGCTGTTCGGGCTGACCTACCAGCTGACCGGGAGCTACCGTTCGGCGATCGTGTCGCTGGTGGCCTTCTTCGTCGTCGGCTTCGTCCTGCTGGCCCGGGTGCCGGTGCGGCGTGCGATCGACGAGGCGGGGAATCCGGTTCCGGACAGGATTTAGCGTTCCACACGAAAGGGCGGTAGTGTACGCGTTTGGCCTGCCAGGCGTACCGTTACTGCGCGTCAAAGTCAGCGAAACGCTGAGTGACATCTGCTGTCAGATGTGACAAACCGGGCGCCTGTGGGTAGAACAAGGGGCGGCTACGACGGCGACGCATGACCCTGAACGGGAATCTTTACCGCCGACCGGACGTTGACCGGATGACGACGACAGCGACACCTGTCCTGTGGGCGACAAGCCCGGGAGGCACGATTCATGAGTGAGCGAGCTCTTCGCGGTACGCGCCTCGTGGTGACCAGCTACGAGACGGACCGCGGCATCGACCTGGCCCCGCGCCAGGCCGTGGAGTACGCATGCGAGAAGGGGCATCGTTTCGAGATGCCCTTCTCGGTCGAGGCGGAGATTCCGCCGGAGTGGGAGTGCAAGGTCTGCGGGATCCAGGCACTCCTGGTCGACGGCGACGGCCCTGAGGAGAAGAAGGCCAAGCCCGCGCGTACCCACTGGGACATGCTGATGGAGCGGCGCACCCGCGAGGAGCTCGAAGAGGTCCTCGAGGAGCGCCTGGCGGTCCTGCGCTCGGGGGCGATGAACATCGCCGTACACCCGCGCGACAGCCGCAAGTCCGCGTAACCCCTCCGGGGGCAAGCACGCGAGAGAACCGCGGGCGCCGTACATCTTCGTGATGTACGGCGCCCGCGGTTTTTCATGTCTCCACCTGTGGGTCCGCGTGTCCGGCCGTGCGGATACGGCCCCGGCCGCGCTCAGCGGTTCAGGGGCGGGCGCGGTCCGTCCGGGGCGTCGTCCCGGCGCTCGCGGATGACCTCGCCCTGGACGACCTTGCCGTCGGGGCGGTGGATGCGGGCCTGCTGGAAGGCGTCGCCGAGGGAGCCCGGGGCGGCCACCCGCAGCTTGCGCTGGACCAGGTGCTCGGTGCGGCGGCGTACGAGGGTCTGCACCGGGGGCAGCAGCAGGAGGAGTCCGACCGCGTCGGAGGCGATGCCCGGGATCATCAGCAGCAGACCGGCGAGCATCAGCAGGCCGTTGCCGCCGCCGGACGTGGGAGCGGTGCCCTCCGAGGGGGCGGTGCCGCGGCGCAGGGCCTCGTCCAGGTTGCGGAAGGCGCGGCGCCCCGCGCGCTTGACGACGACGGCGCCCGCGACGAAGCCCGCGACCAGCAGCAGGAACACGGCGAGACCCCCGGCCGCGTCCGCGACCAGTATCAGCAGCCAGATCTCCAGCACCAGCCAGGCGGCGATGCCCAGCGGCAGCCAGCGGCGCAGGGCCGAGCGCCGGAGGCGTCCGGTCTGCGGAGGGGTGGGTGCTGCGCCAGTCGTCATGCTTCCAGTGTGCCTGGGCCCGGCTCAGCGTGGGATAAGGGGGTACTTGTCCGCGCTGAGCCGGTCCCGGCGGGGCCTACTTGCCCTCGACGGCGCCCTTGGCGCCGCTCTTCGTCTCGCCCCCGACGGCACCCTTGGTCCCGCCCTTGGCGGCGCTCCTGCCCTTGAACTTGTTCACCCGGTCCCCCACGCCCCACGCGGTGACCCGCCACAGCGCCTCGACCAGGATGTCCTTGCTCATCTTGGAGTCGCCGAACTCGCGCTCCACGAAGGTGATGGGCACCTCGACCACGTGGTAACCGGCCTTGACCGAGCGCCGGGCCAGGTCGACCTGGAAGCAGTAGCCCTGCGAGGCGACCTCCTCCAGGCCGAGCCCCTCCAGGGTCTCGCGCCGGAAGGCGCGGTAGCCGCCGGTGATGTCGCGCAGCGGCAGGTCCAGGGCGAGGCGGGAGTAGAGGCTGCCGCCGCGCGAGATGGCCTCGCGGGACTTGGGCCAGTTGACCACCCGGCCGCCGGGCACCCAGCGGGAGCCGAGCACCAGGTCGGCGCCCTTGAGCGCGGTGAGCAGGCGGGGCAGCTCCTCGGGCTGGTGGGAGCCGTCGGCGTCCATCTCGACCAGGACGCCGTAGCCGTGCTCCAGGCCCCACCGGAAGCCCGCGAGGTAGGCGGCGCCCAGGCCCTCCTTGCCCTTGCGGTGCAGCACCTTGACGTGGTCGTCCGCCGCCGCCAGCTCGTCGGCGAGCTTTCCGGTGCCGTCGGGGCTGTTGTCGTCCGCCACGAGTACGTGTGCTTCAGGGACGGCCTTGCGCACCCGGCCCACGATCGTCTTGATGTTCTCCGCCTCGTTGTAGGTCGGAATGATCACCAGGACCGTGCCGAGCGGACCGAACTGCCTCCCCCGGGCCGTGGCCTCGAGGGTCTCGCCGTCGTTCACTGCTGCCCCTTCATGTCGTACGCAGGCGTCCACCATAGTGGTCACGGCCTGCGATGACGTGACAGCACATTCCTCTGGTGGTGTCGATTGCGCAAGAGTTGGGTAGGGATGGGTTTTTCGTCACCGCCATCCACCGCGAACGTTCGCTGCGGATGGGGGCCCGGCGCCCTTCGGGCCGGCCTGGGACCCGCCGGCTGCGGGTCGACCTAGAGCCGTTGTCTACTGAGCGACCGGGCCCCACCCGGGTCACACCTGGCCGGCCGGCGGAGCGTTCCCCCGTCGGCGCGGGCGCTGAGCCTGGCTCCCAGTGACGGTGCCCCCAAGCGGCACACCGTCCCTGACCCAGCGGCGCTGCGACGAGTACGCGAACACTCGGCGGCCGGGCGTCCGGTGGTGGACGCGGCCGAACCTACCGGCCCCCGCCCTTCGACTGTCAACAGCCCTGTGGCCTGCGCAAACGCCGACGGAGGCGGGGCTTGTCGCAAGGATGCGCAGGTCGGGCGGCGGTGCGGCGGCGCGGACGCCGGCCGGCACCGCCGCCGTAGATCACTCGCCCGGCCGTACGTACACGGTCCGGCCGCCCACCACCGTGCGCAGACAGACGGGCAGTTCGCGGTCGAGGCCCAGGTCAGGCAGGCCGGGGGTGCCGGAGCGCGGGTCGGTGGACCAGCGGGCGACCCGGTCGTCGGGGGCCTGGACGACCAGTTCGCCGGTGTGCCAGACGGCGTAGTCGGCCGGGGCGCCGGGCACGAGCACGCCCGCGTCGTCGCGGCCGATGGCCCGCCAGCCGCCGCGCGTGTGCGCGGTGAACGCGGCGCGCACCGAGATCCGGTGCTCCGGGGTGCGGTGGAAGGCGGCGGCGCGGACGGTGCCCCAGGGGTCGAGCGGGGTGACCGGGCTGTCCGAGCCGAAGGCGAGCGGCACCCCGGCGCGCAGGAGGGCGGCGAAGGGGTTGAGCGTGCGGGCCCGCTCGGCACCGAGGCGCCGGGCGTACATGCCGTCCTCGCCGCCCCAGACCGCGTCGAAGGCGGGCTGCACGGAGGCGATCAGGCCCAGCTCCGCGAAGGCGGCGACGGACTCGGGGGTGAGCATCTCGGCGTGCTCGACGCGGTGCCGGGCGGCCCGGACGCGGGCGAGGCCGACCTTCTCGGCGGCGGCGCGCATCCCTTCCACCACGGCGCTGACGGCGGCGTCCCCGATGGCGTGGAAGCCCGCCTGGAGGCCCGCCTCGGTGCACGCGACGACATGGGCGGCGACGGCGTCGGCGTCCAGGTAGGCGGTACCGGTGCGGCCGTTGTCGGCGTACGGCTCGTGCAGGCAGGCGGTGTGGGAGCCGAGGGCGCCGTCCACGAAGAGGTCGCCCGCCGCGCCGAGGGCGCCGAGTTCGCGGGCCTTGTCGACGTCCTGCTCGGCCCAGTAGCCGATGACACGGGGGCCGTGCCGTTCGGCGGCGAGCTTCAGCAGGCCGGTGAAGTCGTCCTCGGAGGAGATCGTGGGACCGCCGCACTCGTGCACGGAGCCGATGCCGAGGGAGGCGGCGCGGTCGAGCGCCGCGCGCTGGGCCTCGGCGCGCTGGGCGGGGGTGAGCGCGGCGAAGGCGGCCTCGCGGACGGCGTGGTGGTCGTCGGCGGTGAGCGGCGCGTCGGCGCGGTTCACGGCGGCGGGTACGAGGTCCAGCAGGGCGGTGCTGACGACGGCCGAGTGGACGTCGGCGCGGGAGAGGTACAGGGGGCGGCCGCCGGTCGCGGCGTCCAGCTCGGCGCGGGTCGGCGGGCGGCCGCCGGGCCAGCGGGCGGCGTCCCAGCCGTGGCCGAGGAGCACCCGGTCGGCGGGGCGGGCGGCGGCGAACGCCCGGACCCGGTCGAGGGCCGCCTCCAGGGACGGCGCGTCCGACAGGTCGAGCCCGGTCAGGGCGAGACCGGTGGCCGTGGTGTGGACGTGGGCGTCGGTGAAGGCCGGGGTGACGAGGGCGCCGTCGAGGTCGATCACCTGGTCCACACCGTCGGCGAAGGCGTCGGCGGCGCCCTCGGAGCCGACCCAGGCGACCTGGCCGCGCTCCACGACCATCGCCGTGGCGAAGGGGTCGGCGGGGCTGTGGACCTCGCCCCGGCGCAGCAGGACGGTCTCGGGGTCGCTCGTGGGGTCGGCGCACTGGTCACTCATGTCCCACAGTCTCTCGCGTGCGCGCGGGAGGGCGGGAACCGGGGCGGACGGGACCGATGGGGGCCGACGGGGGTCAGATCCTCGGCGGACGCGCCTCGTACGGCGTGGAGAGCACGACCGTGGTGCGGGTGGAGACCCCGGCCAGCGAGCGCAGCCGGGCGAGCAGCTCCTCCAGCTCGTGCGGGGTGGCCACGCGCACCTTGAGGATGTAGTTCTCGTCCCCGGCGACGCTGTGACAGGCCTCGATCTCGGGGACACCGGCGAGCCGGTCCGCGATGTCGTCCGGGGCACTGGGGTCGAAGGGTTTGACCGAGATGAAGGCGGTCAGCGGCAGCCCGACGGCCTCGGGGTCGACGACGGCCGCGTAGCCGCGGATGACGCCCCGCTGTTCGAGCCGGCGCACCCGCTGGTGCACGGCCGACGTGGACAGGCCCGTGGCCTTGCCCAGGTCTGTGTAGCTCATCCGCCCGTCCTTGACGAGCAGCTGCACGATCTGTCGGTCCAGCTCCTCCATGTCGCAAGAACCTACAGGCCGCACGATCCTTTCCGGTACCCGAGCTGCGCAGGTCATGCGGGGTACGCTCACACCGTCATGTGACGAACACCACAGGACTTGTGCGCGCTGCGTGATGTTCTCACGATTACCGCCGAGAGTGGACGGGAAGTGCTTGCTGTGGTCGAGGCCGCAGTGCCTTCACGGCCCAGCCTTAGGGGGAGAATCCCATGCAGAGTGTCAAGCGCCCCGTCCGTTCCGCCGCCAGGCGGCAGCCGCGCGTCGTCGAGCCCGTGCCGGAGTACGTCGAACCCGACTTCGACGACGACGCCGAGAGCCTGGACGCCGAGGACACCTACGACACGTTCGAGATGTACCGGGTGATCTGCCCGGACTGCGCGCAGCCCATCGCGCTCCTCGCGGACGAGGAGATCCTGCCGGAGCACGCGCGGTGCGCCTCGCCGTGGAACCCGTTCGGCCTCACGGTCTGCGCGGGCACCGGCCGTACGGCGGCGGACGCCCGCCCGGCCGACGCGTCCGACGCGCCGCAGGAGCAGGACACCGCCCTGCTGCTGACGCTCCCCCAGGGTCTGGACTGGCGCACGCAGCCCTTCTCGCACGTCGGCGGCCCGGGCTCGCGCCCGATGCGCGTACCGGCGATGCGCGACCGGGCCGCCTGAGCCCGCTTTCGACGAACGCCCCGCCCCCGGTGCGAGCCGCACCGGGGGCGGGGCGTTGTGCCGTACGGGTGAGGCGTGGCCCCGTGCGGGTGAAGTGCCGTGCCGTACGGGTGAAATATCGTGCCGCGCGGGTGACGCGGGACGGGTGGCCGACGGCCGACGCGAGTGAACTGACGCTCGATTCGGCGCGAGGGTGACCCCGGCGGGCGGGCCCGCGTTGGCCAGGCATGACCCCCATGCACACGGCCAACGGGCGTCAGCGCCGGCCCTTCGTCCCACGGCCCGCGGAACCGGCAGCGCCCCGGCCGCCGCAGGACCCGCCCATCTACCTGGAGATGATGCGCGCCTGGGCCGACCGGGGCCGCACCCTGCCGGGCCGCCACGACCCGGAGTGGGTCGAGCTGGCGGCCCCGCAGGTGGTCAGGGGGCAGTTCAGCGAGCCTCCGGCCCCGCCACATGACGGGCGATGACCATCCGCTGGATCTGGTTGGTGCCCTCGACGATCTGGAGCACCTTGGCCTCGCGCATGTAGCGCTCGGCCGGGAAGTCAGCAGTGTAGCCGTAGCCTCCGAGGATCTGCACGGCGTCCGTGGTGACCCGCATGGCGGTGTCGGTGCAGTGCAGTTTGGCCATGGCGGCCTGCTTGGCGAACGGCAGTCCCGCGTCGCGCAGCCGGGCGGCGGCCAGGTAGAGCGCGCGACCGGCCTCGATCTGGGTGGCCATGTCGGCGATCATGAAGCGCAGGCCCTGGAAGTCCGCGATGGGGTGGCCGAACTGCCTGCGTTCGGTGGCGTAGCCGACCGCCGCGTCCAGGGCGGCCTGGGCCACACCGATGGCGCACGCGGCGATACCGAGGCGGCCCGAGTCCAGGGCCGACAGGGCGATGGAGAAGCCCTGGCCCTCCTCACCTATCCGCCGGTCGTCGGAGACCCGTACGCCGTCCAGGTGAACCTGGGCGGTGGGGCTGCCCTTGAGACCCATCTTCTTCTCGGGCACGGCCGCGCTCAGTCCCTCGGCGTCGCCGGGGACCAGGAAGGCCGTGATACCGCGCGGGCCGTCCTCGCCGGTGCGGGCCATGACGGTGTAGAAGTCCGCGATGCCGCCGTGGGTGATCCACGCCTTGGTGCCGGAGAGCACCCAGGAGTCGCCGTCCCGGACGGCCCGAGTGCGCAGCGAGGCGGCATCCGAGCCGGAGGCGGGCTCGGAGAGGCAGTACGCGCCGAGCAGCCCGCCGCCGAGCATCGCGGGCAGGTGCTCGACCTGCTGCTGCTTGGTGCCGTGGGTGGCGACGGCGTACGAGGCGAGCGTGTGCACGCTGACGCCGAGGCCGACGGTGAGGCGGGCCGCGGCCAGCTCCTCCAGGACCTGGAGGTAGACCTCGTAGGGCTGCTCGCCTCCGCCGTACTCGGAGTCGTACGGCAGGCCCAGCAGGCCCGCCTCCGAGAGCAGGGTGAAGACCTCGCGCGGAAAGCGGGCGGCGTCCTCCTCCTCGGCCGCCTTCGGCGCGATCTCGCGCTGGGCGATCTCACGGACGAGCGCGAGCAGATCGCGGGCCTCTTCCGTGGGCAGTTGACGCTCCACCGGCTGCGGGTCGCGGTCGGACATGGCGTCGGTCTCCTCCCTGTCGGGCACACCGGCGGAGGTGCGCCTCGGGTCGGGCGGCTCCGCCTGATCGTTCCGGTTCGCCGATGGCCCGCTCCGGGTCTCGGAGGCGGCTGACCAGCGGCTGTGCCGTGAGTATGCCCGATCGGCGACCTCCCGTCACCAGTTAACGAGCGCTTACTTCAGGAAACCCGAAAAGGGCCCGCGGCGCTTTGCCGATCTTGGGAGCGCGGGGCCGTCGGAGTGAAGCGGGGGTGGTGAGCGGGGGCGAAGCGAGTGGGGCGAGGCGGGATGGGACGGGGTCGGACGGAGGCGGGGTCAGCCGTCCCGGCGGGCCGGGGGCGGGGCCGGGCAGGAGGGGTCCAGCTCCTCGATCGCGCGCAGGGTGCCGCCGAGCGTCTTGACGAGCAGCTCGCACAGGGTGTCGCGGGTCAGCGCCGGGCGGTCGATCCAGTCGAGGGTGGCACCCTCGACACTGCACACCCAGGAGAACAGCCCGCTGCGAGCGAGCGGCCCGATGCCGGTCCTGCCGTACGCGCCCTCGGCGATGGTGTCGACGATCGCCTCGCGCACCCCGTCCCGGATCGCGTGCACCTCCGCGTCGAAACCGACACCGCCGCTGACGATGGTGCGATAGGCCGCCTGATGGTGCTCCGCGAACGTCAGATAACTGTCGAGCGTGCGGTGCAGCCGGTCCACGGCGGGCAGTTCGAGACCGCTCGCGGCGTAGGTGACCAGGTCCGCGACGGAGTCCTGGATGATCGCGAGGTAGTAACCGCGCTTGGACCGGAAGTAGTAGTAGATGAGCCCCTTGGCCACATGCGCCTGCCGTGCGATGTCGTCCATGGACAGCGCGTCGTAGGACCGGTCGGCGAACAGCCTGCGCCCGATGGCGATGAGCTCGGCCCTGCGCGCCGCGGAGCGCTCCGTACCACGCGCCGGCCGACCCGGGCCGACTGCCTGACTGAGGGCGACGGGCTGTTGACGCATATTCAATTCCGGCCCTGGTCTCTGCGGTCGGCGGGACATCCGCAGTATGGCAGAGGCGGCCGTTCGGGTGAGGGGGCGTGGCGGAGCGGACGGAGTGGACGGAGCGGACGGGGCGGACTGGGTGGGGGCGGCACTGGGCGGCCTGGGGCACGGCAGAAGCGTTTGCGGCGAGAAAACCCATGGGCGAGGGTGACTGTGGGCGGCCTGCACGACCGGTGCAGCCTTTCGTACGCGTCAACGGCGAGGAACGCTTCGCGTCGCCGTTGCGCTGTCGGACCGGACCACTCCATGCCGACCGGACCCGTCCGGCGCGACACCCTCGAGGTCGCCCCCGAACAGAACCCCGGACCGGAGCATGGAGCAGAAACCATGATCGCGTTCAACGACAAGGGCGAGCAGATCGACGTCGACATCGACCTCGGCCAGCATGACCGTGACCTGTCCACTTTGCCGCAGCCCACCGGCACCGACGAGGAGAAGCTGAAGGGACTGGTGGATCAGTACGCGCAGATGTTCGCGCACGGTGCACGCACACCGGTGCTCAGGCGTCCGACCGACGTGGAGATGGCGTACGAAGAGGTGCAGTTCCCCTCCAAGGACGGGGTCCCACTCGAGGCCTGGTACATCCCGGCCGAAGGTTCGGACCGCCTTCTCGTGGTCAACCACCCGATGACCTGCAACCGGTACGGATTCCCCGGACAGCTCGAACCGTGGCACACCGAGCTGGGTGTGTTCGGTGGCTTCGAGGTCGACTTCCTGACCGAGCTGCGTTTCCTGCACGACGCCGGCTACAACATCCTCACCTACGACCTCCGCAATCACGGGCTGAGCAGCGACGCCAACGGCATCACCAGCGGGCTCGGACTGATCGAGGCCCGCGATGTCGTCGGATCGCTGCGTTACGTCCGTGGCCAGGACAACCTGGCGGCGATGAAGCTCGGGCTCTACAGCCGGTGCATGGGAGCCAATTCCACGATCGTCGCCATGAACTTCTGGCCCGAGGAGTTCGGCGGTGTCCAGGCCCTCGTGGTCCTCAACACGGTGTCCGGCAAGACGTTCATCGAACAGGGCGCCAGGAACATCGGTCTCGACCCGGACAAGGCGCGCGAGGCGCTGGCCACGAAGCTGGCCGGCCTCTGCGGTATGCGCCTGGACGACGAATCCCCCCAGTTGTACGCCCACGCGGTCAAGGTGCCCACCTTCATGGCCCAACTGCGCCATGACTTCCTGATCGACGCCGAGAAGGACGGCACCGAGATCTTCGACGCGATCGGCGCGGAGGACAAGGAGCTGTTCTGGATCGAGGGCTCCAACCAGCGGTTCTACGCCTACAACTACTTCGGACAGCACCCCGAAAAGCTCATCGGCTGGTTCGACGGCCACCTCCGGTAGTTCCCTCGGCGGTTCCGGGGACCGCCCCGTTCGTCCCCGCCGAGACGATCCGGAGGTGGCGACGCGGCGGCGGCCCGAGGCCGGCCCGAGGGCCAATCCGGCGTGCCGCGACGAGCCCTCGGTCAGCGCACCCCCACCGCCGCGAGCGCCGCCCGCCGGCGCGGGGTCGGGTGTTCCGGGAAGTACAGGTAACAGACGCCACCGGTCCCCGACGCGACCTGCCCCGAGGCGTTGTACCGCTTCGTCCGCAGCCAGATGTTCTCGAACTCCCGCCGCGCGTACACCCGCCGCACCGCGTCGTCGCTCGCGGACGCCGGGTCGTTGGCGATGACGTCGCCGTCGGTGGTGAAGCCGATGACTGTCATGAGGTGGCCGGAGGTGCCGTAGCCCGCGCCGGTCAGTTCGGTTTTCAGGAAGGACTGGGAGGTGATGGCGGGGATGCCGGCCGCGATCAGGGTTTCCAGGTCGGTGAGGGAGGTGAGGCGGGTGACTACGGACTGGAGGCCGGAGTAGGAGGCGGCGTAGGCGGCGTTGAAGGGCCAGTTGCCGCAGCCCTCGTACTGGTAGTCGTAGGTGGAGCGGGCCGCGTGGCAGACCTGGGGGTCGGTGTAGGAGGGGTCGACCCAGGAGAGCTGTTCGGGGGTGGGGCGGGCGCCCCAGTACTCGATGATCATCTGCGAGGAGGTGGGGCTGCACCACGCCTCGCCGCCGTTGTCGTACTGCGGGTACTGGCCCTTGTGGATCTCCTGCGAGTAGCGCGGGACGGCGAGTTCGCGGGTGAGGCCGGGGGCGGAGGCGGGGACGGTGAAGCGGTCGGGGATGTCCGAGCCCATGGCGCCCAGGCGGCGGACCGCGGGGGTCGTGTGGGTGCCGGGCTTGCGGTACAGGGTCAGGCGCAGGCGGTACGAGACCAGGCGCAGGCCCGTGCTCGCGTCGTCGATCGCGAAGGTGTCCGTCCAGACGGAACTCTTGCCGTCGCTCTGGTCGTCCACGGAGGTGCGCCGGATGTCCTGGTCGCCGGAGGCCCAGCGGCCCATCACGTACCAGGGGGTCGCGGTGCCGTCGGAGTAGGTGCCGGTCAACTCGACCTGGAGCCAGGTGCCCTCGGGGGTGTGCGCGTTCCAGGAGGCGATGACCTCGGTGGCGGGCACGGACAGCCGGTGGACGGGCGAGGTCCAGGTGGCGTACTCCCAGGTGGCGGTGGTGCCGGTGTGCGGGTCGGTGTAGTCGGTACGGCCCGCGGGCGCGGCGATCACGATCCCGGGGCGCGATCCGGCGACGGCCCGGACTCCGTGTGCGGTCCCGCGCCGCCAGTCCGTGTACGAGGTCCAGGCGTGGTACTCGACGGGACGGCCGGACGCTCCGCCGTGCTGTAGGGCCGGAGCGGCGACGGCGGGAACGGCGGAGGCCGCCCCCGCGCTGACCGCGACGGCCACGGCCGCCCCGAGGACATGGCGGCGGGAGGGCTGCTGGGCTCTGCTCATGGACGCGACTACCCCCAGGGAGTCCAGGTGCGAACGGGTGCGGAACAGGTGCGCGGAACGGGTGCGGATTCGGGTGCGGACGACGCGTGGCTTCGCGCCCACTATGCGCCCCCCGCCATGCCCCTGCCAGCACTTCCCCGCATGCCGCACGAGGAACATTGGTTCAACCAATGACGCCGGTCGCCGGGATGGCGGAACGGCTGGTCAGGCGCTGCCCGCATCGGCTTTCCGGCGCTGTCCACATCAGCCTCCCGGTACCGCCGACGGCAACCCCGAGGGGGCCCGGGTACGCGTACCCGGGCCCCCTCGTGCGTGGAAACCTGCCGGACCCCCGGAGGGAGTCCTCAGATCAGATCCATCGCCGCCACCTCGTCCGGCCGGCCGTAGCTGACCGGGCCCTGGAAGCGGCGGCGGGCCGTGGTGAACCACCAGACCGTGGCGATCAGGATGACGGCCGCCAGGGCGATGGGGGCGTAGTTGAAGGAGTCGACGGTGATGGGCGAGGCCTGCGGGAGCATGAAGAGGACGCTGCTGAGGAGAATCCAGATCACCGCGAGCCAGCCGATGGGGCGGCCCCAGCGGCCGAGGTGCCAGGGGCCGGGCTGGAACTCGTCGCCGAGGCGCAGCCGGAGGAAGATCGGCACCGCGTAGGCGAGGAAGAGCCCGACCACGTTGACGCTGACGATGGCGGTGAAGGCCGTGTGCGACCACCAGCCGGGGACCACCAGGGCGAGCGAGCACGCGACGGCGAGCCACACGGCCTTGACGGGCGTCCGGGTGCGCGGGGAGACGGAGTGCCACCAGCGGGAGCCGGGCATCGCGCCGTCGCGGGAGAAGGCGAAGATCTGCCGGGTGTTGCTGGTGAGGTTGGCGAGACCGCAGAAGAGCATCGCACCGATGACGATGAGCAGCATCGCCTTGGCGGCGCCGAGTCCGAGACCGTCGATGAGAATCTGGACGGGAGGCGCGTCGGAGCCGGCCACCTTGGCGTAGTCGCTAATGCTGTAGACCAGTGCCAGCATCAGGATCAGGCCGGTGACGGCCGAATAGCCGATGGCCCGGGTGATCCCCTTCGGCGCGTTGACGGTGGCCTGAACCGTTTCCTCGGACATGTGGAAGCTGCCGTCGAACCCGGTGAACGTCCAGCTGGTGACGAGCAGACCCAACATGCCGCCGTAAAGGCCGTTGGTGAAGCCGGTGTTGTTCTCGAAATGCGTGACGAACGACGCCGACTGGTGGTGATCCGGAATCACGATGAGTGCGGTCACGATGACCACGAGTCCGATCAGCAGCCACCACACGGAAATCCGGTTCAGCAGGGCGACCAGCTGGACGGTGTAGGTGTTGGCGAGCCCCTGGAGCACGATGATCAGGGCCGTGA
Organism: Streptomyces sp. NPDC026659; assembly: GCF_040638245.1. Lineage (NCBI taxonomy): Bacteria > Bacillati > Actinomycetota > Actinomycetes > Kitasatosporales > Streptomycetaceae > Streptomyces > Streptomyces sp. NPDC026659. The sequence goes on along the minus strand of NZ_JBEZXY010000006.1, from coordinate 392,571 downwards.
GCAGCACGGTCTGGTGCGCGGTCGGCTCGTAGGACGGCCACTGGAGAGCGACGAACGCCTGGATGAAGGTGGCGGCCGCGTAACCCGTGGCGGCGGTTCCGCCGATCTGACCGACGAAGTTCAGCCACCCGGTGAACCACGACCAGGCGCCCTTGTGCCGCTTGGCGAGCTTGCCCGCCGAGAAATACAGCGCACCGCTCGTCGGATAGGCGGAGGCCACCTCCGCCATCGCGGCACCGATGAACAGGACCATCACCGAGACGCCGATCCAGCCGAACACGAGAACACGGGGTCCGCCCGCATTCATACCGAATCCGAAGGAGGAGAAAATACCCGAGAGGATATTGATGATGGTGAAGGAGATCGCGAAATTGTCGAACGCCTTGAAACGGCGCGTCAGTTTTCGCGGATAACCCATAGCGTGCAGCGTCGCGTCGTCGTCGAGGACGACCGGTTCCTCGTCCCCCCGGGACTTCTCCCGGGGCGTCGATATCCGTTCCGACACAGCTCGGCCTTTCTGTTGGGGGACAGAGCGGGTACGGGGTCAGGCGGGTCCGGGGACGGGCAGCCCGCACGCGCGCCGGGCCCGGGAGAGCTGCTCGGCGGGGTCGCCGAAGGCACTCCAGGGCATGCGCGAGGCGTACGGACCCATCGCCGCGAAGACCGCCCGGGCCTCGAACTCGCACTGGGCCATGACCAGTGCGTGCGCGAGGTAGGCCAGGTCGAGCACAGGGGTGAAGCGGTAACCGGCCACCGTGGGCAGCCAGTTGCGGTAGGCGGCCAGGGTGGTGGAGCGCCACTGGGGCTGCTCCCACACCCGGTCCGCGAGCAGTTGGGTGGGGTTGTAGCTCTCCACCAGGGCCACCAGGGGCAGCAGCCGCAGCGCGGAGTCGGCGGGCGCCCGCTGACTGAGGAAGGCGGCCACGTCCCAGGCCGCGTTCACCGAGCCGCCGTGGCGCGTGAAGAAGAAGGAGAGGAAGCGGTGGTGGCCCTCGCGGTTCCAGGGGTCGAGGGACAGGACGTGCGAGAACAGCCGCCAAGGGCCGGGCGGCGAGGTGAGCAGGCCCTTCGGCGCGGGGTCGCGCAGCCGGTGCAGCCGGGCCATGGCGAGCTTGGCGACCCAGGGCGTGGGGTCGTCGGGAGCGAGGGCGGCGGCCCGGTCGCAGGCCGTGAGGGCGATCCGTTCCAGCGTCTCGGCGCGCTCGTCGCGCGCGTCGGCGGCCCGCATCGCGCGCTGTACGGCGACCCTGGCCCACATCAGCGTGGACTCGGGCGTGGCCTCCTCGGCGAGCCACTGCTCGACCAGGTCGGTGCCGGCCGCCTCGGAGGCGAGCACCAGGGAGCGGTGGGCGCGCAGGCCGAAGTCGGAACGCGTCTCGGCCAGGGCCTCCTGGGCGTAGCGATAACGCCCGGCGCGCACATCGACGCAAACACTCGCCAGGACACGGTCGTCGGCCGCCGGATGCCATACATAGTGCCCTTCGAATAACTCCGCGGCCATGCTCTCCTGTCCGTCCGCATACGGCGCATCACAGTTGCGCAGGACGCACCTTACTCAGCCGCCGCCGCACCGGGAACGCCTAAATTCACAAATCGGTCGGCGGAATCGGAACGTAATATCCCCTCATTGACCGGAAGTCAGCCAGTGGTTCAAGGGGTGACCTTTCGGTGCCCGCGCGAGTGCTCGCACCGGCCGCTACTAGACTGTTTCCGGAGAACTCCCCCACACCGCACCACACCTCGGGAATCGCCATTCAGCACCTCGCCGCCCGGCTGCGCGCCCTCCCTCCGTCCCTGGGTCCGGTCCGGCTGGTCGGCGTCGACGGGCACGCCGGTTCCGGGAAGTCCACCTTCGCCGCCCGCCTGGCGGCCGCGCTCGGCGGGGCACCCGTGCTGCACCTGGACGACTTCGCGAGCCACGACCACCTCTTCGACTGGACCGGCCGCTTCACGGAGCAGGTGATCACTCCGCTGGCGCGCGGCGAGAGCGCGCGGTACACGCCCTACGACTGGAATCTGCGCGTCTTCGGGCCGCCCCGCCCGCTGCCGCCCGCGCCGGTGGTCCTGGTGGAGGGAGTCGGCGCGGGCCGCCGGGAGCTGCGCCCGCGTCTGGCGCTGCTGCTGTGGATGGAGCTGCCGGCGCCGGAGGCGTGGGCGCGCGGGCGGCGGCGGGACGGCGAGGCGCAGCGGGAGTTCTGGGACGGCTGGACGGCGGCGGAGCGCGCGCACTTCGCGGACGACCCCTCGCGCCCCCGTGCGGATCTTCTGGTGCGGCAGGCGCAGGAGGGGTACGAGGTGCTGCCGGGGCCCGCGATGACCGATGGACCGGACCAAGATGTCACTCACCGTGAGGGACCATCGGCGGTGTGGTGAACTTGTGAAGACAGGCGGCGATCAACTTTCACGAGCGCCCCAACTCCGCTTGACCGAGGGCCCGTACAGGTCTTACGTTCTCAATGTGCGGCTCCCCGGAGTCGCCCCGCTGACACGAAGCCCCCGGTTGTTCCCCCGTGACTGGGGGCTTCGTTCTGCCCTGACGCCGCCTCCGGGCCCCTCGGCGGCCCCGGATTCTCACTCTGGGTCACCGCGCGGTGTGCGCCCCGTATGCTCCCACCTCGTACAACGGCCCCTGTCACACCCTTCGGCACCTGGTCGTCCCACGGGTACGATGCCCTCGGTGCGACCTTCGAGCTGCTGCCTCGCGCACCTGCAACTCCGTTCCGCGGCACAGCGGTTCGACCGCGGCAACCGTCGGGCGCCTGCCCGGTGGTGACCATCGGGGCACTGCTCGTGGGGGGATGATGGACTTCGGCACGCGGGGCTCCGAGGCCCCGGCCGACCTCGCCTGGACGCGGGGCGTGGACGCCTACACGATGGGCGCCTACCCGCAGGCGGAGGAGGAGTTCCGCGCCGCGGTGCGGATGGACCCGGGGATGGCCGACGCCTGGCTCGGGCTGCACGCGCTGCGCGTGGACACGACGACCGCGCTGCTGCGGATGTTCCGGCACCGCGACCGCTTCGGGGAACAGCGCGCCCGGCACCGCCGCGCCCTCAACTCCTGGTACTGGCTGGGCTGGTGGGTGCAGCCGGTGCTGGAGAGCCCGAGAGATCTGCTGCTCGCGCACGCCTCGCACTGGCTGGACGGCCGCCATGTGCCGGAGCTGGACCGGGCTCTTGCCGGGCTGCCCCCGGTGGACACCGACCCGCAGGTCCGCTTCCTGCACGCGTGCCGCTCCTATCTGGTCAAGGACTGGGACCAGTTGACGCGGCACACCGATCCGCTGCTCGACGACTCGCTGCTCGGCATCGAGGCCGGGCTGTTCGGCGGCATGGCCCGGGTGCGCCTGGAGATGTACGGCCAGGCCGAGCCGCTGCTCTCGGCGGCCCTGATGCGCTGCCGCAGCGAGCAGCCCCAGCGCAAGGAGCTGCGCTACTGGCTGGCCCGCGCGCACGAGGGCACCGGCCGCAGTGCCGCCGCCCTGCCGCTGTACCGGGCGGTGCACCGGGTCGACCCGGCCTTCATGGACACCTCGGCCCGCCTCGCCGCCATCGCCGAGGGCGACGGGTACGACGACCCGGGCGACTTCGCCGCGATCACGCTGGCCGGTGCCGGACAGGACGCCATGGACGGCCCGGACACCCTCGATCCGCTCTTCGGCACCGAGGGCCGCGATCTGCGCCTGCCCGAACCGGACCTGCCGACCGGCCCCCTGCCCTCCGTACCGGACCGCGCGGTCCGCGTGAAAAGCGGTACGTCCGCTTCAGCACCGCTGCCCACCGGGCCCACCGACCCCGCCTTACTGGAGGAGGCGCTGGCCGAGCTGGAGCGCATGGTCGGCCTCGAACCGGTCAAGCGCCAGGTGAAGGCGCTCTCCGCACAGCTCAACATGGCGCGGCTGCGGGCCGGACAGGGCCTGCCGGTGCAGCCGCCGAAACGACACTTCGTCTTCTCCGGCCCCTCGGGCACCGGCAAGACCACCGTCGCCCGCATCCTGGGCCGCGTCTTCTACGCCCTCGGCCTGCTCGGCGGCGACCATCTGGTGGAGGCCCAGCGCGCCGACCTGGTCGGCGAGTACCTGGGCCAGACCGCCGTGAAGGCCAACGAGCTGATCGACTCTGCCATCGGCGGCGTGCTGTTCGTGGACGAGGCGTACGCGCTCTCCAACTCCGGGTACGGCAAGGGCGACGCGTACGGCGACGAGGCGCTGCAGGTGCTGCTCAAGCGGGCCGAGGACAACCGGGACCATCTGGTGGTGATCCTGGCCGGCTATCCGGAGGGCATGGACCGGCTGCTGGCCGCCAACCCCGGGCTGTCCTCCCGCTTCACGACCCGGGTGGACTTTCCGTCGTACCGCCCCGGCGAACTCACCGAGATCGGCCGGGTGCTGGCGGCGGAGAACGGCGACCGGTGGGACGACGAGGCGGTGGAGGAGCTGCGGTCCATCGCCGGGCACGTGGTCGACCAGGGATGGATCGACGAGCTGGGCAACGGCCGCTTCCTGCGCACGCTGTACGAGAAGAGCTGCGCCTACCGGGATCTGCGGCTCTCGGTGTACCCGGGCGCGCTGTCCCGGGACGATCTCGCCACGCTGCGGCTGCCCGATCTGATGCAGGCGTACGGCGAGGTGCTGTCGGGGCGGGGGCCGCAGGACCCGTCGGCGATGTGACGACGGGCCCCGCGGCCTGCGCATGACCTCGGTCAGGCCGTCAGGGCCTGCTCCGGCTCCCCGCTCTGTCTCGGCGCCGAGACCTCCGCGCCGGACCGCTCCGGCTTCGGCGACTCGTGCGGCGACGGCGCGGGGTGCGGATGGGCCGGGTCGCGGACCTCGCCCACCAGCAGTTCGAGCGCGTCCTCCAGGGCGACCAGACCGAGCACCCGCCCGGAGGCGTCGGCCACCTGAGCCAGATGGGTGGCCTCCCGGCGCATCACGCCGAGCGCGTCGTCCAGCGGGAGTTCCGCGCGGAGCGTGGCCATGGGCCGCCAGACGTGCTGGGGCACCGCACGCCCGGAGTCCTCCAGGTCGAGTACGTCCTTGACGTGGACGTACCCCATGAAGGCCCCCTTGGCCGAGGCGGCCACCGGGAAGCGGGAGTAGCCGGTGCGCGCCGTCAGCTCCACGATCTCCGCCGGGGTCACCGAGGGCTCCACGGTGACCAGGGACTCCCGCTTGAGGAGGACGTCGGTGACCGGGCGGGAGCCCAGCTCCAGCGCGTCCTCCAGGCGCTCCTGCTCCTCGGGGTCGAGCAGTCCGGCCTGGCCGGAGTCCTCAAGGAGGCGGTTGAGCTGCTCGCTGGTGACGACGGCCTCGACCTCGTCCTTGGGCTCGACGCGGAAGAGCCGCAGGATGCCCTGGGCGCAGGCGCCGAGGGCCACCGTGACCGGCCGGCAGAGCCGGGCGAAGTACACCAGGCCGGGACCGAGCCAGATCGCGGCCTTCTCCGGGGCGGCCATGGCGAGGTTCTTCGGGACCATCTCGCCGATGACCAGGTGGAAGAAGACCACCGCGGCGAGCGCGATGGCGTAGCCCAGCGGATGGATCATGCCCTCGGGGAGGTGGACCGCCTCGAACAGCGGCTCCAGGAGATGGGCCACGGTCGGCTCGGCCACCGCGCCCAGGGTCAGGGAGCAGACGGTGATGCCGAACTGCGCCGCCGCCATCATCTGCGGCAGCCGCTCCAGACCGTGCAGGACCTGGCGGGCCCGCGCGGTACCGAGCGGTTCGATCTGGCTGCGGCGCACGGAGACGAGCGCGAACTCGGCGCCGACGAAGAAGCCGTTGGCGAGCACGAGCAGCGCCGCGAAGAGGAGTTGCAGGACGCTCATCGCACGGTCTCCTTCACCGCGGCCACCGGGGCCGTGCGGATCACGCGGACCCGCTCGGCGCGGTAGTGGCGGACCTGGCGCACCGAGAGCCGCCAGCCGGGCAGTTCGGCCCGGTCACCGGGCGCGGGGATACGGCCGAGCAGGTCGGCGACCAGACCGGCGACGGTCTCGTACGGCCCCTCGGGGGCTTCGAGGCCGATGCGCCGGAGCACGTCGACCCGGCAGCCGCCGTCCACGTCCCAGGCGGGGCGGCCGTCCTCGGGCGGGGCGGCGACGAGTTCGGGCACGTCCTGGCGGTCGTGCTCGTCGCGGACCTCGCCGACGAGTTCCTCGACGATGTCCTCCAGGGTGACCACGCCCGCCGTGCCGCCGTACTCGTCGACGACGACCGCGATGGGCTGCTCGCTGCGCAGCCGGGTCAGCAGCGGCCGCACCGGCAGGGTCTCCGGGACGAGGAGTGCCTTGCGGGCGATGCGGGCGACCGGGGTGCGCAGGCGCTCGTGCGCCGGGACCGCCAGGGCGTCCTTGAGGTGGACCATGCCGACCACGTCGTCGATCTTCTCCCGGTAGACGGGGAAGCGGGACAGGCCGGTGGCCCGGGTCAGATTGACCACGTCCTCGGCGGTGGCCGAGTCCTCAAGCGCGCTGACCTTCACGCGCGGGGTCATGACGTGCTGTGCGGTCAGCTCGCCCAGGGAGAGCGTGCGCACGAACAGGTCGGCGGTGTCCTGCTCCAGGGCTCCGGCCTGTGCGGAGTGCCGGGCCAGGGAGACCAGTTCACCGGGGGTGCGGGCGGAGGCCAGTTCCTCGGCGGGCTCGACGCCGAGCGCGCGCACCAGCCTGTTCGCGACCGTGTTCAGCACGGCGATGACCGGGCGGAACAGGCGCGCGAAGTGGTGCTGCGGGCCCGCGACGAAGCGCGCGACCTGGAGCGGCTTGGACACCGCCCAGTTCTTGGGCACGAGTTCGCCGATCACCATCTGGACCGCGGAGGCGAGCAGCATGCCGACGATGACGGCGATGCCGGAGGCCACGCCCTCGGGGACGCCGAGCGCGCCCACGGGGCCGTCCAGCAGGTCGGCCAGGGCCGGTTCGGCGAGCATGCCGACGACCAGGGAGGTGATGGTGATGCCGAGCTGGGTGCCGGAGAGCTGGAAGGACAGCTCCTTGAGCGATTCCACGACCCGGTGGGCGCGCTTGTCGCCGTCGGCGGCGGCTTTCTCGGCGTCGGGCCGCTCGACCGTGACGAGGCCGAATTCGGCCGCCACGAAGAAGCCGTTGGCGAGGATGAGCAGGAGGGCCGCCGCGAGAAGCAGCAGAGAGGTGGTCATGATGCCGCCGCCTCGCCATGTACGCGGAACGGGTCCGCGGTATGTCGGCAGGGGGCGGCGCAGGTACTACAGGACGATCCGTCCATCGCCGGAGAGGGTCACTCCTCGGATAGCAGGGAAACCTCCGTGCGCGCCGGGCGTGGCACGACGGAGGCGGAGGCGCCATGGGGACGCCTCCGCCAACAGATTAGTCAAGACAGGGGCCGGTGCGGCAGGGGCGGCGGCCCCGAACCGTCCCCGAACCGCCCCTGATCCGTCCCTGACCTCGGGCCGGACCACCCTCGGGGCTCAGCCCTGAGAGGGCTCGGGATCGCGCGGCGCGCGCTGCTCCACCAGAGTGCGCAGGGACCGCGCGTCGGCGATGGCCCGCTGCTTGGCGACGCCGGGCTGGATGCCGAGCGCGGGCAGGCTGGTGCCGTCGGTGAGGTCCAGGAACACCCAGGGGTCGCCCTGACGCAGGTTGACCTGGACGATCTCCGCCCAGTCCAGCTTGCGGCTGCTCGCGATGTTGACGACGGTCACACCGGAGTCCTCGGCGACGACCTTCACCCGGGCGAGCTGTGCCAGCACCCAGAAGATGAGCGCGCCGGTGACCACGAAGGTGAGCTGCTCCCCCGGGCCGGCTTTCTCCAGGAGCAGCCCGATCCCGGAGATGACCACGAAGATCACGACTCCGGCGGTGAGCAGGATGGCCCGGGTACGGCCCGGCCGGAAGGTGACCGGGAGGGCGGGCGGGGTGTCGGACATCCGGGGCGTGTCCCTCACAGGCGGCAGGCGTGGATGGCGGTGGTGAGGATGGCGCGGGCGCCGATCTCGTAGAGGTCGTCCATGATGCGCTGGGCGTCCTTGGTGGGGACCATGGCGCGGACGGCGACCCAGCCCTCGTTGTGCAGCGGGGAGACGGTCGGGGACTCCAGGCCGGGCGTGAGCGCGACGGCCTTCTCCAGCTGCTCGACGCGGCAGTCGTAGTCCATCATCACGTACGTGCGGGCGACCAGGACGCCCTGGAGGCGGCGCAGGAACTGCTGGACCTTGGGCTCCGCGGCCTCGTCGCCGGCCGCGCCGGTGCGGCGGATCACGATGGCCTCGGAGGTCATGATCGGGTCGCCGAAGACCTCCAGGCCCGCGTTGCGCAGCGAGGTGCCGGTCTCCACGACGTCCGCGATGACCTCGGCGACGCCCAGTTCGATGGCGGTCTCCACGGCGCCGTCGAGGTGGACGACGGAGGCGTCCACACCGCGGTCGGCGAGGTGGCCCGCGACGATGCCCTCGTAGGAGGTGGCGACGGTACGGCCCTTGAGGTCCTCGACGCCGCCGGCGGTGCCGGGCTTGGCGGCGAAGCGGAAGGTGGAGCGGGCGAAGCCGAGCGGCAGGATCTCCTCGGCACCGGCGCCGGAGTCGATCAGCAGGTCGCGGCCGGTGATGCCGATGTCGAGGCGGCCGGAGGAGACGTAGAGCGCGATGTCGCGGGGGCGGAGGTAGAAGAACTCGACCTCGTTCACCGGGTCGACGACGCGCAGTTCCTTGGACTCGCGACGCTGCCGGTAGCCGGCCTCATGCAGCATCTCCCCCGCAGGTCCGGACAGGGAACCCTTGTTGGGGAGAGCGATGCGCAGCATGAGGTTTCGGCTTCCTTCGTGTGACGTGGGTGGTGCGGTGGAACGGGGGATACGCGGAGGGCGGTTCAGAGATGGGCGTACACGTCGTCCAGCGAGATGCCGCGGGCGACCATCATCACCTGGACGTGGTACAGCAGCTGGGAGATCTCCTCGGCCGCCGCTTCCTTGCCTTCGTACTCGGCGGCCATCCAGACCTCGGCGGCCTCCTCGACGACCTTCTTGCCGATGGCATGGACGCCCTTGCCGACCAGTTCGGCGGTGCGGGAGGTGGCGGGGTCGCCGGTGGCTGCCTTGTGCTGGAGCTCGGTGAACAGCTCCTCGAACGTCTTCTTGGACATGGTGGTCTCCACCCTACGCGCTCCGGGGGTGCCTCAGTGCCAGGGTTCGGACACCGAGCGCAGCGTGGCCGCGGTCGCGACGGCGGCGGTGACCGCCTCGTGGCCCTTGTCCTCGTGGGAGCCCTCGATGCCGGCCCGGTCCAGGGCCTGCTCCTCGTTGTCGCAGGTCAGCACGCCGAAACCGACGGGGACGCCGGTCTCCACCGAGACCTGGGTGAGGCCCTGGGCGACGCCCTGGCACACATAGTCGAAGTGGGGGGTGCCGCCCCGGATGACGACGCCGAGGGCGACGATCGCGTCGTAGCCGCGGCCCGCGAGGACCTTGGCGGCCACGGGCAGTTCGAAGCTGCCGGGGACGCGGATGACCGTCGGCTCGTCGATCCCCAGCTCGTGCAGGGCGCGCGTGGCGCCGTTCAGCAGGCCGTCCATCACCTTGTCGTGCCACTGCGCCGCGATGACGGCGACCCTGAGGTCGCTCACATTGCGTACGGACAGCTCCGGTGCACCCTTGCCGCTCACGTCTGTCTCTCCTAAGTGCTTTTCGCTTACTGGTCGCCGCAGGTGGACACGGTGGGGGTGTCCAGCCAGGGCAGGTCGTGGCCCATCCGGTCGCGCTTGGTGCGCAGATACCGGAGGTTGTGCTCACCGGCGCGGACGGGCATCGCCTCGCGGTCGGTGACCTTCAGACCGTGGCGTTCCAACGCCTCGGTCTTGTCGGGGTTGTTGGTCATCAGGCGGACACTGCGCACGCCGAGGTCGGCGAGGATGCGGGCACCCGCGCCGTAGTCGCGGGCGTCGGCGGGCAGGCCGAGTTCGAGGTTGGCGTCCAGGGTGTCGCGGCCGCGCTCCTGGAGTTCGTAGGCGCGCAGCTTGGACAGCAGGCCGATGCCCCGGCCCTCGTGTCCGCGCAGATAGACGACGGCGCCCCGGCCCTCGGCCTGGATGCGCTCCAGGGCGGCGTCGAGCTGGGGGCCGCAGTCGCAGCGCAGGGAGCCGAAGACGTCTCCGGTGAGGCATTCGGAGTGGACGCGGACCAAGACGTCCTCGCCGTCGCCGAGTTCGCCGTGGACGAGGGCGACGTGCTCGACGCCGTCGGCGGCCCGGTAGCCGTAGGCGGTGAAGACGCCGTGGCGGGTGGGCAGCCGGGTCTCGGCCTCTCGGCGGACGGCGGGCTCGGCGGCGGTCGCGCCGGTCGCGTTCTGCGCGGGCACCGCGGCCGGGGTCTCCTGGGCGCGGCGGTACGTGATCAGGTCCGCGATGGAGATGATCGTCAGGCCGTGCTTGCGGGCGAAGGGGATCAGCTCGGGCAGCCGCAGCATCCGGCCGTCCTCGCCCGCGATCTCCACGATGGCACCGGCCGGGCGCAGTCCGGCGAGGCGGGCGAGGTCGACGGCGGCCTCGGTGTGGCCGTCGCGCACCAGGACGCCGCCCTCGCGGGCACGCAGCGGGAAGATGTGGCCGGGGCGCACCAGATCGGCGGGCTCGGCGGTGCCGCTCGCCAGCAGTTGGAGCGTGGTGGCGCGGTCGGCGGCGGAGATGCCGGTGGTCACGCCGTGCGCGGCGGAGGCGTCGACGGAGACGGTGAAGGCGGTGCGCAGGGCCTCGGTGTTGTCCTCGACCATCTGCGGCAGCCGGAGCCGGTCGAGTTCGGCGCCCTCCATGGGCGCGCAGATCAGACCCCGGCACTCGCTCATCATGAAGGCGACGATCTCGGGGGTGATCTTCTCGGCGGCGATGACGAGGTCGCCCTCGTTCTCCCGGTCCTCGTCGTCCACGACGACGATCGGGCGGCCGGCCGCGATGTCGGCGACGGCGCGCTCGACCGGGTCGAGCGTGAAGTCCTCGGCGCTGTCGGTGTCGAGGTGGTGCAGGGGCGGTGCCGAGGTCATGCCGGGGCTCCTTCCAGGACGGGCCGCGCCGCCTCGCGGGAGCGCAGCCACCAGTCGCGCATTCCCCACAGGACGAGCGCGCCGTAGATGACGTAGACGAAGCCGGAGAAGGCGTAGCCGTTGGCGAAGTTGAGGGGGACGCCGACCACGTCGACCAGGAGCCAGGCGATCCAGAACTCGGTCATGCCCTTGGCCTGGGCGTACATGGCGACGATGGTGCCGACGAAGATGTAGGCGTCCGGCCAGGGGTCCCAGGACAGGGACGGGTAGGCGGTGAAGAGCAGGGCGACGGCGACCGTGCCGATGACCGCGGCGGCGATCATCGCGGTCCGCTCGCGCCAGGTGGCGAAGCGGGGGCTGATGTGTCCCCCTGCGGTGCTCCTGCCCCGCTGCCACTGCCAGAAGCCGTAGAGGGCGACGGCCATGACGACCGCCTGCTTGCCCGCGCTGCCGGTCAGATGGCCGTAGAAGGCGGCGAAGAGGATCAGGCCGGAGACGAACTGGACCGGCCAGGTCCACAGGGAGCGGCGCCAGCCGAGGGCGAGGGCCGCCAGGCCGAAGACGTTGCCCAGCATGTCGGACCAGAGGATGTGCTGGCCGAACAGCGTGAACGCCTCGGAGTTGAGTGAGTTCACCGCGCGTCTCCCTGCCCGGCCGCGAGCAGCCGCTCCACGTACTTGGCGATGACGTCGACCTCGAGGTTGACCGGGTCGCCGGGCTGCTTGTGGCCGAGCGTGGTCAGGGCGAGGGTGGTCGGGATGAGGCTGACGGTGAAGAAGTCCGCGCCCGCCTCGACCACGGTGAGGCTGATGCCGTCGACCGTGATGGAGCCCTTCTCCACAACGTAGCGGGAGAGGTCGGCGGGCAGCGAGATCTTCACGATCTCCCAGTGCTCGGAGGGGGTACGGGCCAGCACCTCGCCGGTGCCGTCGACGTGTCCCTGCACGATGTGGCCGCCGAGGCGGGCGCCGACCGCGGTGGGGCGCTCCAGGTTGACCCGGGAGCCGACGGCGAGGACGCCCAGGCTGGAGCGCTTCAGCGTCTCGGCCATGACGTCGGCGGTGAACTCGTCGCCCTCGTGGTCCACGACGGTGAGACAGACTCCGTTCACGGCGATGGAGTCGCCGTGCCGCGCGCCTTCGGTGACGACGGGACCTCGGAGCCGGAAACGGGAGGCGTCGTCGAGATTCTCGACGGCGGTGACTTCACCCAGCTCTTCGACGATTCCGGTGAACACTTCCCGGGTCCTCCTGCCTCATGGGGCACGGACTCCGGGGCTCGTCGATGACGACGGCAGGAACGGACGGGGCGCTACCGGGTGCGACGCCGAGGGGGCACGTCCGCGTGTGGACGGTCCTGATACGGCGGCGCGCATCGGTGATGCCCGCCCGCCGCGCACTGCCTCCCATCCGGACTTTAACCGTCGGTCCAGGAATTTCACCTGGTCAACCGGCCGCTGGAAGCGACCGGGTCGCGGACTGTAACCGCCGGTTCGGAATTTCACCGACCCCGGAGTGCGCTGCTTCTGGTACACGGCAAGTCTGCCATGCCCGACTGCCACCCATGCGGGCGGGTGGTGTGGGCTGTCTCACAGGGGTGGCGGTCCGGCTCGCGCCGCTCACCAACGCGCTGCTCAACCCCCTTTCCTCACAGTCGTGTTGAGCATGGTCCGGACCTATTGACCACAGTGGTCTAGTCCTCTTAAGGTGCGGACGGACCCGGCGGCGGTGACGACGGCCCTTGCCCGCCGCCGGGTCACCACGACCTCCATGTCACATCCGCGCGCAGCCGTCCGTCCCACTTCTGAAGGGGTGAAGCGCCCCGCAGGGGAAGTGGAGGACGGATGAGCACGATCCTGGTGACCGGCGGGACCGGCACGCTCGGGCGGCATGTCGTGGGGCGGCTGCGGGAGGACGGCCACGCGGTACGGGTGCTCAGCAGGCACGCCGAGCCGTACGCCGTCGATCTGCGCGCGGGCGGTCCGGGCCTGGACGCGGCCCTCACGGGCGTGGACACGGTGGTGCACTGCGCGAGCAGTCCCCGGGGCGGGGACGAACAGGCGGTGGACCATCTGATCGCCGCCGCGCGGCGCGCCGGTACGGCACACCTGGTCCACATCTCGATCGTCGGCGTGGACCGGGTGCCGCTCGGCTACTACCGCGCCAAGCTCGCGGTGGAACGGCGGATCGAGGACTCGGGCCTCGACTGGACCGTGCTGCGGACGACCCAGTTCCACGACCTGGTGGCCACGGCACTCCGGGCTCTCACCGCCCCTCCCCTCTCCCTCCTCCCCGCCGGGCTCTCCGACCAGCCGGTGGAGGTGACCGAAGTGGCCGCCCGGCTGGCCGAGTTGGCCCAGACAGCACCGGCAGGCCGGGTGCCCGACATGGGCGGCCCGGAGGTACGGTCCCTGCGCTCCCTGGCCCGCGCCTACCTCCACGCCACCGGACGGCGCCGGCTCCTGGCGGAGGTGCCGCTCGCGGGGCGGACGTACCGGGCGTTCCGCGCGGGCGGGCATCTGACACCGGAGGAGGCGGTGGGGAAGGTGACGTTCGAGGAGTATCTGGCGGGGCGGTAGGGGCTGGGGGTTCCCAGGGCCTAAAGGGCGTCCCGGTGGCCCGGCGGGGTGAAGAGCTCGTCCTGCGCCCGGTCGCGGGCGGTCAGCAGGGCCCCGCGCAGCACGGCTCCGCCACCGAGTTCGCTCGCCCGCACCTCGGTGGCCAGCGGCGACATCCGCCGCACTCGCTCCGCCACCCGTCCGGCCAGCTCCGCTCCCCCGGCCTGCCCGACCTCACCTCCGAGCACGACGCAGCCGGGGTCGAGCAGGGCGGCCACGGAGGCGGCGCCCATGGCGACGCGGTCGGCGAGGGCGTCCAGGAAACCTCCCGCATGCACGGCATCCGCGGCGGCCGCGGCCTCCCCACCCGGCCCCGCCAACGCCTGCACCGCCTCCGCCACCACCCGGGCCGCCCCCGGTCCGTCCATGACCCCCGGCACGGGCAGCCCGCACCGCGCCGCCAGCGCGCCGATCGCCGCCGCCCCCACCAGGGCGTGGAAGCCGCCCTCGCAGTCGGTCGCGGAGGGCAGCCCGCCCGTCCCCGGCACCGGCAGGAAGCCGATCTCGCCCGTACCGCCGGAGGCGCCCCGGCGCAGGGTGCCGTCGAGGACGACGGCGGCGCCGACTCCGTGCCCGAGCCAGAGCAGGACGAAGGTGTCCCGGTCGCGGGCGGCGCCCTCGCGCTGCTCGGCCACGGCGGCGAGGTTGGTCTCGTTCTCGACGGTCACCCGTGCTTCGGGCAACCGCTCCTGGAGCGCGGCGACCAGACTCCGGTGCCAGGCGGGCAGTCCGCTGGAGTCGCGCAGTTCGCCGGTGGCGGGGTCCACGAGCCCCGGCGCCCCGATGCCGACGGTGTGCAGGCGCCCCCACCCCGCTCCCCCGGACGCCTCCGTCGCCGCCCGCTCCACCGCCCCCACCGCACGCTCCACGGCCGCTCCCGTCCCCGCCTCCCCGTCGATCGGCACGGAGACCTCGGCCAGGACGCGCCCGATCAGGTCGGAGACCAGCACGAGGACACCGCCCGTGCGCACGTCCAGCGCGGCGAGATGGGCCCGGTCGGCGACGATGCCGTACAAGCGGGCGTTGGGGCCCCGGCGTTCGGCGCCGGACTCGCCGACGACGGTGATGAGACCGGAGGCGGCGAGGCGTTCGAGGAGGTCGGCGACCGTCGGGCGGGAGAGGCCGGTGAGTTGCTTGAGGCGGCCCGCGGTGAGGGAGCCCTCCCGCTGGAGGAGGCGGAGGGCGAGCCGGTCGTTGATGAGCCGGGCGGTGCTCGGTGATGCGGGCATGACCGGAATCCTCCCAGAGGGGCGGGACGGCGCGTGGCCGTACGCCCACTATCTATCAGGCAGGCTCCCTGATAGTTTTCGCGGCGTACTGCCGGTGACTCCTGGGGAGGGGACCTGACATGGGCGACGAGAAGGAGTTCCCGGCCGCGACGCTGAGGCGCGCCCGCTTCGCCGTCGCGGCCGTGTTCGCCGTGCACGGCGCGGTGACCGGCTCGTTCGCCACCCGCGTGCCCTGGATCCAGGACCACGCGGACCTGAGCGCGGGACAGCTCGGCTTCTCGCTCGCCTTCACCGCGCTCGGCGCCTCCTGCGCGATGCCGCTGGCGGGCCGTATCACGCACCGCTTCGGCACTCGTACGGCACTGCGCGGACTGCTCACCCTCTGGACGCTCTCCCTGGTGCTGCCCTCGCTGGCGCCGAACCTGCTCACGCTCTGCCTGGCGATGTTCGCCTACGGCGCAGCCGCGGGCATGGCCGACGTGGCCATGAACGCCCTCGGGGTGGAGGTCGAGCAGCGGCTCGGACGGTCGATCATGTCCGGTCTGCACGGCATGTGGAGCGCGGGCGCGCTGATCGGCTCGGCGGCCGGCACCCTCGCCGCGCACCTCGGCTCGGACGCCCGGCTGCACCATGTACTGGCCGCCGCCGTACTGACCGTGCTCGGCCTGGTCGCCTGCACCTGGGTGCTGGACCTGCGGCCCGCGGAAGAGGAGGAGGCGCCGCCGAGGTTCGCGCTGCCGCCCCGCTCGGCCCTGCTGATCGGCGCGGTCGGCTTCTGCGCGGTGTTCGCCGAGGGGGCGAACCTGGACTGGTCGGCGGTGTTCCTGCGGGACCGGCTCGGCGGCTCGCCCGGGCTCGCGGCGGCCACGACGACCGGGTTCATGCTGACCATGGCGGTGGCCCGGATCGCCGGGGACGCGGTGGTCGACCGCTTCGGCCCGGTGCGCACCGTACGGGCGGGCGGGGTCCTCGCGGGGCTCGGCGGTCTGCTGGTCGTCGTCGCGGACCGGCCCGCTGTCGCGATGACCGGCTTCGCGCTCATGGGTCTCGGCATCGCCGTGGTCGTCCCGCTGTGCTTCGCGGCGGCCGGACACGCGGGCCCGAACCCGAGCCAGGCCATCGCGGGCGTCGCCACCATCACCTACACCTCGGGACTGGTCGCGCCGAGCCTGATCGGCGGGGTGGCCCAGGCGACCAGCCTGACCGTGTCGTTCGCCGTGGTGACCGTACTGGCCCTCGGACTCGCCCTGTTCGCGGGCGTGTTGCGCACCGCCGGGCGCGGCGGCACGACCGAGACCGCGCGGCAGGCCGAGGCGGTGCCGGGGCCTCCGGCCTGAGGCGCTGATCGTTCCGGCCGACCGCCCGGGGGAAACTTCCCTGGTCGGAAGGGTCGGGCACCAGACCCCGCGCGTCCCCGGCATCCGGGCCGCGCGCGGGGACAAAGGGCCGGGGCACCGCCCCTGACCCCCGACAATGGTGCAGACCCACATCGGTACAGAGAAAGCGAAACCCCACCATGGACCTCGGCGTCCGCTGGAAACTGCACGGGGACGGCAAGTCACCCGCACCCGGAGCGGTGGTACGCCCCGACGAACGGCTCAGCTGGCCCCGCACGGTGGGCCTCGGCGCCCAGCACGTCGTGGCGATGTTCGGAGCCTCCTTCGTCGCCCCCGTGCTCATGGGCCTGGACCCCAACCTGGCGATCATGATGTCGGGTGTGGCGACGGTGATCTTCCTGCTCGCCACGCGCGGGCGGGTGCCGAGCTATCTGGGCTGCTCGCTGTCGTTCGTGGGCGTGGCCGCCGTGATCCGGGCGGACGGCGGCACCAGCGCTACCGTGACCGGCGCGATCCTGGTCGTCGGCGCGGTGCTGTTCCTGGTGGGACTCGCGGTGCAGCGCTTCGGCGCGCGGATCATCCACGCCGCGATGCCGCCGATCGTCACCGGCGCCGTGGTCATGCTGATCGGCTTCAACCTCGCCCCGGTCACCGCGACCGTCTACTGGCCGCAGGACCAGTGGACGGCGCTGCTCGTCATGCTGTTCACCGGTCTGGCGGTCGTCTGTCTGCGCGGTTTCTGGTCGCGCATCGCGATCTTCCTCGGCCTGGTCTTCGGCTATCTCATCTCCTGGGTCTTCGACCTGGCCTTCGGCAAGATCCACTCGGCGGACGCGAGCGGCAAGATCACCGACCACTGGCGCCTGGACCTCTCCGGCGTCGCCAAGGCCGACTGGATCGGGCTGCCCCACTTCCACGGCCCCAGCTTCCAGTGGTCCGCGATCCTGGTCGCACTGCCGGTCGTGATCGCCCTGGTCGCCGAGAACGCGGGGCACGTCAAGGCGGTCGGCGAGATGACCGGCAAGTCGCTGGACGACCAGCTGGGTACGGCGATCTCGGCCGACGGTGTCGCCTCGGTGCTCTCGACCGCCGTGGGCGGCCCGCCGAACACCACCTACTCCGAGAACATCGGCGTCATGGCCGCGACCCGCGTCTACTCCACCGCCGCCTACTGGGCCGCCGCCTGCTTCGCCCTGCTCTTCGGCGTGTGCCCGAAGTTCGGCGCGGTCGTGGCCGCGATCCCGGGCGGTGTGCTCGGCGGCATCACCGTCATCCTGTACGGCATGATCGGCCTGCTCGGCGCGCAGATCTGGCTGCACGGCAAGGTGGACCTGCGCAACCCGCTGAACCTGGTCCCGGCGGCCGCGGGCATCATCATCGGCGTCGGCAACGTCACCATGAAGTTCTCCGACACCTTCTCGCTGAGCGGCATCGCGCTCGGCACCCTGGTCGTCATCACCGGCTACCACGCGCTGCGCGCCTTCGCCCCGGCGCACCTCAAGGTGCAGGAGCCGCTGCTGGACGAGGGCACGTCGTCGTACGACGACGAGACGCCGGAGCCCGGCAAGTCCTGACCGCGACGCCCCCGCCGTGCGCCCGTTCCTGACCGCGGCGGCGCGCGCCGTTCGCCCGTTCCGGCGAAGCACCGGTCCGTACGGCCCCCCGTCCGGGCCGGTGCTGCCACCCTTCCCCCATGGCGCAGCCGCGATACCCCGTCTCCACCGTCGACACCGTCCTGTCCCGGATGCGCGCCCTCGCGGCGCGGCTGCCCGAGCGGGACGGTGTCGCCGTCTTCAACCGGGTCTATCTCGCCGTCACCGAGGAGGTGGACCGGTGCCTGGACTCCGGCCGGTTCCCGGACCGGCGGGCGGCGGCCACCCTGGACGTGCGGTTCGCGGAGCGGTATCTGACGGCGGTGGACGCGGCCGACGCGGACCGTGGGACGCCCGCCTGCTGGCGCCCGCTGTTCCAGCTCCGCCGCCATCCCGGCGTACGTCCGCTCCAGTTCGCGCTGGCCGGCATCAACGCCCACATCGGGCACGACCTGGCGCTCGCCGTGGTGGACGCCTGTCACGCGCTCGACTGCGAACCGGCCGATCTGGAGGACGAGTTCGACCGGGTCGGCGAGCTGCTGACCGCGCTGGAGGAGCGCATCCGCGAGGACCTGATGCCGGGCCCCGACCTCCTCCAGATCGCCGACCCGCTCACACATCTGCTGGGTTCCTGGAGCCTGGAGCGCGCCCGGGACGCCACCTGGTCGGCGGCCCGCGTGCTGTGGGCGCTGCGCCGGTGCGGCGAGGTGGCCGAGGAGTTCACCGGGCGCCTGGACGCGGCGGTCGGCTTCGCGGGCCGGATGCTGCTGACGCCCCTCAGGGACTGAACCCTGGCCGGAACTCACCCCTTCGAGTGACTTACGGAACAGCCGGGCGAGGGCAGCGCGTTGGATGAGCAGACCCGACGCGAAGGAGCACCGGTATGACGACCAGGCTCGGCCTCGCCCTCCCCCAGATGCGCCAGTACGACCTCGGCAGAGATGTGCCCCGGGTGGCCCGCACGGCCGAGGAGACGGGCTACGACAGCCTGTGGGTGTTCGAAAGGGCCCTGGTCCCGGACCCCGCCACCCAGGGGTTGTACGGCATACCGGGCCTGCCCTGGCCGGAGGGGTACCGGGGCGTGGCGGACCCGTTGATCACCCTCACCCTGGCCGCGACCGCGACCACCCGGGCCGAGCTGGGCTCCAGCGTGCTGGTGGCCCCGCTGCACCTGCCGTTCCAGCTCGCCAAGTCCCTGGCCACGCTGGACGTGGTGAGCGGCGGCCGGGTCGTCGCGGGTTTCGGCACGGGCTGGTCGCTGGACGAGTACGCGGCCTCCGGTGTGCGCCCCTTCGAGGAGCGGGGCGCCGCGCTGGACGAGGTGATCGCGGTGTGCCGGGCGGTGTGGGGCCCCGATCCCGTCGTCCATCACGGGAAGACCACCGACATCGCCTCCGCGGTCGTCGGCCCGAAGCCGGTGCGGCCGGTCCCGGTCCTGCTGGCGGCGAGCAACCGGCGGGCGATGCGACGGCTGGTGGACCAGGCCGACGGCTGGCTGCCGGGCGCCTACGGTCCGGAGCAGCTGGCCGCCCAGTGGCGCGACCTGCGGGAGCTGGCCGACGAACGCGGCCGCACCGAGCCGATCCGCACGGTCGTCAGGGTGAACGCGCGCGTGGCCCACAAGCCGTACCCGGGTGCGGACCGCCCGCTGTTCGAGGGGGACACCGACCAGATCGTGACCGATGTCGCCGCCCACGTCGGCATCGTCCCGGACGCCGAGTTCCTGTTCGACCTGCAGAGCGAGGCCCGGGACGCGGCGGAACTGACGGAGCTCGCGGTCGAGTTGTACGAGAAGGCCCGGGCGGCCGGGATCTGAGCCCCGCCCGTCCGGGCCGTGCGAGTGGCCGCCCGCCCGGGCCGCCCGCTCAGTCCTCCGGCAGCTCGACGGGCGCGATCTCGTCGTAGAGGTCGCCGGGACCCGGGTTGGTCCGGTCGGTCTCGCCGCCGAAGTGGTGCATGACGCCCCAGACCGCGTTCAGCGCGGTCTGGACGGCGCCCTCGGCCCACCCGGCGGTCCAGGAGATGTCGTCACCGGCGAGGAAGATGCCGCGCTTGTCCTCGGGCAGCCGGTCCTGCATGAAGTGGGTGAACAGGCGCCGCTGGTAGCGGTAGTGGCCGGGCAGGTTGGCCTTGAACGCGCCCATGAAATAAGGCTCGTTCTCCCAGGAGACGGTCACCGGGTTGCCGATGATGTGCTTCCTGATGTCGACCTTCGGGTAGATCTCGCCGAGCGACTTCAGCATGACCTCCATCCGCTCGTTCGCGGACAGCGGGAGCCACTTCAGGCTGTCGTCGCACCAGGTGTACGACAGGCAGATGACGGCGGGCCTGTCGGGGCCGTCGTCCAGCAGATAGGTGCCGCGCGTCATGCGGTCGGTGAGCGTCATCGACATGACGTCCCGGCCGGTCTCCTCGTCCTTGTCCAGCCAGAAGGGCCGGTCGACGGGCACGAAGAGCTTGGAGGACTCCATGTAGTGCGTGCGCTCGATCGCGGTCCAGTGGTCGATCGGGAAGAGCGAGTCGTCGCAGGCGATCTTGGACAGCAGCATCCAGGACTGGGCGGTGAAGACGGCCGCCTGGTAGGTGCGGATGTCGCCGTTCGCGTCGGTGACGGTGATCCGGTTGCCCGAGGTGCGGTGCAGCCGGGTCACGGCCGGGCGGGGCTCGCCGTTCACGTGCAGGGACGCCAGCGAGGTGCCGTAGGGCCAGTGGACGATCTTCTCCGGCTCGCGCTCCCACAGGCGCAGCGGCAGCTGCTGGGAGCCGCCGACGATGCCCCGGTGGTGGTCGTCGGCCTCGGTGTAGACGACCCGCAGGATCTCCAGGATGGAGTTGGGGAAGTCGGTGTCCCAGCCGCCGGTGCCGAAGCCGACCTGGCCGAAGATCTCGCGGTGCCGGAAGGATTTGAACGCCTCGGACTCGCAGAGGAAGCCGTAGAAGGTCTGGTTGTCCAGCTTCTCGACCAGCCGGGCCCAGATCTCGCGGATGCGCGGCACGTCCCGCTCGCGCAGGGCGCGATTCATGTCGGAGAAGTCGGCGCCCTCTTCGAGGCACTTGTTCCACGCCTCGGCGACGTCGCGGTAGACCTGGGGCAGGTCGGCGGCGGTCTCGGCGTAGTGCGACTCGCCCTTGAGGTCGACGACGGTCGAAGGGGTCGCCTCGGCGAGGGGGTTGGGGAAGGGCGTGGTCTCCAGGCCGACCAGGTCGATGTAGTGCTGGAGGGCGGTGGAGGAGGGCGGGAAGCGCATCGCGCCCATCTCGGCGGTCAGCGACTCGTCGCAGCCCTCGAAGCCGACCGTGCGCAGCCGGCCGCCGAGCTGGTCGGCCTCGTAGACGACGGGCTTGAGGCCCATCTTCATCAGCTCGTACGCGGCGATGACGCCGGAAAGGCCGCCGCCGATGACGGCGACCTCGGTGCCGTGCTCGGTGGCCGGGATCTGGCCGAGCCCCGCCGGGTGGGCGAGGAAGTCGTCGTAGGCGTAGGGGAAGTCCGGGCCGAACATGGTGATCGGCGGCTGCTGCTCACCGGCGTGCTCGACGGCGTTGGGCACCGTGGACGTCATGGGGTACGGACTCCTTGCACGGAAGAACTGGTTACGCGGAAGAACGGGGGTGAACTCGGGCCGGTCCGGGGCCGGTCGTTCAGGACGGGTCGACCAACGGCCCGTACAGACCGGGGCGCCGGTCCCTGAGATACGGGTTCGTCTCGCGGGAGGCGGCCAGGAAGGCGGGGTCGGCGTCGGCGAACACCAGCTGGTCGGCGCCGCGCCCGGCCCGCGCGCGGGCGACACCGTCGGGTCCGGCCAGCGTGGAAAGGCCGACGAACTCGAACTCCCCTTCCTTGCCGACCCGGTTGACGTACGCCACGTACATCTGGCTCTCGAAGGCGCGCACCGGGATCATCGACTCGGGCACGAACTGGTACGGGTGCATCTGCGCGGTCGGCACCACGAGGAGGTCGGTCCCGGCGAGGGCGTGGGCGCGGGTGTTCTCGGGGAACTCCACGTCGTAGCAGATCATCAGGCCGACGGTGAGGCCGTTCAGCTCGGCCTGGACGACCGCCTGCTCGCCCGGGGTGAAGTGGTCCCGCTCGAAGCAGCCGAAGAGGTGGGTCTTGCGGTAGTTGGCGAGGGAGCGGCCGTCGGCGGAGACGAGCCGGGCGGAGTTGTAGACCGCCTCGCCGTCGCGCTCGGGGTAGCCGTAGGCGACGGCCACGCCGTGGTGGGCGGCGATCTCCGCGACCGCCCGCGCCGAGGCGCCGTCGGCGGGCTCCGCGAGGCGGGCGATGTCGTCGCCGATCGCGTACCCGGTGAGGAACATCTCCGGCGCGGCCAGCAGCCCGGCGCCCGCCGCCGCGGCACGGCCCGCCGCCTCGTCGAGGACCTTGAGGTTCTCGGCGACGGAGCCGGGGCGGCCGGAGCTCTGGAGCAGGGCGGTGCGCATGGATGGTCCTCACCTGAGGTGAAAAAGAGGGGGTTGGGAGTCAGATAGACGGTACGGTCGGCGCGCTCGGCCTCACAAGGAGCAGCCGTTGCGCGCGGGTGCGCGGTTCGTTGCGCGCCTGGCCGCGGATACGGCGATTCGTTGCGCGGCCCGGTCCGCGGCCTCAGATCCGCCGCAGCCGGTGCACGATCTCCCGCAGCAGCTCGGGGTCGGCGGCCGGGCCGGTGACCGGCAGACGGCGGGGCGCGTCGATGCGGATCAGGCCCGCCTCGGCGAGGTCGCCGAGCAGGACGCGGACGATGGTCAGGGGCAGGTCGGCGTCGACGGCCAGCTCGACCAGCGGGCGCGGCCCGCGCCGGATCAGGTCGAGCAGGGCCGCCCCCGCGTGCTCGACACCGGGCACGGGTGCCGTCTCCGGGTCCAGCGCCGTGACCCGGGACATCAGGTCGACGGCGTGTCGCCCCGAGGGGCGGGTGCGCCCCCGGGTCACGGTGTACGGGCGCACCATCGCACCGGTCTCGTCCTCGTACCAGCGCTCGTCGGACTCGTGCTCCTCGTCCGCCTGATCGTCGTGCGCCGGTTCCTCGGGCCCGTGCTCGTCGTACGCCCCCTCGTCGTACGCCCCCTCCGCGTCGCCGTACCGCCTGTACCCGTATCCCTCGTACGGGTCGTACAGGTGCCCTTCCCCCTGCCCGTCCCCGGGCTCGTCGCACCGGTCCCCGTTGTTCACCGCCGGTTCAGGAGGCCGAGCGGGTCGCGGCGTCCAGGTGGCGGCCGAGCCGGCGCACCAGCAGGGCCATCTCGTGGCCGAGCTGTCCGACGTCGCTGCGGGCCTCGCTGAGGACGGCGAGGCGGCTGCCGTGACCGGCCGGGGTGATGAAGAGGTAGGCGTCCTCCAGCATGACCATGGTCTGCCGTATCCGCCCGGTGCCGAACCGCTCCCCCGCCGAGCGGGCCAGCCCGTGTAAGCCGGAGCAGACGGCGGCCAGGTGCTCGATGTCCCGCCGCCGCATCCCCTCCGAGCAGCTCAGCGCCAATCCGTCGGCGGTGAGCAGCACGGCCTGCCGCACATGGTCGGTGCGCGCCACGAGGTCGTCGAGCAGCCAGCCGAGATCCGTCCCGGGCACTCCCTCGGGCACCGCCGGGCTCTGGGCGTTCCGGTCGTCACCGTACATCGTCGGTGTCCATCCCTTCGTCGACGTGAGTGCTCGCGTGGTCGGGGGGTACGGGGCGCGGGCCGGGGGCCGGGGCACCGGGCTCCGCGGGTGTGCCGGAGCCCTGGCGGCCCAGGTCCCGGCCGCGCTGGAAGGCGCCGAAGATCGCGCGCATCTCCTCGGGGTCGGCGGCGACCTCCGGCGTCCGGGGCGGCGGCTCGTCGCGCAGCTCGCGGGCGAGGGACGCCTGGCGGACGCGGGTGGGGAGCGCAGGGGCGCCGGGGCGGCCCGGCGGGGTGGGCGCGGTCCGGCCGGCGGCGGGCGGCAGCGGGGGCGAGGCCCGGGGCCCGGTCGGCGGCGGGAGCGCCCCGCCCCCACCGCCTGAGCCGCCCCAGCCGCTGCCGCCCCAGCCGCTGTCTCCGTCTCCGCCCACGTCGCCGCCACCGCCTCTCGTCCCGGGCCCGCCTCCGGGTGGCCCACCGGCTTCCTGGATCGCTCGTGCCCCCGTTCCCGCCGTACCCACCAGCTCCACTTCCGCCAGCACGGCCGCCGGGAGGACCACCACCGCCGTCGTACCGCCGTAGGGCGAGTCCCCGAGGCTCACGTCGATCCCGTGGCGGGCGGCCAGGCGGCCGACCACGTAGAGGCCCAGGCGGTCGTGGCGGGTGGGGTCGAAGGCGTCCGGGTCGGTGAGGGTGCGGCGGGCCTCCTCGCGGTGGGTGGCGTCGAGGCCGAGCCCCCGGTCGTCGATCTCCAGGACGAAGCCGTCGCCCACGCGTCCGGTGCGGATCGTGACCTCGGTGTGCGGGGGCGAGAACGCGGTGGCGTTCTCCAGGAGTTCGGCGACGAGGTGCACCACGTCGGCCACGGCGTCCGCCGCGATGCCGAGGTCCGGCAGGGGCGGGACCACCACCCGCTCGTACGCCTCGATCTCGCTCACCGCGGAGGCGACGACGTCCGCGAGAGGCACCGGACCGCGCCAACGGCGGCCCGGTGTCGCGCCGGAGAGGATGATCAGGCTCTCCGCGTGCCGCCGCATCCGTGTGGTGAGGTGGTCGATGAGGAAGAGGTGGCGCAGCAGTTCGGGGTCCTCGGTGCTGCGCTCCAGGGTGTCGACGAGCTTCAACTGCCGGTGCACGAGCGCCTGGTTGCGGCGGGCGATGTTGAGCAGCACCGCGAACAGGCCGCGCCGCAGCGTGGCCTGGGTGACGGCGGCTTCCACGGCGGCGAGTCGCGCGGCGTTGAAGGAGCGGCCGACCTGGCCGATCTCGTCGTCGCGTACGTCGTCGGCGGCGAGCGGGGGTGCCTCGGCGGCCGCGTCGACCGGTTCACCGGCGCTCAAGCGTCGCATGACGTCCGGGAGTTGGCGGGTGCTGAGCAGATCGGCGGCGTCCCGCAGCCGTTCCAGGCGGCGGGAGACGCGCCGGGCGCCGCGCACGGCGAGCCACAGGGACAGCGCGACGGCGGCCAGTCCGGCCGCGCCGACCACGGCCGCCTTGGTCAGCTCGGCGTAGGCGAAGGTCCGGCCGCGCGCGGCGGAGTCCTTGGCGGCGGCGACGCACAGCTCGCGGTAGCGGAGCACGGCCCGGTCGGTGACCGTCCGCCAGGTGTCCGCCGCGACGGCTTTGCCGGAACCGGCGGGTCCGGCCCGCAGCAGCGCGTCCTCACCGCGCACCAGCGAGCGGTGGAGGTCCCCCCGCTGGAACTGCTCGAAGCGGGCGCGGGCCGGGGCGGGCAGGTCGGGCACATAGGTCCGCTCGAAGACGCGCCGGTCCTCGATGGTCGCGGTGAGGGTGTCGTACTGCCGGTCGGTCAGCCCGCCCTCCGCGCGTGCCCCGGCGACGAGGGCGTCCTCGCGGGAGACGAACTCCCGTACCCGTACGAGCTCGATGACCGTCTGGGACTCGCGCGCGAGCTGTCCGGCCTGGAGGGCGGTGAGCGCGGACTCGACGGCGAAGCCGGGCTCCACGAGCGCGCTGTACGCGGTGACGGCGCCGTCCCAGGTGAGACGGCGCTCCAGGACCTGCCGGCGCAGCCCGTCCAGCTTGCCGGTGGCGGCGGTCATGGTGTCCAGGGTCCGGCGCTGGCGGGCCGTGAGCCGGCCGAGGTCGCCGCTCGCGAGGGCGTGCCGCATGTCGGCCACGGCGCGGTCGGTACGGCGCTGCTGGGCGAGCAGTCCGCCGGGGTCGGCCCGTTCGCGCGGGGTGCCGAGGTAGGCGGCGGACATCCGGCGCTCGATCTGGATCTGCCCGATGGCGGTGTCCACCGGGCTGCCGTAGTCCACGTACACGCCCTGGAGGCGGATCAGGGCGCGTAACTCACCGGTGACGGACACCATGGCGAAGCCCCACAGCGCCATCAGCGCGACGGCCGGGGCCAGGGCTAGCGCCACGATCCGCGCGCGGACGGTGGTGGGACGGCGGAACCGGCGCATGCATCACCTGCTTGGTCACCTATGGGGTTACCACTCGGTACAAAGCGCGGGACAACCTACGCGATCACCCAGCGGACCGCAACGGTTACCTCGGGTAACACCTGCCGGGAGCCGGTCAGGCCGGTGCCCCCGAGGAGAACCTCCGCAGCAGCGGCGAGAGCACGAGCACCGATTTGGTGCGCTCCACGAAGGGCTCCCCGGCGATGCGCTCCAGGACCCGCTCGAAGTGCCGCATGTCGGAGGCGAAGACCTGGGCGATGGCGTCGGCGTCCCCGGTGACGGTCGACGCGGCCACGACCTCCTGGTACCGCTCCAGACCCCGCTGGATCGTCTCCGGCGAGGTGTTGCTGCGGCAGTAGATCTCGATGTACCCCTCGGTCTCCCAGCCGAGCGCCGCCGGGTCCACCCGCACGGTGAATCCGGTGATGGCTCCGGTGGCCCGGAGCCGGTCCACCCGCCGCTTGACGGCGGGCGCGGACAGACCGACCGACTGCCCGATGTCCGCGTAGGAGCGGCGGGCGTCCTCGGCGAGGGCGTGCACGATGCGTTCGTCGAGATCGTTCAGCACTGCGGGTGGTTCACTTCTTCGGTCCGGTCTTCGGGCAAGTCACTGCTCCGCCGTCACGACGTCCGGGCCGGACGCGAGACGGGAACGGCGGTAGCCGTACACGAAGTAGAACACGAGCCCGACCGCCATCCAGACACCGAAGACCACCCAGGTGACGGCCGAAAGGCTGCCCATCATCCAGACGCAGAAGGCGAAGCCCAGCGCGGGCAGGACCGGCGCCAGCGGGACACGGAAGGTACGGGCCATGTCCGGGCGGGTCCGGCGCAGCACCACGACCGCGACATTGACCAGCGCGAAGGCGAACAGCGTGCCAATGCTGGTCGCGTCCGCGAGCTGGCCGAGCGGGATCGCGGCGGCGAGCACCCCGCAGAACACCGACACGATCACGGTGTTGGCACGGGGCGTACCGCTCTTCGGGTGGACCTTGGCGAAGACCTTGGGCACGAGCCCGTCACGCGCCATGGCGAAGAGGATGCGGGTCTGGCCGTAGAGGACGGTCAGGACGACGCTCGCGATGGCGACGACGGCGCAGGCGGCGAGCAGAGTGCCCCAGAAGCTCTGTCCGGTCACGTCGCGCATGATCCGGGCGAGCGCGGCCTCGGAGTCGTTGAAACGCCGCCAGGGCCTGGCGCCGACGGCGACGGCCGCGACGAGGACGTACAGCGCGGTCACGATGACCAGCGACAGCATGATCGCGCGCGGCAGGTCGCGCTGCGCGTCCTTCGCCTCCTCGCCGGCCGTCGAGGCCGCGTCGAAACCGATGTACGAGAAGAACAGCGTCGCCCCCGCCGCGCTGACGCCCGCCATGCCGAGCGGCATGAAGTGCTCGTAGTTCCCGGACCGGAAGCCCTGCACGCCGACGGCGCAGAACAGCACCAGCGCGGCGATCTTCACGCACACCATGACGGTGTTGGCGCGTGCCGACTCCTTCGCTCCGCCCATCAGGAACACCATGGCGAGCAGCACGACGATCAGCGCGGGCAGGTTGAAGACGCCGCCGTCACCGGGCGGGGCGGACAGGGCGTCCGGGATGGTGACGCCGAGGGTGCCGTCGAGCAGCTCGTTGAGGTACTCGCCCCAGCCGACGGCCACGGCGGCGACCGAGACGCCGTACTCGAGGAGCAGACACCACCCGCAGACCCAGGCGACGAGTTCACCCATGGTCGCGTAGGCGTACGAGTACGAGGAGCCGGAGACCGGGATGGTGCCCGCCAGTTCGGCGTACGACAGGGCCGAGAACAGCGCCGTGAGGCCCGCGATCACGAAGGAGAGAGTGACGGCGGGGCCGGCCTTGGGAACGGCCTCGCCGAGGACCACGAAGATGCCGGTGCCCAGGGTGGCGCCGATGCTGATCATGGTGAGCTGCCAGAGACCCAGCGAGCGCCGCAGCGCGCCGCCCTCGCCCTGACCGCCCTCGGCGACCAGGCTTTCCACGGGCTTGCGGCGCATGAGGCGCGCGGCGACGCCGGGGGACGCCGGGCCGGTCTCTGTGCGGTTCCGCGGGGGTGCGCTTTGGTCGAGCACGTGCTGGCTCCTTGTCGCTGCCGGTCGGGGTCCGCGGGGACCGGCAGCCCCGCGTGCACTGCTGCGGGGAACCACCGAGCGGAGTCCCCGCCACGCCACGTATTGCGCAGCACCCTATGAGCTGGGCCTTCACGGGCGTAATGCACCGGCCTTGCGCATGCCCGCATGATCATTGCGTTCATCCCGGCAGGGTGTTCATTCGTTGCGCGCGGACGTCAGACCGTTGCGCGGAAGCCTCGGACGTCGCTCCCGGCCGCGGCGCCCCCGCGCTGATGACGGCATACGACGGCCCCCGCCGCCCAGGTCGGGGCAACGGGGGCCGTACGCAAGGAGTCGGGTCAGTTCCAGCTGGCGTGCAGGGGCTGGCCCTCGGCGTAGCCCGCCGCGCTCTGGATGCCGACGATGGCCTTGTCGGCGAACTCCTCCAGGGAGGCGGCACCGGCGTAGGTGCAGGAGGAGCGGACGCCCGCGATGATCGAGTCGATCAGGTCCTCGACGCCCGGGCGGACCGGGTCGAGGTACATGCGGGAGGTGGAGATGCCCTCCTCGAACAGCGCCTTGCGGGCGCGGTCGTACGCCGACTCCTCCGAGGTGCGGTTGCGCACGGCGCGGGCGGAGGCCATGCCGAAGGACTCCTTGTACAGGCGCCCGTTGACGTCCTGCTGGAGGTCGCCCGGGGACTCGTAGGTACCCGCGAACCAGGAGCCGACCATCACGTTGGAGGCACCGGCCGCGAGGGCCATCGCCACGTCGCGCGGGTGGCGGACACCGCCGTCGGCCCACACGTGCTTGCCGAACTTCCGCGCCTCGGCGGCGCATTCGAGGACGGCGGAGAACTGCGGGCGGCCCACGCCGGTCATCATGCGGGTGGTGCACATCGCGCCGGGACCGACACCGACCTTGACGATGTCCGCGCCCGCCTCGATGAGGTCCCGCACGCCCTCGGCGGAGACGATGTTGCCCGCGACGATCGGCACGTCCGGGTCGAGCCCGCGCACCGTGCGCACCGCGTTGATCATCGACTCCTGGTGGCCGTGCGCGGTGTCGATGACGAGCGTGTCCACGCCCGCGTCGAGCAGTTGCTTGGCCTTGCCCGCCACGTCGCCGTTGATGCCGACGGCCGCGGCGATGCGCAGCCTGCCGCTGTCGTCCACGGCCGGGGTGTACAGCGTGGCGCGCAGCGCGCCCTTGCGGGTGAGGATGCCCGCGAGCCTGCCCTCGCTGTCGACCGCCGGGGCGTAGCGCCGGTTCGCGCCGTCCAGGGTGTTGAACGCCTCGCGCGGGTCGATGTCCGCGTCCAGCAGCAACAGGTCCTTGGACATGACCACTTCGAGCTGGGTGAACCGGTCGACACCGGTCAGGTCCTGGTCGGTGACGACACCGACGGGCCGGTGGTCCTCGTCCACGACGACACCGGCGTTGTGCGCGCGCTTGGACAGCAGGGCCAGCGCGTCGGCGACGGTCTGCTGCGGGGAGAGCACGATCGGGGTGTCCAGCACCAGATGGCGGCTCTTGACCCAGGAGACGACGTCGGTGACCACGTCGATCGGGATGTCCTGCGGAATGACCACCAGGCCGCCGCGCCGCGCGACCGTCTCGGCCATACGGCGGCCCGCGATGGCGGTCATGTTGGCGACGACCAGCGGGATCGTCGTACCGGTCCCGTCCGG
The DNA here is from genome assembly GCF_040638245.1 of Streptomyces sp. NPDC026659. NCBI lineage: Bacteria > Bacillati > Actinomycetota > Actinomycetes > Kitasatosporales > Streptomycetaceae > Streptomyces > Streptomyces sp. NPDC026659. Next base: position 363,002 of record NZ_JBEZXY010000006.1, on the reverse strand, counting down.
CGAACCGAGGTCCACTCCCTGCCGCGAGCCCACCGCGGAGCGGCTCGGAACCATGAACACGTCGTCGTACGTGAGGTCGTACGCGGGCCGGTTGTCATTGAGGAAACGCACGTGCCGCACATCCCAGTCGATCAGAGGTGACCCCCCGACGGGTGCGCCGGAGGGAAAAGAGCACGTACTTCATTCTCCCATGGGAGGTCCCCGGTCATACCCCCACGGAACCTCCAGCGTCACCGATCAGGGGTGGGCGTTTCCTCCAAGCGCCAGCATCACGTCGAGCAGGAAGGTGCGGTCGACCGCCTCGGAGAGGAGGTCGCTCGCGATGCGCCACTCGCGCGGGTTCTTCTCGGCGAACGTGTGCCAGCCACGTACGACGACCAGCAGCCCGCGCTCGACGGCCGGGGTCGGCCAGACCGTGGTGTCGCACAGGGAGTCGAGCAGCGCGTCCCAGTTGCGGCCGAACCACTCGGGCAGGTCGAGCACGTCGGCCGCCCGCTCCATCAGCCCTGCCTTGTCGGTGACGCCCGCCAGGTTGAGGGTGACCGTGAACCGGTCCGCCAGGTCTTCGCTCATCTCAGCACCGCCCGGAACGAGTTGTAGTGGTCGTCGGTGTAGTAGAACTCGGTGCCCTGCCCGGTGATGATGCGCCGGGCGCCCCGCGTACGGGAGTTGGGGGTGGGCACGGTGTACTCGTGGTAGTAGCCCCGCTGATGCTTGGGCAGCAGCCCCTCGTAGTTGCCGAAGACGACGCCGTCCCGCGTGTACGGATAGGGGCCGCCCCTGTCGATCAGGGCCAGGGTGCGCCGGGCCTCGACGGGCAGCCGGGACGCCGCAACGGTGGCCATGCCCCTGGCCCACGCCGGTACGGACGCGGTGGAGGGGCCGGAGGAGACCACTGCGGACGAGGTGGCCGCGACGGTCGTACGCGTGACGGCGGGCGGAGCGGTGCCCGCCCCCGGGTCCGCGCACCCGGCGAGCAGGACGGAGAGGGCGACGAGCAGCCCCGCGAAGACGCGGGGGACGAAACGGGACGGCCCGTGGGACGCGCGGGACGCGCGCCGGACGGGCCGGTGGGGGACGAACCGCGACAGCATGCCGACGATGCTGTCACGGTCCGGCCCCCGCGCGGGCCCGGATGGCCCCTTTCGCCAGGATCGGGGCGGCCGGGACCAGTCAGGAACCGTCAGGAACCGTCGGGGTCCGCGCGGCTGAGCGCGGCCTTCGGCGTGGGCCCCGCGGTCAGCAGGTAGTCCGCCGCCGAGGTGTCCGTGACCAGGCTGGTGACCAGCCCGGAGCGCAGCACCGCGTCGATGGCCGGGGCCTTGCGCTGGCCGCCCGCGATGGCCACGACCTCCGGGATACGGCGCAGCTGGTCGGTCTTGACCGTGATGCACCGCTCCCCCAGGTCCCGCCCGATCCGGCGGCCCTCGGCGTCGAAGAGGTGCGCGGACATCTCGGCGGCGACCCCGAGCGAGGCGTAGTGCGCGCGCTCCTCGTCGCTGAGCATGTCGTGCACGGTCGAGATGCCCGGCTCCCAGGAGCCGATGGAGACGCAGGCGACCGTGACCTTGTCGAAGTACTCGAAGGCGCGGGCGATCCCGGTCTGGTTCCGCAGCGCGGCCGCGGTGGCCGCGTCCGGCAGCAGCATCGGCGCGTAGATCGGGTGCGCGTCGCCGCCCGAGACCTGCGCGGCCCGGCGGACGGCCTCGACGGAGCCGCGCTCGGCGGTCCCGGCGTCGTACACGCCCGTCAGCTGCACCACCGTGCACGGCGGCAGCCGGTCGAGGGCCGCGGCCATGTGGATGGTGGAGCGGCCCCAGGCGAGGCCGAGCACGTCCCCCTCGTCCACGAGTTCGCCGAGCAGGTCGGCCGCCACCTCGCCCAGGTTCTCCGGGTCGGGGGTCTCCTCCGCCTCGGCCGGGGACTCCACGACCACGGCGTGCCGCAGTCCGTAGCGGGCGCGGAGCGCGTCGGAGCGCTCGGCGTCCAGCTCGGCCGGCACACGGATCTCGATACGCACGAGATCCCGTTCGAGGGCCGTCTCCAGGACCCGGGCCACCTTGAAGCGGCTCACGCCGAACTCCTCGGCGATCTGGATCTTGGACTTGCCCTCCAGGTAGAAGCGACGGGCCATGGCCGCCGCCTGCACCAGCTCAGCGGGCCCCATCCGCATCGCTGTCCGGCCCGCCGACATACCCGACACGGCGATCTCCTCACTGCTGTGCACACACTCTGATTCGCCGTTCATCCTCGCAGATTCGGCGCGGCTCATCCGCCCTGATGGACGGCTTCTGTCAACCGTTCACGCAACCGTGGCTCAGTGGCCGCACGCCCAGGTCGAATCGGCGATCGCCCGGTCCGCCTGCGCGCGCAGCGCGCGCACGGCCTCGGCGGGGTCGGCGGCGCCGTAGACGGCCGATCCGGCGACGAACACATCGGCTCCGGCCTCGGCGCACCGCTCGATCGTCTCGGCCGAGACACCGCCGTCCACCTGGAGCCACATCTGCAGGCCGTGCTTGGCGATCAGCTCCCGGGTACGGCGGATCTTCGGCAGCGTGACGTCCAGGAACGCCTGGCCGCCGAAGCCGGGCTCCACCGTCATGATCAGCAGCATGTCGAGCTCGGGGAGGATGTCCTCGTACGACTCGATGGGCGTCGCGGGCTTGAGCGCCATGGAGGCGCGGGCGCCCTTGGCACGGATCTCACGGGCCAGCCGGATCGGAGCGCGGGCCGCCTCCACGTGGAAGGTGACCGAGGAGGCACCCGCCTCCACGTACTGCGGAGCCCAGCGGTCGGGGTCCTCGATCATCAGGTGGCAGTCCAGCGGGATGTCCGTGGCGCGGGCCAGGGACTCCACGATCGGGGTGCCGAGCGTGAGGTTCGGGACGAAGTGGTTGTCCATGACGTCGACGTGGAGCCAGTCGGCGCCCTCGACCGCCTTCGCCTCGTCGGCGAGTCGGGCGAAGTCTGCGGACAGGATGCTGGGGTTGATCTGAGCGGCCATGCCCCAAGCCTGCCATGTCCCTCCGGGGGGTTGGGGGGCAGGTCCGGGGTGGGTGGGGGTTGTGGTTCGGGTGCGGGTGCGTGGGGCTTCTCGCGCAGTTCCCCGCGCCCCTTGGGGGTGGTGACCGTCGTTGATCGGCTGCCGGTCCGGTGGAACCTTGGCGGAGTCGCGTGCCGTCAGACCCCGCGCCCTCCAGGGGCGCGGGGAACTGCGCGAAAGGCCACCACGCGCCCGCGCCCGGGGAGCGACCGCCATCACCCCAAGGGCGCCGTAGTCGCCTGGCCCCTCAGGCCGTGCGGCGGATCAAGGCCAGGTACATCGCGTCCGTGCCGTGGATGTGGGGCCAGAGTTGGATGTCGGGGCCTTCGCCGAGGTCGGGGACGCCCGGGAGGAGGGGGCGGGCGTCGATGAGTTCGGTGTGGGGACGTTCCTTCAAAACGTCGGAGACCACCGCGCGGGTTTCGGCGAGGTGGGGGGAGCAGGTGGCGTAGCCGACGACGCCGCCGACGCGAACCGAGTCCAGGGCGGTGCGGAGCAGCCCGCGCTGGATGGGGGCGAAGCTGTCGAGGTCCTCGGGGCGGCGGCGCCAGCGGGCCTCGGGGCGGCGGCGCAGGGCGCCGAGGCCGGTGCAGGGGACGTCGACCAGGACGCGGTCGAAGGTGCCGGGCTTCCAGGGCGGGCGCGTGCCGTCGGCGGCGATCACCTGGTACGGCCCCGGGTTGCCGTCCAGGGCCCGCGCCACCAGGCCCGCGCGGTGCGGCTGCTTCTCGGAGGCGAGCAGGAAGGCGCCGCGCTGGGCGGCGAGAGCGGCCAGCAGTGCGGCCTTGCCGCCGGGGCCCGCACAGCCGTCGAGCCACTTCTCGTCCGGGCCCTCGATGGGGGCGTTGGCGAGCGCGAGCGCGACCAGCTGGCTGCCCTCGTCCTGCACGCCCGCCCGGCCCTCGCGCACGGCCTCGACCGCGCCGGGCTCGCCGCCCTCGGCGAGCCGGACGGCGTACGGCGACCAGCGCCCCGCTACGGCCGCCTCCTCGTTCAGCAGTTCCTCGGCGGTCGACCGGCCGGGGCGTGCGACGAGGGTGACCTCGGGACGCTCGTTGTCCGCCGCGAGCAGGTCCTCGATGCCCGCGCGGCCGCCGCCGAGGGAGTCCCACAGCGCGGACACGACCCAGCGGGGGTGCGAGTGGACCACGGCGAGGTGGTCCTCGGGGTCCTCGTCGTACGGCGGCGCGACCTTCTCCAGCCAGCCGTCCAGGTCGTCCCGGGCCACCTTGCGCAGCACGGCGTTGACGAACTTGGCGCGTCCGTCGCCGAGGACGACACGGGCCAGCTCGACCGAGGCGGAGACGGCGGCGTGCGTCGGGATGCGGGTGCCGAGCAGCTGGTGCGCGCCGAGGCTGAGCACGTCGAGCACCGGCGGGTCCACCTCGCGCAGCGGGCGGTCCACACAGGCGGCGATGATCGCGTCGTAGGTGCCCTGGCGGCGCAGCGTGCCGTAGACCAGCTCGGTGGCGAGGGCGGCGTCCCGCGCGTCGAAGTCGCCGTTCTCGCGCGCCTTGCGCAGCAGCGGGGGCAGGACCAGGTTGGCGTACGCGTCCCGCTCGTCCACCGCGCGCAGCGCGTCGAAGGCGAGGATGCGGACGGGGTCCTTCTGGGGGCGCCGGTAGGGCTTGGCGGGCCGGTGCGGCCGACGGGACTGCTCGCTCACGAGAAAGGTGCTCCGGATACGAAGAAGGGGGTGCGGCCCCCAGCCTACGTCGGCCGGACCCCACCCCTCCTCTTCAGGACGTTCAGGCGCCCAGTGTCTCGCCCTCGGCGATACGGACTCCGCGCGCCCAGTCGGCGGCGCGCATCGGCTTCTTGCCCTGGGCCTGCACCCACAGCAGCTCGACGGCGTACGAACCGGTGCCCACGTGCACGCTGTTCTTGCCGACCGCGAGCTGCCCCGGCGCGAGGTCGGTCCGCTCGGGCACGGGCACGACCTGGACGAGCTTGAGCCGCTCGCCCCGGAAGACGGTCCAGGCGCCCGGCGCGGGGGTGCAGCCGCGCACCACCCGGTCGACGCGCAGCGCGGGCGCCGCCCAGTCGACGCGCGCGTCCTCGACCGTGATCTTCGGCGCGAGGGTGATGCCGTCGGCGGGCTGCGGTACGGCCTTCAGGGTGCCGTCCTCGATGCCGTCCATGGTCGCCGCGAGCAGCCCGGCCCCGGCGAGGGCGAGCCGGGTGAGCAGGTCGCCGCTGGTGTCGGTGGAGCGGATCGCCTCGGTGACGGTGCCGTAGACCGGGCCGGAGTCCAGGCCCTCCTCGATGAGGAAGGTGGACGCGCCGGTGATCTCGTCGCCCGCCATGATCGAGTGCTGCACGGGGGCGGCGCCGCGCCAGGCGGGCAGCAGGGAGAAGTGCAGGTTGACCCAGCCCTGGGCCGGGATGTCGAGGGCTGCGCGGCGCAGCAGGGCGCCGTAGGCGACGACCGGACAGCAGTCCGGGCCGATCTCCTTCAGCCGCTCCAGGAACGCGGGGTCGCGCGGGCTGACCGGCTTCAGCACCTCGATCCCGGCCTCCACCGCCCGCTCGGCCACGGGCGACGCGACCAGCCTGCGCCCCCGCCCGGCCGGCGCGTCGGGCCGCGTGACCACGGCGGCCACCTCATGCCGCCCGGACGCGATCAGTGCGTCCAGAGCGGGAACGGCAACCTCGGGAGTTCCGGCGAAGACAAGCTTCATAACCAGGATCGAGCCTCTCAAACGGCTACGGACGGGCAGCGCACCAGTCTATGGCCACGAGGGGGAGCCGCCGACGGCGCTCCGCCCACGCAGGTTGCCCAGCCTCTCCGCCAACTGGAAACGGGTGGTGCGCGGGTGGGAGAACCGGCGTACAAAACACACCGCACGCCCCCACCGCGTGACCAGCGGAGCCCCCACGCGTTGGTCAAGACAGAGTTGACCAACACCGGGCGGCTGAAGCGGCCCGGTTCCTTTCAACGCCGGTTCGAGAGGCTTGTTCATGGCCGACCACGCAACCCACGACGCCCAGGCCCGGGCCAGCCTGCACCTCCTGGTGCGGGACATCGAGCGGGTCCGCCGCCAGGTGGACGCACTGCGCACGCTCACCGCCCAGCTCGGCAACGTCTACCGCCCGCGCCGCTCCGGCCCGTCCACCGGTTTCGTCGTCTACGGACGCGCCCCCGCCCCCACGGTCCGCCTCGCCCAGGAACTCCGGGACAGCGTCGAGACCCTGGTCACCGCCGCCGTGGACTTCGACCGCTCGCTCGGCTTCTCGTGGGACGCGGTGGGCTCCGCGCTCGGCGTCACCAAGCAGGCCGTGCACCGCCGTTACGGCGCCCGCCGCGCCGCCGCCCAGGCGGCCGCCGACGCCGAGCGCGCGGGCGAGCCCTCGGGCACCCGCACGCTCAACGTGCCCACGGTCCCCGCCGCCCGCTCGATGCCGACCCAGCCCACGGCCGGCAGCCCCACCCTCCGCGAGGACTCCCGCCCGACCGCCTTCCCGGGCCCGCGCAACGGCTGACCGCCCGCCCTCCCGGCCCCCACCCCGCCCGGGAGGGCACTCGCACAACACACCGCCGCAGGCGCGACACCGGGCACCGACGACCCGACCACCCGACCCCCACGGGCGGCCCACCGCACACCGGTACCCGGCGAGGCGGCCCCGAGACCGACCGCCGACGTCTCCCGGCAGGGCAGCTCACCGCCGACCCCGCCAACCGAACGAGCTGAACGACCGCGCCGCCATCAGTCACACCCGCCCCGCCGGACCGAGCCGACCACACGCCACACCGGCCGGACGAATCGGGCGACCGCCAACCGCGCCCACCCGGGCGGACCGCGCCGACCGCAGGCCGAACCGCAGCGGAGCGTCTCAGCCGATGTCCGGCGGATCAACCCGCACCCGCACCGGCGCTCCCCCACCCCGCGCCATCCGCGCCGCCTGAGCCGTCTTCAGCGCCCCCGCCAGCGCCGACCCGCTGCCCGGCGGCACCCGGATCAGCGCGCGCTCCCACTCCTCGCCCGGCGGAGGCGCACCGGGCCTGCGGGGGCGCCCGGGGAGGGTCGGGGGCAGCGGGACCGGGCCCAGTACCTCCGCGTCCGGGGGCAGCTCGGCGGCGGTCAGGAACTCCGCGACGGCCTCGGTCGTACCTGACACCGCGGCCATCCGCGACACCGGCGGGAAGCCCAGCTCCGCCCGTTCGGCCAGCTCGCGCAGCGCGAAGCCGACCGGGTCCCACCGCACCAGCGCCTGCACGGGCCGGAGCGTCGGCTCGGCCATGACGACCACGGTCCCGTGCTCCCCCTGCGGACGCACCAGCGCGGCCGCCGACATCCAGCGCCGCAGCGCGTCCTCGTCGGAGCGCAGGTCGGGGCGGCCGAGCATGGCCCAGCCGTCGAGCAGCAGGGCGGCCGCGTAGCCGCCCTCGGCCACGGGTTCGGCGCCCGGCGTGCTGACCACCAGCGCGGGCGTGCCCGGCACCGTGTCCAGCACGTGTTCGCGGCCCGAGGTGCGCACCGGTACGGCGGGAAAGGCGCGCCCCAGTTCCTCGGCGGTCCGGCGCGCGCCGACGATCTGGGCGCGCAGCCGGAAGCCGCCGCACTCCGCGCAGTGCCAGGAGGTCTCCTGGTGCCCGCACCACTCGCAGCGCAGCTCCCCCGCGTCCTGCGCCTGGAGCGGCCCCGAACAGTGCCGGCACCGCGCTGGCGCCCGGCACTGGGCGCAGGCCAGCCGGGGGACGTATCCGCGCCGGGGCACCTGCACCAGCACCGGCCCGTGCTTGAGCCCCTCCCGTACGGCCTGCCAGGCCAGGGTGGGCAACCGGGCGGCGCGGGCGGCCTCGTCGCGGGCGAGGTCTGCGTCGCTGACGGTCCGCACCAGCGGGGCCGTACGGCGCACCTGGTCGCGCCCTGCGGCCAGCGGCCGGGCCCAGCCGGTCTCCACCAGCTGGGCGGCCTCCACGGTGCAGCTCCAGCTGCCCAGCAGGAAGGCGCACCGGTCGAGGGAGGCCCGCAGCAGGAGCACGTCACGGGCGTGCGGCTGGGGCGCGTGCAGCTCGGCATGGCTGTCGTCGCCGTCGTCCCAGATCGCGACGAGTCCGAGGTCCTGGACGGGGGCGAACATCGCCGCGCGTGTCCCGACGACGGCCCGTACCGCACCGCGCCGCACCGCGAGCCACTGCGCGTACCGCTTCTCGGGCCCGGCGTCTGCGGTGAGCAGCGCGTGCCGTCCCTCGCCGAGCACCTCGGTCAGCGCGGCGTCGACGCGGGCGGCGGTACGGCCGTCGGGTACGACGACGAGCGCGCCGCGTCCCGAGGCGAGCGTGGCGGCGACGGCGCGGGCCAGTTCAGCGGCCCACTCCGGTCCCGGCAGGGCGTTCCAGACCGCTCGGGGAGCGCCCCCGGAGGCCAGGGAGGTGAGGAAGCCGGGCCCGTGCTCGTACCGCGCCCAGGAACCGGGGCCGGGGGCCGGGGGCGGGGGCAGCGGCTCGGGCGAGGGGCGGCGCTCGGCGCGGGCGCTGCGCGGGGGCACGGCGAGCTGCAGCACGTCGGCGAGGCTGCCGGCGTACCGGTCGGCGACGGCGCGGGCCAGCGTCAGCAGCTCCTCGCTGAGCACGGGCTCCGGGGAGACGACCTGGGCCAGCGCGGCCAGCGGTCCCGCGTAGTCGGACTCGGCGCGCCGCTCGATGAGAAAGCCGTCAATGAGCCCGCCGCCCTCACGGCGCCCGCCCCGCACCCGTCCCCGCCCGGCCCCGAACCGCACCCGGACCCGCACCCCCGGCTGCGCCTCGGCGTCCAGCTCCTCGGGCACGGCGTAGTCGAAGTACCGGTCGAGATGCAGCACACCCTTGTCGACCAGCACCCGCGCCACGGGCCTGTCCTTGGCCAGCGCCGCCCCCCGCCAGGTCCGCGGCTTCGCCCGTGGCACCTCGGCGGCCCGCACGCTCTCCCTGATGAACGCAAGCTGCTCCGGCGAGGCCCCTTCAGCCCCGCCGCCCCCCGACCCGTTCTCCCTGCTCACGCTTGCATTCTTACCAAACCCCACTGACACCGCCGCCCCGCCGTATCCTCTCGCCCATGTCCGACCTCGACCCCTTCGCCCGCCTGAGAGAGCAGCTGACGGCCCGCGCCGAGGAGGAACCGGACGACGGCCGGGACGACGACCCCCTCCACCGCTACCTGCGCGCCATCCGTCGCGGTGACGTGGTCACCGGCACCGTCGCCTCCGTGCACCGCTTCGGGGTCTTCCTCCGCCTCGACGGCGAGCCCGCCCACCCCGTCTTCCCCGGCACCGGCTTCGTCCGCACCCCCGATCTGACCTGGTACCGCTTCGCCGCCCCGGAGGACGTGGTCGAACCCGGCGACCGCGTCACCGGCGAGGTGCTCTTCGTGGACCTGCATCAGACGCAGGTGTCCGTGTCTCTCAAGGCCCTCCAGGAGGACCCGTGGGACCGGCTGACGGCGCGGTCCGGGGACGTGGTGCGGGGAACGGTGACTCTGATGACTCCCGTGGGGGCGTTCGTTCTGGTGGGCGACGGCGCGGAGGGGCTGGTGCCGGTCGCGGAGCTGCGCGGGGCGGACGTGGGCGAGGGGCAGGAACTCACCGTGCGGGTCCTGGAGATCGACCGGGTCTGGCGTCGTATCCGTCTGACGCTCGCGCGCTGACATACGCCGAGGCCCGGCTCCCCCGCAGGGGAACCGGGCCTCGGAATGCCTCGGTGGATCAGATGCCCGCGGCCTTGCGGAGGGCGTCCACGCGGTCCGTGCGCTCCCAGGTGAAGTCGGGGATCTCGCGGCCGAAGTGGCCGTAGGCCGCCGTCTGGGCGTAGATCGGGCGGAGGAGGTCGAGGTCGCGGATGATGGCGGCCGGGCGGAGGTCGAAGACCTCGTCGATCGCCTTCTCGATCTTCTCGGGCTCGATCTTGTGGGTGCCGAAGGTCTCCACGAAGAGACCGACCGGCTCGGCCTTGCCGATCGCGTAGGCGACCTGAACCTCGCAGCGGGAGGCCAGACCGGCCGCCACGACGTTCTTGGCGACCCAGCGCATCGCGTAGGCGGCGGAACGGTCGACCTTGGACGGGTCCTTGCCCGAGAAGGCGCCGCCACCGTGGCGGGCCATGCCACCGTAGGTGTCGATGATGATCTTGCGGCCGGTCAGACCGGCGTCGCCCATCGGGCCGCCGATCTCGAAGCGGCCGGTCGGGTTGACCAGCAGGCGGTAGCCCTCGGTCTCCAGCTTGATGCCCTCGTCGAGCAGCGCGCGCAGCTCCGGCTCGACCACGAACTCGCGGATGTCGGGCGCGAGCAGCGACTCGAGGTCGATGTCCGAGGCGTGCTGGGAGGAGACCACGACCGTGTCGAGGCGGACGGCCTTGTCGCCGTCGTACTCGATGGTGACCTGGGTCTTGCCGTCGGGGCGCAGGTAGGGGATGGTGCCGTTCTTGCGGACCTCGGAGAGGCGCTTGGACAGGCGGTGCGCCAGGAAGATCGGCAGCGGCATCAGCGTCGGCGTCTCGTCCGTCGCGTAGCCGAACATCAGGCCCTGGTCGCCCGCGCCCTGCTTGTCCAGCTCGTCCTCGTCGCCCTCGACACGCGACTCGTACGCCGTGTCGACGCCCTGCGCGATGTCCGGGGACTGCGCGCCGATGGACACCGAGACGCCGCAGGAGGCGCCGTCGAAGCCCTTCTTCGAGGAGTCGTAACCGATCTCGAGGATCTTGTCCCGCACCAGCTGCGCGATCGGCGCGTACGCCTTGGTCGTCACCTCGCCGGCGACGTGCACCAGGCCGGTGGTGATCAGCGTCTCGACGGCGACGCGCGAGGAGGGGTCCTCGCGCAGCAGCGCGTCGAGGATCGTGTCGCTGATCTGGTCAGCGATCTTGTCGGGGTGACCTTCGGTCACGGACTCCGAGGTGAACAGGCGACGGGACACAACGCTCCCTGGGGTTGCAGCGGCTGCTGGCTGATCATTGGCGGACAACGCGGGAGCTGCGCCCGGCGTCGTCCGAGGACAGTTTATCGGTCGCTCGCGGCCGCGAGCCCACCCGCACTCTCCCGGCGGAGGGTGCCGTGACCTGCGGCACAGGCATTCTGCCCAATGCCCAGCGGCATTGACCAGGCCCGCCACGCGAGATCCCGGCGGGTCCGAAAGGGAACGAATGACTCCGTGTGGCCGAAAGAACACCGTCCCCAACGGCCCAACCAGTCAGCCCAGTCGGGCCGCCACGAGGTCCCAGACGAGGTCGGCCAGGTCCTCCTTCGGACCGTGCGGGACGAGCGTCTCGCTGCCGTCGGCGCCGAGGATCAGCGCCTCGTTCTCCTCGGAGCCGAAGGTCTTGCGCTCCCCCACCTCGTTCACCACGAGCAGATCGCAGCCCTTGCGGGCAAGCTTGGCGCGGCCGTTGGCCACCACGTCGTCGGTCTCGGCGGCGAAGCCGACCACGACCTGTCCGGGCCGGGCGCGCTCGGCGGACAGCTCCGCGAGCACATCCGGGTTGCGCACCAGGGCGACCGCTTCGGGTTCCTGGCCGTCCTTCTTCTTGATCTTGCCGCTCGCATAGACGGCCGGACGGAAGTCGGCGACGGCGGCGGCCATGACCACCGCGTCGGCCTCGGCGGCGGCCTTCAGCACGGCCTCGCGCAGCTGCACGGCGGTGCCGACCGGGACGACGTCCACCCCGGCGGGGTCGGGCAGCGCGGCGTTGGCCGAGACGAGAGTCACACGGGCGCCGCGCGCGGCGGCGGTGCGGGCGAGGGCGTAGCCCTGCTTGCCGGAGGAGCGGTTGCCGAGGAAGCGGACCGGGTCGAGCGGCTCGCGGGTGCCGCCCGCGGAGACGACGACATGGCGGCCCCTGAGATCGGGCTCGGAGACGCCCCGGGCCAGCACGCGGCGGCAGACCTCGAAGATCTCGCCGGGGTCGGGCAGCCGCCCCTTGCCGGTGTCGACGCCGGTGAGCCGGCCGACGGCGGGCTCGATGACGACGGCGCCCCGGCGGCGCAGCGTGGCCACGTTCTCCTGGGTGGCGGGGTGCTCCCACATCTCCGTGTGCATCGCGGGGGCGAAGACGACCGGACAGCGGGCGGTGAGCAGCGTGTTGGTGAGCAGGTCGTCCGCGAGGCCGTGGGCGGCCTTGGCGAGCATGTCGGCGGTCGCGGGCGCGACGACCACCAGGTCGGCATGCTGGCCGATGCGGACGTGCGGCACCTCGTGGACCGCGTCCCAGACCTCGGTGGAGACCGGGTTGCCCGAGAGGGCGGACCAGGTGGCGGCGCCGACGAAGTTCAGCGCGGAGGCGGTCGGCACCACCCGCACGTCATGGCCCGACTCCGTGAACCTTCTCAGCAGCTCACATGCCTTGTAGGCCGCGATGCCACCACTGACCCCCAGAACGACCTTCGGCTTCTCCACCGTCTCTCCCCGGCTCGGCACAACGTACGGGACCATCACACACCACAGGCCCGGCAACGTGGTTGCCGGGCCTGTGGATAAGTCAGTCGCAATCCGACCGTACTACTTACTGCGCGGGGCCCTCGATGGCCTCGGACGTCAGCAGACCGGCGTTGATCTCGCGCAGCGCGATCGACAGCGGCTTCTCGTGGACGTGGGTGTCGACGAGGGGACCGACGTACTCGAGGAGGCCCTCACCGAGCTGCGAGTAGTACGCGTTGATCTGACGGGCACGCTTGGCCGCGTAGATCACGAGGCTGTACTTCGAGTCGGTGGCCTCGAGGAGCTCGTCGATCGGAGGGTTGATGATGCCCTCGGGCGCGGTGATGGAAGAGGACACGCTCTGCCTTCCGATGGGTGGGAAAGATTCAGTCGGTGCGACCGTCGATGCCGTTCACAGGACGGCGGTCACGATCACACAACGTCCATCAAGGCTAGCAGCTCACGGGCCACGTCCTTGACGGAGGTGTTGACAAGGGTCACGTCGAACTCGGGCTCGGCCGCCAGTTCGGTCCGGGCCGCCTCCAGGCGGCGCTCGATGACCTCGGGCGATTCGGTGCCCCGTCCGGTGAGCCTGCGCACCAGTTCCTCCCAGGAGGGGGGAGCCAGGAAGACCAGCTGCGCGTCCGGCATGGACTCGCGGACCTGACGGGCGCCCTGGAGGTCGATCTCGAGGAGGACGGGCTCGCCCTTCTCCAGCCGCTCGATGACGGCCGTGCGCGGCGTGCCGTAGCGGTTGCCGGCGAACTCGGCCCACTCCAGCAGCTCGCCGTTGGCGATCAGCTTGTCCATCTCGTCGTCGGTGACGAAGAAGTAGTGGACGCCGTGCTGCTCGCCGGGGCGCGGCTTGCGGGTCGTCGCCGACACCGAGAGCCAGACGTCGGGGTGTTCCTTGCGCATATGAGCGACGACCGTGCTCTTGCCGACCCCGGAGGGGCCGGAGAGCACGGTCAGCCGCGGACGTGCGTCCGGGGGCACGGGGGTCGTCCCCCGGGGTGTTACAGCCATGCAGCGATTATTCCAGCAATCCCGGGGTGCCCGGGACTCCTGGTCCGGCAGAGGCCGGACTCAGGACCCGGTGCTGCCGAACTCACGCTCCAGGGACGCGATCTGGTTGGAACCGAGGCCGCGCACGCGGCGGCTTTCGGAGATACCCAGACGCTCCATGATCTGCTTGGCACGGACCTTGCCCACGCCAGGCAGGGATTCGAGAAGGGCGGAGACCTTCATCTTGCCGATGACGTCGTTCTCCTGGCCCTGCTTGATGACCTCGTGCAGAGAGGCGCCGGAGTGCTTGAGTCGATTCTTGACCTCGGCCCGCTCCCGGCGAGCCGCGGCGGCCTTTTCGAGCGCGGCTGCGCGCTGTTCAGGGGTAAGGGGCGGAAGAGCCACGCCTACGTCACCTCGGATGTCGAACTGTCGGATACGGACCGGTGAGGAACCTAGTCGCCCCACACCTGGGGAGGTACGAGCAACACGCTTGCCCGTTTCTCTGCTCGGAGACTAGCGGCCAACTCAGCCAGAGTCAGCGAGAACAGCGGAAAAGTCCTGGTCAGCCTCCGTGAGGCCGGACTTTTCGGGCATATTGCCCGGGATTCGCCGTTCTATTCACACCGCGCGGGGCCAGTGACGGGCATTCGGGCGCCCGTCACGGCCTCCGCACCGGTCCGCGACGGCCCTCGTCAGCCGCCGACAGCGGCCCTGATCTCGTCCGCGAACCGCTCCGTGGCCGCCCGCAGCCCCGCGACCTCGGGACCGTGACGCAGAACACCCCGGCTGACGTTCGGCACGACGTTGCGCACGGCGGAGCCGAAGACCCGGGGCAGGTCCGCCGGGGTCGCCCCCTGCGCACCGACGCCGGGGGCCAGCAGCGGGCCGTTGATGTCGAGGTCGTACGAGGACAGGTCGCCCACGGTGGCGCCGACGACCGCGCCGAAGGAGCCGAGCGGCGCCTCGCCCGCGTTGTCGGCGGCGAGGTGCGCGAGCACGGTCGCGGCCACGGTACGGCCGTCCGCGCGGACCGCGTGCTGCACCTCCGGGCCCTCCGGGTTGGAGGTCAGGGCGAGCACGAACAGGCCGGTGCCGGTCTCCCGGGCCAGCGCGACGGCCGGGGCGAGCGAGCCGTAGCCGAGGTACGGCGAGACGGTGAGCGCGTCGGAGAACAGCGGGGCGTCCTTGTGCAGGAACGCCTCGGCGTATCCGGCCATGGTCGAGCCGATGTCACCGCGCTTGGCGTCCATGACGACCAGGGCCCCGGCCGCGCGCGTCTCCTGGACGACGCGTTCCAGGACGGCGACACCGCGCGAGCCGAAGCGCTCGAAGAACGCCATCTGCGGCTTGATCACCGCGACCCGGTCGGCGACCGCCTCGACGACCGTGCGGCTGAACCGCTCCAGACCGGCCACGTCGTCGTTCAGACCCCACTCGGCGAGCAGCGAGGCGTGCGGGTCGATGCCGACGCAGAGCGGGCCGCGCTCGTCCATGGCGCGGCGCAGCCGGGCGCCGAAGGGTTCCAGGGAGCTCATGCGGGCTTCCTCACGTCGGCGCCGACCGCGTCGGCGAGGGTGGCGTACGGGCTGTTGGTCAGGCGGGCGGCCAGGCCCTTGTGGATCGCGCGGGACCAGAACGGGCCCTCGTAGACGAAGGCGCTGTAGCCCTGGACGAGGGTGGCTCCGGCGAGGATGCGCTGCCAGGCGTCCTCCGCGGTCTCGATGCCGCCGACGCCGACCAGGGTGATGCGGTCGCCCACGCGCGCGTAGAGGCGGCGCAGCACCTCCAGGGAGCGGGCCTTGAGGGGCGCGCCAGAGAGACCGCCGGTCTCCTTGACCAGCGCGGGCGCGGAGCGCAGGCCGAGGCCCTCGCGGGCGATGGTGGTGTTGGTGGCGATGATGCCGTCCAGGCCGAGTTCCACGGCGAGGTCGGCCACGGCGTCCACGTCCTCGTCGGCGAGGTCGGGGGCGATCTTCACCAGGAGCGGGACGCGGCGGCCCGCGACCACGCGGTCGGCGGCCTCGCGCACGGCGGTGAGCAGCGGGCGCAGCGCCTCGGTGGCCTGGAGGTTGCGCAGGCCGGGGGTGTTCGGGGAGGAGACGTTGACGACCAGGTAGTCGGCGTGCGGGGCGAGTCGCTCGGCGGACTTCACGTAGTCGGCGACGGCCTCATCCTCGGGGACGACCTTGGTCTTGCCGATGTTGACGCCGACGACGGTCCGGAAGGCGGGCCTGCGGGCGCCGAGGCGGGCGGCGACGGCGGCGGAGCCCTCGTTGTTGAAGCCCATGCGGTTGATCAGGGCGCGGTCGGCGACCAGCCGGAAGAGCCGCTTCTTGGGGTTGCCGGGCTGGGCCTCGCCGGTGACGGTGCCGATCTCGACGTGGTCGAAGCCGAGCATCGACATGCCGTCGATCGCGACGGCGTTCTTGTCGAAGCCGGCGGCGAGCCCGAAGGGCCCGTGCATCCGCAGCCCGAGGGCCTCCGTGCGCAGTTCCTTGTAGCGCGGCGCGAGCGCGGCGGCGAGGAAGACGCGGAGCACCGGCAGGGCGGCGGCGAGGCGGATCCAGCGGAAGGCGAGGTGGTGGGCCTCCTCGGGGTCCATGCGCTTGAAGACGAGGTTGAAGAAAAACTTGTACATGGCTGTCCTCACGAGGACACGGCTGTCCTCACGAAGAGGGGGACACCGTTTCCGGTGTCCCCCTCGGGCTGGCTGCTAGTCGCGGGCCGCGTTCAGGTGTTCGGCGTGTTCCTGGAGCGAGCGGACGCCCACGTCGCCGCGGTTGAGGGCGTCGATGCCCTGGACGGCGGCGGCGAGCGCCTGGACGGTGGTCAGGCACGGGACCGAGCGGGCCACGGCCGCCGTACGGATGTCGTAGCCGTCGAGGCGGCCGCCGGTGCCGTACGGGGTGTTGACGATGAGGTCCACCTCGCCGTCGTGGATGAGCTGGACGATCGTCCGCTCGCCGTCGGGGCCGGGGCCCTCGGACTGCTTGCGCACGACGGTGGCGTTGATGCCGTTGCGCTTGAGGACCTCGGCGGTGCCGGAGGTGGCCATCAGCTCGAAGCCGTGGGCGACCAGCTCGCGGGCCGGGAAGATCATCGAGCGCTTGTCGCGGTTGGCGACCGAGATGAACGCGCGGCCCTTGGTGGGCAGCGGGCCGTACGCGCCCGCCTGCGACTTGGCGTACGCCGTGCCGAAGACGGAGTCGATGCCCATGACCTCGCCGGTGGAGCGCATCTCCGGGCCGAGCACGGTGTCCACGCCCCGGCCCTGGATGTCCCGGAAGCGGGACCAGGGCATCACGGCCTCCTTGACGGAGATCGGCGCGTCCAGCGGGAGTTCGCCGCCGTCGCCGGTCGCCGGGAGCAGGCCCTCGGCACGCAGCTCGGCGATGGTCGCGCCGAGCGAGATGCGGGCGGCGGCCTTGGCCAGCGGTACGGCGGTGGCCTTGGAGGTGAAGGGCACCGTGCGGGAGGCGCGCGGGTTGGCCTCCAGGACGTAGAGGATGTCGCCCGCCATGGCGAACTGGATGTTGATCAGACCGCGGACGCCCACCCCGCGCGCGATGGCCTCCGTGGAGGCGCGCAGCCGCTTGATGTCGAAGCCGCCGAGCGTGATCGGGGGCAGGGCGCACGCCGAGTCGCCGGAGTGGATGCCGGCCTCCTCGATGTGCTCCATGACGCCGCCGAGGTACAGCTCCTCGCCGTCGTAGAGGGCGTCGACGTCGATCTCGATGGCGTCGTCCAGGAAGCGGTCGACCAGGACCGGCCGGGAGGGGCTGATCTCGGTGGACTCGGCGATGTAGGAGGCGAGGCGCTCCTCCTCGTAGACGATCTCCATGCCGCGTCCGCCGAGGACGTAGGAGGGCCGGACCAGGACCGGGTAGCCGATCTCGTCCGCGATGGCCTTGGCCTCGGCGAAGGTGGTGGCGGTGCCGTGCTTGGGCGCGGGCAGTCCGGCCTCGGCGAGGACGCGGCCGAAGGCGCCCCGGTCCTCGGCGGCGTGGATGGCCTCGGGCGGGGTGCCGACGACCGGCACGCCGTTGTCCTTGAGCGCCTGCGCGAGGCCCAGCGGGGTCTGGCCGCCGAGCTGGACGACCACACCGGCGATCGGGCCCGCGAGGGACTCGGCGTGCACGATCTCGAGCACGTCCTCCAGGGTGAGCGGCTCGAAGTAGAGCCGGTCGGAGGTGTCGTAGTCGGTGGAGACGGTCTCCGGGTTGCAGTTGACCATGACGGTCTCGTACCCGGCGCCGGACAGCGCGAAGGAGGCGTGGACGCAGGAGTAGTCGAACTCGATGCCCTGGCCGATGCGGTTGGGGCCGGAGCCCAGGATGATGACCGCGGGCTTCTCGCGCGGCGCGACCTCGGTCTCCTCGTCGTAGGAGGAGTAGAAGTACGGCGTCTTCGCGGCGAACTCGGCGGCGCAGGTGTCGACCGTCTTGTAGACCGGGCGGACGCCGAGCGCGTGCCGGACCTCGCGGACGACGTCCTCGCGCAGGCCGCGGATCTCACCGATCTGGAAGTCGGAGAAGCCGTGCCGCTTGGCCTCGGCGAGCAGTTCGCGGGTCAGCTCGGGGGCGTCGGCCAGCTCGTCGGCGACTTCCTTGATCAGGAAGAGCTGGTCGACGAACCAGGGGTCGATCTTCGTGTACTCGAAGATCTCCTCGGGCGTGGCGCCCGCGCGGATGGCCCGCATGACGGTGTTGACGCGGCCGTCGGTGGGGCGCACCGCCTCTTCGAGGAGGGCGGCCTTGTCGCCGGGGTCACCGACGAAGGTGAACTGGCTGCCCTTCTTCTCCAGCGACCGCAGCGCCTTCTGGAAGGCCTCGGTGAAGTTGCGGCCGATGGCCATGGCCTCGCCGACCGACTTCATGGTGGTGGTCAGCGTGGAGTCGGCCTGCGGGAACTTCTCGAAGGCGAACCGGGGGGCCTTGACGACGACGTAGTCGAGCGTGGGCTCGAAGGAGGCCGGGGTCTCCTGGGTGATGTCGTTGGGGATCTCGTCCAGGGTGTAGCCGACGGCCAGCTTGGCGGCGATCTTGGCGATCGGGAAGCCGGTCGCCTTGGAGGCGAGCGCGGAGGACCGCGAGACGCGCGGGTTCATCTCGATGACGATGACCCGGCCGTCCTCGGGGTTGACCGCGAACTGGATGTTGCAGCCGCCGGTGTCCACGCCGACCTCGCGGATGATCGCGATGCCGATGTCGCGCAGCAGCTGGTACTCGCGGTCGGTCAGCGTCATGGACGGCGCGACGGTGATCGAGTCGCCGGTGTGCACGCCCATGGGGTCGAAGTTCTCGATGGAGCAGACGACCACGACGTTGTCGTTCTTGTCGCGCATCAGCTCCAGCTCGTACTCCTTCCAGCCGAGGATGGACTCCTCCAGGAGCACCTCGGTGGTCGGGGAGAGCGTGAGGCCCTGGCCGGCGATGCGGCGCAGTTCGTCCTCGTCGTGGGCGAAGCCGGAGCCGGCGCCGCCCATGGTGAAGGAGGGGCGGACGACGACGGGGTAGCCGCCGAGCGTCTCGACGCCCTTGAGGACGTCGTCCATGGTGTGGCAGATGACCGAGCGGGCGGACTCGCCGTGGCCGATCTTGGCGTTGACGGCCTCCACGACGCCCTTGAACAGGTCGCGGTCCTCGCCCTTGTGGATCGCCTCGGGCTTGGCGCCGATCAGTTCGACGCCGTACTTCTCGAGGACGCCGTTGTCGTGCAGGGCGATGGCGGTGTTGAGCGCGGTCTGGCCGCCCAGGGTGGGCAGGAGGGCGTCGGGGCGCTCCTTGGCGATGATCTTCTCGACGAACTCGGGCGTGATCGGCTCGACGTAGGTGGCGTCGGCGATCTCCGGGTCGGTCATGATCGTCGCCGGGTTGGAGTTCACCAGGACGACGCGCAGGCCCTCGGCCTTGAGCACGCGGCACGCCTGGGTGCCGGAGTAGTCGAACTCGGCGGCCTGGCCGATGACGATCGGGCCGGAGCCGATGACCAGGACGGACTGGATATCGGGGCGCTTAGGCACGCTGGCCCTCCATCGGAGCGGTGCTCATCAAAGACGTGAAGCGGTCGAACAGGTAGGCCGCGTCGTGCGGGCCCGCCGCCGCTTCGGGGTGGTACTGGACGGAGAAGGCGGGCTGGTCGAGCAGCTGGAGCCCCTCCACGACGTTGTCGTTGAGGCAGACGTGGGACACCTCGGCGCGGCCGAACCTGGTGTCGCTCACCTGGTCGAGCGGCGCGTCGACGGCGAAGCCGTGGTTGTGCGCGGTGACCTCGACCTTGCCGGTGGTGCGGTCCTGGACGGGCTGGTTGATGCCCCGGTGGCCGTACTTCAGCTTGTAGGTGCCGAAGCCGAGCGCGCGGCCGAGGATCTGGTTGCCGAAGCAGATGCCGAAGAGCGGGGTCCTGCGCTCCAGCGCGGCGGTCATGAGGGCCACCGGGCCGTCGGCCGTGGCCGGGTCGCCGGGGCCATTGGAGAAGAACACGCCGTCGGGGTTCACGGCGTAGACGTCCTCGACCGTGGCGGTCGCGGGCAGCACGTGCACCTCTATGCCGCGCTCGGCCATGCGCTGCGGGGTCATGCCCTTGATGCCGAGGTCGATCGCGGCGACGGTGAACTTCTTCTCGCCGATCGCCGGGACGACGTACGCCTCCTTGGTGGCGACCTCCTCGTAGAGGCTCGCGCCCTTCATGTGCGGCTGGGCCTGGACGCGCTCGATCAGCTCGGCCTCGGGGGCGAGGGCCTCGCCGGAGAAGATGCCGGCGCGCATCGAGCCCCGCTCGCGCAGATGGCGGGTGAGGGCGCGGGTGTCGATGCCGGAGATGCCGACCACGTTCTGGGCGGTCAGCTCGTCGTCCAGGGCGCGCCGGGAACGCCAGTTGGACGGCACGCGCGCGGGGTCGCGGACCACGTAGCCGGAGACCCAGATGCGCCTCGACTCGTCGTCCTCGTCGTTCCAGCCGGTGTTGCCGATCTGGGGCGCGGTCGCGACGACGATCTGGCGGTCGTACGAGGGGTCGGTCAGGGTCTCCTGGTAGCCGGTCATGCCGGTGGAGAACACGGCTTCGCCGAAGGTCTCCCCCACGGCCCCGTAGGCGCGGCCGCGGAAGATGCGGCCGTCCTCCAGGACGAGTACGGCGGGAGTCTTGGCGGCTCCCCTGGTGGAGGTCGTCATCGTGCGCCTTCCGTGTCGTTGATCAGGTGGTTCAGGGTGTCGACCCACTCGTTGTGCTCGGCCGCGCGGTCGGAGCGGAAGCCGGAGTCGATCAGCTTGTCGCCGTGCGCCCAGGTGACGATGAGCAGTCCGCCCTCGGTGAGGACCTTGCCCGCGATGCCCTTGTCGAGCCGGGCGCCGCGCAGGGCGTCCATGGGCACGAGGAAGTCGTTCGCGCCGGGGCGCTCGACCACCAGGCCCGCGTCGGTGAGGGTCAGCTCCACCCGGCTGCGGGTGCCCAGGCCGTGCGCCACGATGCGGTCCAGCCACTGTCCGGCGGTGGTGGAACCGTGGTAACGGCCGCTCATGCTCAGTCTCGCCGTACCGGGGTCCTCCGGCACGCCGGGCAGCTCCGGCAGGTCGCTCTGGAGGGTGCCGCGCCACTTCCAGCCCTCGCGCATCAGCCAGTAGACGAGCGCGATGAAGAGGGCGAGTCCGACGAGCCAGCCGATCCTGGCACCCCAGTCGGTCACCGCGGCGGATTTCTTCTCGTCCGCGAGCCCCGTGGCGAGCGATGCGGCGAGCAGGGGTGCAGATGTCACGTGAGCTTCCCGTCCATGAGCGTGGCCTTGCCCCGGAGCCAGGTGTGGGTGACACGGCCCGGCAGCTCGCGGCCCTCGTACGGGGTGTTGCGGCTGCGCGAGGCGAAGCCCGCGGGGTCCACCTGTCCACGGTAGGCGGTGTCCACGAGCGTGAGGTTGGCGGGCTCGCCCGGCGCGACCGGGCGGCCGTGGCCGGTGGCGCGGCCGATGCGGGCGGGCGCGGCGGACATGCGGTCCGCGACCCCGGCCCAGTCGAGCAGGCCGGTCTCGACCATGGTCTCCTGCACCACCGACAGGGCGGTCTCCAAACCGACCATGCCCATGGCGGCGGCGCTCCACTCGCAGTCCTTGTCCTCGTGCGGGTGCGGGGCGTGGTCGGTGGCGACGATGTCGATCGTGCCGTCGGCGAGCCCCGCGCGCAGGGCGTGCACGTCGCGCTCGGTGCGCAGCGGCGGGTTGACCTTGTAGGCCGGGTTGTAGGTGCGCACCATCTCCTCCGTGAGGAGGAGGTGGTGGGGGCAGACCTCGGCGGTGACCTGGATGCCGCGGGACTTGGCCCAGCGGATGATCTCGACCGAGCCGGCCGTGGAGACGTGGCAGATGTGCAGGCGGGAGCCGACGTGCTCGGCGAGCAGCACGTCCCGCGCGATGATCGACTCCTCGGCGACGGCCGGCCAGCCGCCGAGGCCCAGCTCGGCGGAGACGACGCCCTCGTTCATCTGGGCGCCCTCGGTGAGCCGGGGCTCCTGGGCGTGCTGGGCGACGACACCGCCGAAGGCCTTCACGTACTCCAGGGCGCGGCGCATGATCACCGCGTCGTCCACGCACTTGCCGTCGTCGGAGAAGACGGTGACCCCGGCGGCGGAGTCGTGCATGGCGCCCAGCTCGGCGAGCTTCTTGCCCTGGAGGCCGACGGTGACGGCGCCGATGGGCTGCACGTCGCAGTAGCCGTACTCCCGGCCGAGCCGCCAGACCTGCTCCACCACACCGGCGGTGTCGGCGACGGGGAAGGTGTTGGCCATGGCGAAGACGGAGGTGAAGCCGCCGGACGCGGCGGCGCGGGTGCCGGTGAGCACGGTCTCGGAGTCCTCGCGGCCCGGCTCGCGCAGATGGGTGTGCAGGTCGACCAGGCCCGGCAGCAGCACCTTGCCGTCGGCCTCGATCACCTCGGCGCCCTCGGCGGACAGGCCGGTACCGACCGCCTCGATGGTCTCGCCGTCGATCAGGACGTCCTGCGGCTCGCCCCCGAGCACCTTCGCACCACGGATCAGGATCTTGCTCATGGTTCTTACTTCTCCTCGGTACGAAGGTGGGTGGTGGCGGGCTGGGTGGTGGCGGGCTCGTTGCCGCCGAGCAGCAGGTAGAGGACGGCCATGCGGATGGAGACACCGTTGGCGACCTGCTCGACGACCGTGCAGCGGTCGGAGTCGGCGACCTCGGCGGTGATCTCCATGCCCCGGACCATCGGGCCGGGGTGCATCACGATCGCGTGCTCCGGCATCCGCGCCATGCGGTCGCCGTCGAGGCCGTAGCGGCGGGAGTACTCGCGCTCGGTGGGGAAGAAGGCGGCGTTCATGCGCTCGCGCTGGACGCGGAGCATCATCACCGCGTCGGACTTGGGCAGCGTGGAGTCGAGGTCGTACGACACCTCGCAGGGCCAGGTCTCCACGCCGACCGGCAGCAGCGTGGGCGGGGCGACGAGGGTGACGTCGGCGCCGAGGGTGTGCAGCAGGTCCACGTTGGAGCGGGCGACGCGGCTGTGCAGGACGTCGCCGACGAGGGTGACGCGCTTGCCGGTGAGGTCCTGGCCGAGCCCGGCGTCGGGGCCGATCAGCCGGCGGCGCATGGTGAAGGCGTCGAGCAGGGCCTGGGTGGGGTGCTGGTGGGTGCCGTCTCCGGCGTTGATGACGGGCGCGTCGATCCAGCCGGAGTTGGCGAGGCGGTAGGGGGCGCCGGAGGCGCTGTGCCGGATGACGACGGCGTCCACGCCCATCGCCTCCAGCGTCTGGGCGGTGTCCTTGAGGGACTCGCCCTTGGAGACGCTCGACCCCTTGGCCGCGAAGTTGATGACGTCGGCGGAGAGGCGCTTCTCGGCGGCCTCGAAGGAGATCCGGGTCCGGGTCGAGTCCTCGAAGAAGAGGTTGCAGATCGTGCGGCCGCGCAGGGTCGGCAGTTTCTTGATCGGCCGGTCGGCGACCCGGGCCATCTCCTCGGCGGTGTCGAGGATCAGGACGGCGTCGTCGCGGGTGAGGTCGGCGGCCGAGATGAGATGACGCTGCATCTGTCAGGCTCCGTAAGGCAGTTCAAACGGGAGGATTCGGGCGGAGCGGGGCGCGTCGAGGGCATGCCGAAGCAGCCCGTGCGCCGCGGTTCGCTACTGGCCGGGCTTGGCACCGAGCAGCACGGTGTCGCGACCGTCCTCCTCGGCGAGCTGGACCTTGACCGTCTCCCGCAACGACGTGGGGAGGTTCTTGCCGACGTAGTCGGCGCGGATGGGCAGTTCGCGGTGGCCGCGGTCGACGAGGACCGCGAGCTGGACCGCGCGGGGGCGCCCGATGTCGTTCAGGGCGTCGAGGGCGGCGCGGATGGTGCGGCCGGAGAAGAGCACGTCGTCCACGAGCACGACCAGGCGGCCGTCGACACCGTCACCGGGGATCTCGGTGCGGGCGAGCGCGCGCGGCGGGTGCATCCGCAGGTCGTCGCGGTACATGGTGATGTCGAGCGAGCCGACCGGGACCTTGCGTCCGGTGATCTGCTCCAGCTTGACGCCGAGCCGCTGGGCGAGGAAGACGCCCCGGGTCGGGATACCGAGGAGCACCACGTCGTCGGCGCCCTTGGCGCGTTCGACGACCTCGTGGGCGATACGGGTCAGGACGCGTGCGATGTCGGGACCCTCGAGAACAGGCCGGGCATCGGACGCGGGATTCTGCGTGTGCGTGTCCATACGAAACGGACCCCCTTCTCCGCCTCACAGGACGGACGTTAAAGGACGTCGGATTTGCGCCATCCACCCTAGCAGGTCCTCCGGAGCGCCTGTTTCACCCGTTCGGGTCAGCGGGCGGCCACTACCACGGAAGAGTCGGTGTGGACCATTCGGCTTGACGCAGAAGAATCACGCTGCGTAACCTCACAGTGAGTTACCAGCCGCGCGGCGGGCACCCCCGTCGGCCGCGTCGACACAGTGTCCGGGGAGCTATATGTCCAGCGAATACGCCAAACAGCTCGGGGCCAAGCTCCGGGCCATCCGCACCCAGCAGGGCCTTTCCCTCCACGGTGTCGAGGAGAAGTCCCAGGGGCGCTGGAAGGCCGTGGTGGTCGGTTCGTACGAGCGCGGCGACCGTGCCGTGACCGTGCAGCGCCTGGCCGAGCTGGCCGATTTCTATGGCGTTCCGGTGCAGGAGCTGCTGCCGGGCACCACGCCGGGCGGGGCCGCCGAGCCGCCGCCGAAGCTCGTCCTGGACCTGGAGCGGCTGGCCACGGTGCCGGCCGAGAAGGCGGGCCCCCTCCAGCGCTACGCGGCGACGATCCAGTCCCAGCGCGGCGACTACAACGGCAAGGTGCTCTCGATCCGCCAGGACGACCTGCGCACCCTCGCCGTCATCTACGACCAGTCCCCCTCGGTCCTGACCGAGCAGCTCATCAGCTGGGGCGTCCTGGACGCGGACGCGCGCCGCGCGGTCGCCCACGAGGACAGCTGACCGCTTTACGCGCATTGAGCAGAAACGTGCCGCCGGGGTGGCAGGGAGAGTTGTGTCCCTGCCACCCCGGCGGTTTTTTCGGCATACGCGAGCGGAAACACCAAAGGGGCGCGGGGAACTGCGCGACCAGCCACAACGGACCGGCACACAAAAATCCACCCACGCCCCAACGGCGCTGTTTACGGCTGATCGCGCCGCAGGCTCGGCTTCAGCTCCTTGAAGCGGCCCAGCAGGCCGTTCACGAACGCCGGCGACTCGTCCGTCGAGAACTCCTTGGCAAGCTGCACCATCTCGTCCAGAACGACCGCGTCGGGCGTCTCGTCCACCCAGATCAGCTCGTACGTGCCGAGCCGCAGCAGGTTGCGGTCGACGACCGGCATCCGGTCCAGCGTCCAGCCGACCGCGTACTGGGAGATCAGCTCGTCGATGCGCGACGCGTGGTCCGCGTAACCCTCGACCAGCTGCATCGTGTACTCGCTGACCGGCGGCTGCCGGGTGTCGGACCGGGAGAGCCGGACCCAGTCCGCGAGGACCGTGAGTACGTCGGCGCCGCGCTGGTCGCCCTCGAAGAGGATCTGGAACGCGCGCTTGCGGGCCGTGTTGCGGGCAGCCACGGTTAGCTGTTCACCCGGCCGAGGTAGTCGCTGGTGCGGGTGTCGACCTTGATCTTCTCGCCGGTCGTGATGAACAGCGGGACCTGGATCTGGTGGCCGGTCTCCAGCGTGGCGGGCTTGGTGCCACCGGTGGAGCGGTCGCCCTGGACACCCGGCTCGGTCTCCTGGATGACGAGCTCGACGGCGGCCGGCAGCTCGACGTAGAGCACCTCGCCCTCATGGCGGGCGACGGTGGCCTCGAAGCCCTCGATCAGGAAGTTGGCGGCGTCGCCGACGGTCTTCCGGTCGATGTGCAGCTGGTCGTAGGTCTCCATGTCCATGAAG
Source organism: Streptomyces sp. NPDC026659 (assembly GCF_040638245.1). Classification (NCBI taxonomy): domain Bacteria; kingdom Bacillati; phylum Actinomycetota; class Actinomycetes; order Kitasatosporales; family Streptomycetaceae; genus Streptomyces; species Streptomyces sp. NPDC026659. Next base: position 337,172 of record NZ_JBEZXY010000006.1, on the reverse strand, counting down.
ACGAAGTACTCGCCGTCCATGTACGAGAACTGCATGTCGCTCTTGTCGACAGTGGCGGTCTCGACCTTGACGCCGGCGTTGAAGGTCTTGTCGACCACCTTGCCGGACAGCACGTTCTTCAGCTTGGTGCGCACGAAGGCCGGGCCCTTGCCGGGCTTGACGTGCTGGAACTCGACGACGGACCACAGCTGGCCGCCATCGAGCTTGAGCACCATGCCGTTCTTGAGGTCGTTCGTGGAAGCCACGGTTGCGGAATCTCCTGGACTGACGTGGACGACCCCGGGGCACGCACCGTTAAAGCGCGAGCAGCTCCTTGGTCGTGATGGTGAGTAGCTCTGGTCCGCCGTCCGCCTCTGGGCGCACGACGAGCGTGTCATCGATCCGGACGCCGCCCCGGCCCGGGAGGTGAACCCCGGGTTCGACGGTGACCGGCACGCAAGCGTCCAGTTTACCCATGGCTGAAGGGGCGAGCTGCGGGTCCTCGTCGATTTCGAGTCCGACCCCGTGCCCGGTGACCGGCGGCAGGGCGTCCGCGTACCCCGCGGAGTCCAGTACCTGGCGGGCCGCGTGGTCCACATCGCGGTAGGCGGCGCCGGGCACCAGGGCCTCGCGCCCGGCCCGTTGGGCGGCGAACACGAGGTCGTACAGCTCGACCTGCCAGTCGGCGGGAGAGGTGCCGATGACGAAGGTGCGGCCGATCTCGCAGCGGTAGCCGCGATAGGTCGCGCCGAGGCAGACGGAGAGGAAGTCGCCCTCCTCCACCCGCCGGTCGGTGGGCCGGTGTCCGCAGCGGCCGGAGTTGGGTCCGGTCGCCACGGAGGTGGGGAAGGCGGGCCCCTCGGCGCCGTGGTCGACCAGGCGCCGCTCCAGCTCCAGGGCGAGGTGCCGTTCGGTGCGGCCGACCAGGATGGACTCGAGCAGCTCGCCCAGGGCCTGGTCGGCGATCTCCGCGCCGATCCGCAGACAGGAGATCTCCTCCTCGCCCTTGACCACCCTCAGCTGCTCCACGGCGGTTCCCAGGTCCGCGAGGCGCAGCCCGGGCGCGACCGAGCCGAGGGCGCGGTACCGGGCGACGGTGAGGTGGTGCTCCTCCACGGCCAGGGCGTCGGTGCCCTCTCCGCCGGCGAGCCCGGCGGCGGCCACGGCGGGGTCGCCCCCGGCCGAGGGCAGCACGTGCAGGGCCAGGGCCTCGTCGGGGCGCCCCTCCCCCGGCCGGTCCTCCGGCGGGACGGGACACACGAGCTGGTCCTCGCGCCTGCCGAGCAGCAGGACCGCCCCCTGGGGCGCCGCTCCCGCCAGGTAGCGCACATTGGCGGGGCGGGAGATGAGCGCTGCCGCGGTACCGGCCGCGTTGCAGCGATCCCTCAGCCGGGATCGGCGGGTCGCGTACACCTCTGACATGAGACGAGCGTAGGAGTTCTCCCCGGCTCTCGCCGTTCGGCGGGGTCCGAGTGGGGTGGCCTCCGGCGGTTCCGCGGCAAACACCGGGCCGCCCGGCCGGGGCACGGGGAGCCCCCGGCGGTTCGCGGTGAACGCCCGGCCTCCCGGCCGGGGCGCGGGGAGCCCCGGCCGTCGCGGTGGTCGTCCCGCCCCGTCGTCCGGGCGGGGACCTCCGGCGAGCGCGCGGCCGGCACCCGGCCTCCCGCCAGGGGTGCGGGGCGGGGCTGCCGTGGCGTCGGCGGCCACCGGTTGAGCGGCGTGGCCCCTCCCGCTACCAGCTCGGCGGGCTCGCGATCGCCCGGGTCAGGACCTCGTCCAGGACGCGGGCGGTGCCGGGGACGTCCAGTTGGGAGTTGTCGATGATCGGGAGGCCGGAGCCGTACCAGCCGGCCATGCGGCCATGGATGCGGGCGACCTCCTCGTCGGTGAGGCGGCGGTTGCCGGAGCGTTCGGCGTTGCGCTCCAGGACGATGTCGAGGCCGGGGAGGATGACGACGGGGAGCAGGCCGGGGCCGACGTGCCGTTTCCAGCCGCCGAGGCCGACCACGGGCCGGTCGGGGAAGACCGCGTCGTCGAGGATGCAGGAGATCCCGTTGGCGAGGAAGTTGCGGGCGGCGAAGCCGCAGGTGCGGCGGGCCAGGCGGTACTGCGCCTCGGAGTTGTCGTTCCAGCCGGTCTGGGGGTCGGCGAAGCCCGAGCGCACCCACTCGCGCACGTCGTCGAGGCTGATGTGGGCGGTGGGCACCCGGCGGTGGTCCGCCCAGTACTTGGCCACGCTGGTCTTGCCCGCGCCCGCCGGGCCGATGAGCAGCACGGCGAGGGTGGTGGCCGAGGGGTCGGGGGCGGCGGCGGGCGGCGCCCCGAAGGGCGCGCCGGGCGGCAGCGGCACATGGCCGGTGGCCTCGGAGCCGTGTGGTCCGTACGTCCCGGCGACGGGCGGCGCGGGCGGGGGCGGCGGTACGGGCGGCATGGCGCCCGGGGGTATGGGGGCGCCCGCTGCGGGATAGCCGGGCGGGGGGCCCTGGGGTGCCGCCGGGGGCGGACCCGGATGGTGGGCGGCCGGTCCCCAGCCGGTCTGCGGTCCCTGCCCCGGTGGGTGGGGCGGCGGCAGCGGAGATCCCACTGCGTGCTGCATCCGTTGCCACTCCATCTCGTACACGCGCTCGTACACGCGTTCAGCGCCGGAAGGCGGGTACGAAGCCCGCACTGTAGCGAACCGTACCGCCCCCGGCCGTCGTTTGGTGAAACGGCCGGGGGCGGCGGCAAGTCCCGGGCCCGTCAAGGGAATCGGGCAGACGGGGCGGTGTCGGGAGTTACTGGCCCACTTCGCCGTAGGCGGCGAGGAGGACGGCGGGGTCCGGTCCCTCCAGGACGGTGGGGCGGCCGAGGCCGTCCAGGACAATGAAGCGGAGCAGGTCGCCCCGGGACTTCTTGTCGACCTTCATCGCCTCCACCAGCTTGGGCCACTGGTCGTAGCGGTAGTGCAGCGGAAGACCGACGGACTCCAGGACCGCGCGGTGACGGTCGGCGGTGGCGTCGTCCAACCGGCCCGCCAGGCGGCCGAGTTCGGCGGCGAAGTGCATGCCGACGGCGACGGCCGCGCCGTGCCGCCACTTGTACCGCTCGTTCTTCTCGATGGCGTGGCCGAGCGTGTGACCGTAGTTGAGGATCTCCCGGCGGCCCTCCTCCTTGAGGTCGGAGGAGACGACGTCGGCCTTGACCCGGATGGAACGCTCGATCAGCTCGGCGGTGTGCGGGCCCGCCGGGGTGCGGGCGGCCTGCGGGTCGGACTCGATCAGGTCGAGGATCACCGGGTCGGCGATGAAGCCGGCCTTGATGACCTCGGCGAGCCCGGAGACGTAGTCGTGGACCGGGAGGGAGTCCAGCGCGGCCAGGTCGCACAGCACACCGGCCGGGGGGTGGAAGGCGCCGACGAGGTTCTTGCCCTCGGCGGTGTTGATGCCGGTCTTGCCGCCGACCGCCGCGTCCACCATGGCGAGCACGGTGGTGGGGATCGCGATCCAGCGGACCCCGCGCAGCCAGGTCGCCGCGACGAATCCGGCCAGGTCGGTGGTGGCACCGCCGCCGACGCCCACGATGACGTCGGAGCGGGTGAACCCGGACTGGCCGAGCGCCTTCCAGCAGTAGGCGGCGACCTCGGCGGTCTTGGCCTCCTCGGCGTTGGGCACCTGGATGGCGACGGCCTCGAAGCCCTGCCCGGCCAGGTCGGCGCGCAGTGCGTCCCCGGTCTCCGCGAGCGCCTCGGGGTGGATCACCGCGACCCGCTTGGCCTTGCCGCCGATCAACCCGCCCAGCTCGCCCAGGAGTTGGCGGCCGACGAGGACCTCGTAGGGGTCGGTGCCGGCCGTCCCGGCGACCTGGACGCGGGTGACTGCCTCGCTCATGCTTCCTTCAACTCCAGTGCGTCCAGGACGGCCTGGGCGACCTCGTCGGGGCCGCGCCCGTCCGTCGCCACGACCACCGTGGCGACCTCCTCGTACAGATGGCGGCGGGCCTCCATCAGCCCCCGCCACTGCTTGCGCGGGTTGACCGCGAGCAGCGGGCGCGCCGCGTTCAGACCGGTGCGGCGCACGGCCTCCTCGACGTCCATCGAGAGATAGACGACCCGCTGCCCGGCCAGCAGCGCCCGCGTGTCCATGTCCAGGACCGCGCCGCCGCCGAGGGCGAGGACACCCTCGTGCCCGGCGACGGCGGCGGCCACCGCGCGCTTCTCCAGCGCGCGGAAGACCTCCTCGCCGTCGTCCACGAAGATGTCCGCGATCGCGCGGCCCTGCTCGGTCACGATGTCGTCGTCGGTGTCCCGGAAGGCCGCGTCCAGCCGCTCGGCCAGCAGCCGCCCGACGGTGGACTTGCCCACGCCCATCGGGCCGACCAGGACCACGACCGGCACGCCGCTCATCCGATCGTCAGGTTGTCGAGGTACGACTGCACGTTGCGACGGGTCTCGGCCACGCTGTCGCCGCCGAACTTCTCCGCCACCGCGTCCGCGAGGACCAGCGCCACCATGGCCTCCGCCACGATGCCCGCCGCCGGGACCGCGCACACGTCCGAGCGCTGGTGGTGCGCCTGCGTGGCCTCGCCCGTGGCGACGTCCACCGTCCTCAGCGCGCGCGGCACGGTCGCGATCGGCTTCATCGCGGCACGCACCCGCAGCAGCTCACCCGTGGTGAGACCACCCTCGGTACCGCCGGAGCGGCCGGTGACCCGGCGGATACCGTCCTCGGTCCGGACGATCTCGTCGTGCGCCTTCGAACCCGGCACCCGCGCCAGGTCGAAGCCGTCGCCGACCTCGACACCCTTGATCGCCTGGATGCCCATGAGGGCGGCGGCCAGACGGGCGTCCAGCCTGCGGTCCCAGTGCACGTGCGAGCCGAGGCCGACCGGCACGCCGTACGCCAGCACCTCGACCACACCGCCGAGCGTGTCGCCGTCCTTGTGGGCCTGGTCGATCTCCGCGACCATCGCCTTCGACGCGTCCGCGTCCAGGCAGCGCACCGGGTCCTCGTCCAGCCGCTCCACGTCCGCCGGGGTCGGGTAGACGCCGTAGGGAGCCTTGGCGGCGGCCAGTTCGACGACGTGGGAGACGATCTCGATCCCGGCCGTCTCCTTCAGGTACGACCGCGCCACCGCGCCCAGCGCGACCCGCGCCGCCGTCTCACGCGCCGAGGCACGCTCCAGGATCGGCCGGGCCTCGTCGAAACCGTACTTCTGCATGCCCGCGAGGTCGGCGTGGCCGGGGCGCGGACGGGTCAGCGGCGCGTTGCGCGCCAGGCCCGCGAGGACCTCCTCGTCCACCGGGTCGGCCGACATGACCTGCTCCCACTTCGGCCACTCGGTGTTGCCCACCATGACCGCCACCGGGGAGCCCAGCGTCAGACCGTGCCGGACACCGCCCAGGAAGGTGACCTCGTCGCGCTCGAACTTCATCCGCGCGCCGCGTCCATAGCCGAGCCGCCGCCGCGCCAGATGATCGGCCACCATTTCGGTGGTGATCGGCACGCCGGCGGGAAGTCCCTCCAGCGTCGCGACGAGTGCGGGGCCGTGGGACTCCCCCGCGGTCAGCCAACGCAGCCTGCTCAACGGTGCTCCTCAGTGTTCGCGCCCGGTACTGCGCCGCGTACACAGATGCGCGCGTACGGCGGCGGCACGACCGGGTGCGCGATTCCGGTCTGCCACCTCCGATCCTCCCACGCCGGGGGACGAATCCGGTCCTCGGTCCGGATGCCGGGACCGGCGCGGGGCGTGGGAGCGGGGGTGTTCAGCGGGCGGCGAGGGCCTGTTCGCCCGCGTGGCGCATGGCTTCCAGCGGGGCCGGGGAGCGGCCGGTCATGGCCTCGACCTGGAGCACGGCCTGGTGGACGAGCAGGTCCAGACCGCCGACTACGGCGCCGCCGAACATGGACCAGCGGGCGGCCAGCTCGGTCGGCCAGGGATCGTAGAGCACGTCGAAGAGCGTGGCGGGCCGCTCGGGCACGGCCGTCGCGAGGGCGTCGGTGGTGCCCGCCGGGGTGGTGGCGATCACCAGGGGCGCGTGCAGCGCCTCGGCCGCGTCCGCCCAGTCGGCGATGCGGACCTCGACGTCGAGCCGCTCACCCCACTGCCGCATCTCGTCGGCCCGGGCGGCACTGCGCACATACGCGGTGACCTCGCCGGTGCAGACCCGGGCCAGGGCGGCCAGCGCGGAGGACGCGGTGGCACCCGCACCGAGGATCGCGGCGGACTCCACCTCCTCGATCCCGTGCTCACGCAGCGCGGCGACCATGCCGGGGATATCGGTGTTGTCCCCCATGCGACGCCCGTCCTCGGTGAACACGACCGTGTTGACTGCGTCCACGGAAGCGGCCGTCTCACTGATCCCGTCCAGCAACGGGATGACGGCCCGCTTGAGCGGCATGGTGAGCGACAGCCCGGCCCACTCGGGGCCGAGCCCGTCGAAGAAACCCGGTAGGGCTTCCTCGTCGACGTCGAAGCGGTCGTAGGTCCAGTCGTCCAGGCCCAGCTCCTGGTACGCGGCACGGTGCAGCACCGGAGAAAGGGAGTGCGCGATCGGTGAACCGAGCACAGCGGCTCGGCGGGCCTCAGTTGCCCGAGCTGTCATTGAACTTGTCCTTGAGCTGCCTGACGGTCTTGACGGATCGTAGCTTCCCGTGCACGACTTCGCCCCGTCGGAGAGTCCGACGGGGCGAAGGAATCAAGGATCCGGTGTGGCCACAGGTGTCCGACATGGCCGGGGCCGCGTCGGACACCACGGCTGTCAGCCGCAGTTCCCGTAGGGGCTGGTGTAGTACCAGTCACGGATGCTGGAAGCGCCGATCTCCTCGTAGTGACCCCAGAACCGGACGCACGAGTCGGGCGCGTGCACGTAGACCGGCCCCGCGTAGTACTTGAAGTCGCCGTCGTTCTTGATCATGCTGCCGCCCTCCGCCTGGACGCCGGCACCGAGACCGGTGGCGGTTCCGTAGTACGCACCGGAGTTCTCGTGCTTGACGGTTCACGACGCAGTTGTACTGGGTCGAGGAACTGCAGGGGGAAAGCTAGCAACATCATGATCAACACCGGCAGGCTCTCATCAAGCCATTCCGATCATGGCCAGAAATCGCCTGATCCTCTCGCGGCAGCGAGGAAGCGCGCGGTGAGCGGGAGCAGCACCGCGCGCTTCATGGAGTTCACTGGCCCGCTTGCTTGCGTGCCTTCTCGTAGCGCTCCACGTTCCGGTTGTGCTCTTCGTTGGTGACGGCGAACACCGTCTCGTTCTCGCTGATCGAGACGAAGTAGTACCAGGGGCCGTCGGCCGGGTTCAGTGCGGACTCGATGGCTTCGGCGCCGGGGTTGCTGATGGGGCCCGGCGGAAGTCCCTTGATGTCGTAGGTGTTGTACGGATCGTGGATCTTCCGCAGGTCCGCGACCGAGCCGACGTCCAGAGTGCTCTGGGCCTTCAGGTAGTTGATGGTGGAGTCGAACTCCAGCCGGCCCGCCGTCTCCGTGTTGTTCGGCTCGAGACGGTTGTAGACGACGCGGGCGACCTTGTCGAAGTCGTGCTTGTACTTGCCCTCGACCTGCACCAGGCTCGCCACCGTGAGCACCTGAAGCGGGCTGTCGAGACCCAGATCCTTGGCCTTGCCGGCGAGGTCGTACTGCTTGTACTGCTCGTTCGAGCGCTCGACCATGCTCTTCAGGACGTCCTTGGGCTTCATGCCCTTCGCCACCGGGTAGCTGGAGGGATAGAGGAAGCCCTCGAGGGGGTCCTTGATGTCCTTGTTGCTGTTCGCCCAGGAGGGCAGACCAAGGTCCTTCCAGTCGTCCTTGGCGACCTTCGCCGTCGTGCCCTTGGCGAGCTTCAGACGGGTGTCGATCGCTTCGTACACCCAGGCGTTGCGCTTGCCCTCGGGAATGATGAGGTTGGCCCGGCTCTTCGGGCTGAGCATCAGTTCGACCGCGCTGGCGGCCGACATGTGCTTCTGGAGCGTGTAGACGCCGTCCTGGAGGGACTTGCCCTGGGGGTTGGCGATCTGGGCGGAGACGAAGGCGTCGACGCTCTCGACGACCCCGGCCTCCTTGAGCTTGCGGCCGATGTCGGCGCCGCCCGCGCCCTTCGGGATCTCCACGACGACCGTCTCGCCGTTGCCGCTGCCCGCGTAGTCCGCGGGCGGGGCGAAACGATTTTGGTAGAAGGTGTAGCCGAGATAGCCGACGCCACCGAGGCCGCCGCCGAAGACCACGACGACGACCAGGAGGGCGCAGCCGGTGCGCTTCTTCTTGTCCTTGACGGGCTTGCGGCCCTTGCCGCGCCGCTCGGCGCGCCCGGTCTCCGCGGGCTCGTCCTCGGCGTCGTCGTCCTCGCCGCTCCCGGCGGCCAGAGGGTGCTCCTCCGCCTCCTGCTCCCACTCCGGCTCCGGGTCGGCGGTGCGGTGGCCGGGCGGCTGGGGCGGCGGGTAGGCGTCCTCGGTGCCGTAGAGGTCGGGCCGCTCGGCGCCGTACGCCACGGGCTGCTGTCCGTAGGGGTCACCGGGGTCGGCGGCGTAGGGAGCCTGGCCGTGGGTGCCCGTGGCGTCCCAGCCGCCGCCCTGGGGCTGCTGCGGCTGCTGGGGGTGCTGTTGCTGCTGACCGGCGAACCGGGGGTCGAACTGGGGGTCGTAGTGCGCCCCGCCCTGCCCGTCGTAGTGCTGCGGGTGCTGCGGAGGCTGCAGGTACTGCTCGCCATAGCCCGGCTGCTGTCCCTGGGACCAGTCGCCGTACTGCTCCTGCGGCTGCTGCGGGTACTGCTGCTGCGGCTGGCCGCCGTAGGGGGACTGACCGGGGTGGGTCTGCTGTCCTCCCCATCCGCCGTCCCCGTACAACGGGTCCTCCGGATGCCACGGTTCGGAGCCAGAGCCCCGGCCATACTCAGTCATCGATCCCCTAGAGCCGCGAGGCCATGGCGGTCGCTCGGCTCCCGTACCGGCGCCGTTCCGCCTCTTGCTGTGCGGTCGCTGTTCGAAACCACCGCATCGCGCGGAACGTTACCGTATCGCGATCAGATGACCACTTCGACGCCCTCACCCGGCGGCCGCCCTGACACCCGTTCGGATTCCAGGGCCTGCTGAAGGATGATGACGGCGGCCGCCTGGTCGATCACGGAGCGGCCCTTCTTGGACTTCACACCGGAGGCGCGCAGTCCCTGACTGGCCGTCACCGTGGTCATCCGCTCGTCCACCAGACGCACCGGCACCGGCTTGATGCCCCGGGCCAGCTCCTGGGTGAACGCGCGCACCTTGGCCGCGGCCGGGCCCTCGCCCCCCTTGAGGGAGCGAGGGAGGCCGACGACGACCTCGATCGGCTCGTACTCCTCGACCAGCTGCCGAAGGCGCCGGTGCGCGGCCGGGACGTCCCGGCCGGGCACCGTCTCCACCGGAGTGGCGAGGATCCCGTCGGGATCGCACGAGGCGACCCCGATCCGGGCGTCCCCGACGTCGATGGCGAGTCGTCGTCCTCTACGCATGAGCGATGCCCTACTTGGCGGTGTCGGCGACGAGGCGCTCGACGGCGTCGACGGCGTCGCCGACGGCGGCCGGGTTCTGACCGCCGCCCTGGGCGACGTCCGGCTTGCCGCCACCGCCGCCGCCGAGGGTCTTGGCGGCCGTACGGACCAGCTCGCCGGCCTTGAGACCGCGCTCGCGGGCGGCCTCGTTGGTGGCGATGACCGTGAGCGGCTTGCCGTTGTTCACGGTGAACAGGGCCACGACGGCGGCCCGGCCGCCCTGGATACGCCCGCGCACGTCCAGGACCAGCTTGCGCAGGTCGTCCGGCGTGGTGCCGTCCGGGACCTGGCCGGTGACCAGGGCGATGCCGCGCACGTCCTTGGCGGAGTCGGCGAGACCGGCGGCGGCCTGGAGGACCTTCTCCGCGCGGAACTTCTCGATCTCCTTCTCGGCGTCCTTGAGCTTGCCGAGCATCGCGGAGACCTTCTCCGGCAGCTCCTCCGAGCGGCCCTTCAGCAGTTCGGTGAGCTGGTTGACGACCGTGTGCTCACGGGCGAGGAAGTTGTAGGCGTCCACGCCGACCAGGGCCTCGATACGGCGCACACCGGAGCCGATGGAGGACTCGCCGAGCAGCTTCACCAGACCCAGCTGGGCGGTGTTGTGCACGTGCGTGCCGCCGCACAGCTCCTTGGAGAAGTCGCCGATGGTCACGACGCGCACGCGCTCGCCGTACTTCTCGCCGAACTCGGCGATGGCGCCCTGCTTCTTGGCCTCGTCGATGCCCATGACCTCGGCGTGGACGTCGAGGTCGCGGGAGAGCACCTCGTTGATCTTCTGCTCCACGTCGGTCATCACGGCCGTCGGGACGGCGGACGGGGAGCCGAAGTCGAAGCGGAAGCGGCCCGGCTGGTTCTCGGAACCGGCCTGGGCGGCCGTCGGGCCGAGGGCGTCGCGCAGCGCCTGGTGGGTCAGGTGGGTGGCCGAGTGGGCGCGGGCGATGGCCTTGCGGCGCAGCCGGTCCACGGAGGCGTGGGCCTTGGCGCCGACGGTGACCTCGCCGACCTGGACGGTGCCCTTGTGGACGTAGACGCCCGGGACCGGCTTCTGGGTGTCGCGGATGTCGATGACGGCACCGGTGTCGATCTTGATACGGCCGGTGTCGCCGATCTGGCCGCCGCCCTCGGCGTAGAACGGGGTGCGGTCGAGGACGATCTCGACCTCGTCGCCCTCGGTGGCGGCCGGGGAGGACACGCCGTCGACCAGGATGCCGACGATCGTGGACTCGCCCTCGGTGTCGGCGTAGCCGATGAAGTCGGTGGCTCCGGCGGCGTCCGCGATCTCGCGGTAGGCGCCCATGTCGGCGTGGCCGGTCTTCTTGGCCTGGGCGTCGGCCTTGGCGCGCTCCCGCTGCTCCTTCATCAGGCGGCGGAAGCCCTCCTCGTCCACGGCGAGGCCCTGTTCGGCGGCCATCTCGAGGGTGAGGTCGATCGGGAAGCCCCAGGTGTCGTGGAGCAGGAACGCCTTGTCGCCGGAGAGGACCGTGCCGCCGGACTCCTTGGTCTCGGTGACCGCGGTGTCGAGAATGTTGGTGCCGGCCTTCAGCGTCTTGAGGAAGGCGTTCTCCTCGGCGACGGCGACCTTCTCGATGCGCTCGCGGTCGGTGATGAGCTCGGGGTACTGCTGGCCCATCATCTCGATCACGGTGTCGATCAGCGGCTTGACGACCGGACCGGTGGCGCCGAGCAGGCGCATGTTGCGGATGGCGCGGCGCATGATGCGGCGCAGCACATAGCCGCGGCCCTCGTTGCCCGGGGTGACGCCGTCACCGATGAGCATCACGGAGGTGCGCATGTGGTCGGTGACCACGCGCAGCGAGACGTCGGAGTGCTGGGCGGCGCCGTACTCGACACCGGTCAGCTCGGTGGCCTTCCTGATGACGGCCATGGAGGTGTCGATCTCGTACATGTTCTGCACGCCCTGCAGAATCATGGCGAGGCGCTCAAGACCGAGACCCGTGTCGATGTTCTGGCTCGGCAGGTCCCCGAGGATCTCGAAGTTGTCCTTGCCGATGCCCTCGCCCCGCTCGTACTGCATGAAGACGAGGTTCCAGATCTCGACGTACCGCTCGTCGTTGACGGCGGGGCCGCCCTCGACGCCGAACTCGGGGCCGCGGTCGTAGTTGATCTCGGAGCAGGGGCCGCAGGGGCCGGGGACGCCCATGGACCAGTAGTTGTCCTTCATGCCCAGGCGCTGGATGCGCTCCTTGGGCACGCCGACGACCTCGTGCCAGATGCGCTCGGCCTCGTCGTCGTCCTTGTAGACGGTGATCCACAGACGCTCGGGGTCGAGGCCGTAACCGCCCTTGTCCTGGGGGCTGGTGAGCAGCTCCCAGGCGTACTTGATGGCGCCTTCCTTGAAGTAGTCGCCGAAGGAGAAGTTGCCGCACATCTGGAAGAACGTGCCGTGGCGGGTGGTCTTGCCGACCTCTTCGATGTCGGGCGTGCGCACGCACTTCTGCACGCTGGTGGCGCGCGGGAAGGGCGGCTTGACCTCACCCAGGAAGTAGGGCTTGAAGGGCACCATGCCGGCGGGGACGAGGAGCAGAGTCGGGTCGTCCGCGATGAGCGACGCCGAAGGGACGACGGTGTGCCCGCGCTCCTCGAAGAAGCTCAGCCAGCGGCGGCGAATCTCGGCCGACTCCATCAGTGGTCCTCATTCCGGTTGTACGAGTACGTCGTGTTCTCGATGTACTTCAGTGTGCTGCGGTTGTTCGGGGCGCGGTGGTTCTCGATGGCGGTGTACCGCCGGGCCGGGGGCAGGCCGGGGCGCTCCTGGATGCCAAGAGCCTCCTCCAGCTCGCTCTCCCGCTGCGCCATGTTGTCGCGGACGTCGAGCGCGAAGCCGACCGCGCGGTCCTTCAGGCGCTGGCCGGTCTCCAGGGCCTTGTTGGCCGCCGTCGCGGCCAGGTTCTCCGGCGTCAGCTGCTTCAGCTTGCGGTTGACCTTGGTGGTGGCCCACACACCGGCGGCGACACCCGTGGTGAACCAGAACGTACGGCGGAACATCGCTGGTCTCAGTCCTTACTTTCGCTTGCCCCGCCGGGTGGCCGGGACCGTCCGGCCCACGATCACCGTGCGCTTCGACGGCTTCGCGGGCGCGGCCTCCTTGCGGCCGCCGAGGGCCTGGCGGACGCCGTAGCCGAAGGCCGCGACCTTGACCAGCGGGCCGCCGAAGGTGGAGGCGACGGTGGAGGAGAGCGCGGACGCGTTGGAGGTGACCTCCTGGACGTCCGAGGCGATCGCGTCCACCCGGTCGATCTGGGTCTGTGCCGACCGCACGGCCGAGGACGCGTCGGCGAGCAGCGGGACGGCCTGGTCGGTCACGTCCGCCACGAGCTTGGTCGTCGCCTTGAGGGTCTGGGCCAGCCTCGCCAGCGCTACCGCGAGGAAGGAGACCAGGATCGCCCAGAAGACGGCCACCAGGATTCCGGCCACCTCTCCACCGGACACTGTGCGCACCCGCTCCCTGAAAACATGCCTGAGCATCGGAAAAGTCGTGCACCGAGCCTATCGCGCCGGGGGCGGGGCTCCGTACCGGATTACCCGGGGCTGCGCGGCGGCCTTCCCGGGCCCGCTTCACGGGGTGCGCGGACGCGGCCCGGGAACGCGCGAACCCGCCGCCCCGCCCGCCCTGAGGGCGAGGGGACGGCGGGCCTGAGTGACTGCGCGGGGGCTGGGATCAGCGGGCGTAGTACTCGACGACGAGCTGCTCGTCGCAGATCACCGGGATCTCCTTGCGGTTCGGCTCGCGGTCCAGGCGGAACGCCAGGGCCTTGAGGTTCACCTGGAGGTAACGCGGGGTCTCACCGTCGGCGGCGAAGCCACCCTCACGCGCGACCTGGAAGAGCGTCTTGTCCTTGGAGCGGTCGCGGACCTGCACGACGTCGTCCGGACGGACACGGAAGGACGGCTTGTCGACCTTCTGGCCGTTGACCTGGATGTGGCCGTGGACGACCATCTGGCGGGCCTGGTAGATCGTGCGGGCGATGCCCGAACGCAGGACCAGGGCGTCGAGACGACGCTCCAGCTCGATGATCAGGGCCTCGCCGGTCTTGCCCTGGACCTTGGCGGCACGCTCGTAGGCGCGGACGAGCTGGCGCTCGGACACGTCGTACTGCGCGCGCAGACGCTGCTTCTCGAGCAGACGGACCTTGTAGTCCGAGTTCTGCTTGCGGCCGCGGCCGTGCTCGCCCGGCGGGTAGGGGCGGGCCTCGAAGTACTTGACGGCCTTCGGGGTCAGCGCGATGCCGAGGGCACGCGACTTCTTGACCTTGGGGCGGGACTGGTTCGCCATGAACCAAACACCTCGTTTTATCTGTGCGAATACGGCTTCACCAGGGTTAGGGGAGGTCGCATCCGCAGCCGGGGAGACCCTGCCTGTCCTTGTCGGACGGGCCGGGCAGCCGTTCCCCGAACTGGGCACATACGTGCAGCACGCGAGTGGCCCACCGACCGGTTCCGGCTGCTGCCGGAGGGTGGTGGGCTGCCCGCGACACCTTCGACGGTGCGCGACGCTCCTGGAGAACCCCGCCCGGGGGCCGGGTCTCCGGCTGGATGTCCCGCTCTGGTGAGCCGGTTCCCTCTGCGAGGGGCCGGACACGGGACTCAGCACTTCGGGGCAGTCTACAGGGCGCTCAGGACCGCTTGCGACCGAGGTGCTTCCTGGTCCACTCGACGGCGTCCGCGTACCGCGCCTCGGCGCCGTTGCGCGTCGGGGTGTAGTACTCGCGGTCCTTGAGGGCGTCCGGGGCGTACTGCTGGGCGGCGATCGCGTTCGGCTGGTCGTGCGGGTAGATGTAGCCCTTGGCGTGGCCGAGTTTCTCGGCGCCCTTGTAGTGGCCGTCCCGCAGATGCGCGGGGACCGGTCCGGCGAGGCCCTTGCGCACGTCGGCCATGGCTCCCTGGATCGCCCGGGTCGCCGAGTTGGACTTGGGGGCGAGGGCGAGGGCGATGGTGGCGTGGCTGAGGGTGAGCGACGCCTCCGGGAAGCCGATCATCGCAACCGCCTGGGCGGCGGCGACGGCTATGGGGAGCGCGTTCGGATCGGCCACGCCGATGTCCTCGCTCGCGGAGATCATCAGGCGCCGGGCGATGAACCGGGGGTCCTCACCGGCCTCGATCATCCGGGCCAGGTAGTGCAGGGCCGCGTCCACGTCGGAGCCCCGGATGGACTTGATGAGGGCGCTGGCCACGTCGTAGTGCTGGTCGCCGTCGCGGTCGTACTTCACGGCGGCGCGGTCGACGGTCTCCTCCAGGGTCTCGAGGGTGATCTCCGTCTCCGCCTTGTCGAGGGCGGCGCCGGCCGCGGCCTCCAGAGCCGTCAGAATCCGGCGGGCGTCGCCTCCGGCGATGCGGAGCAGGTGCCCCTCGGCCTCTTCGGGAAGCGTGAGGGCGTCCCCGAGACCGCGCTCGTCGGCGAGGGTGCGGCGGAGCAGGCCGCGCAGGTCGTCGTCGGTGAGGGGTTCGAGGGTGAGGAGGAGGGAGCGGGAGAGCAACGGGGAGATCACCGAGAAGTACGGGTTCTCGGTGGTGGCGGCGATCAGGGTGACCCAGCGGTTCTCGACGGCCGGGAGCAGGGAGTCCTGCTGGGCCTTGCTGAAGCGGTGGATCTCGTCGAGGAAGAGGACGGTCTCCTTGCCGAAGCCCCCGGCGGCGCGGCGGGCGCCGTCGATGACCGCGCGAACCTCCTTGACGCCCGCACTGATCGCGCTCAGCTCCACGAACCGCTTGTCGGTGGCCCGGGACACCACGTGGGCAAGAGTGGTCTTGCCGGTGCCCGGCGGGCCCCAGAGCACGACCGAGGAGGGTCCTGCCGGGCCGCCGCCGCCCTCGACCAGGCGCCGCAGGGGTGAGCCGGGCTTCAGCAGATGCCGCTGGCCCACCACCTCCTCCAGGGTGCGCGGACGCATCCGCACGGCGAGAGGACTGCTGGTCGGGTCCTTCTCCTGGCGCTCTTCCGCAGCGGCGGTGAACAGGTCGGCTTCCACGTTGAAACCCTAAGACACCCCACTGACAATCGGGCCCGGGCCACTGTGCCCGGCACCCGGCGGACCGGCGCTCAGCTGGTCCAGAAGGTCCACCAGCGGGTCAGGACCAGCATGCCGATGATGCCGATGTGCAGGACCGGCAGGACCCAGGTGAACTCGCCGAAGAAGGTCTTCAGGGCGCGGCCGCCCGGCAGGAAGCCGTTGCGGACGTTGAAGGACGTCACGTACCAGAACATGACGATGGTGGCGACCCACGCCAGGCTGCACCACAGGCACAGCGCGTTGATCCGGTACAGGGACTGGAACTGGAGCCAGGAGCAGAAGGCCACGCCGAAGAGGGTGCCGAAGTTGAAGGTCAGCCAGTACCAGCGCGGGAAGCGGGCGCGGGCCAGCAGGCTCATGCCGACGCAGATGACGATGCCGTAGGCGACCAGGCCGAGCATCGGGTTCGGGAAGCCGAACGCGGCGGCCTGCTTGCTCTCCATGACGCTGCCGCAGGAGACCACCGGGTTGAGACTGCACCCGGGGGTGAAGGTCTTGCCCGCGACCTTGGCCTCGAGGATCTTGAACTTGTCGATCGTGATGACCCACGCGGCGAGCAGACCCGCGGCACCGGTGATCAACAGCAGCACGGCGAGGGCGCGGCTTGCCCCGGCGGCTCCGGATGGGGTGGCCGCGTGCTCCGGCTCGGGCACGGTGGAGAGGTCGGTGACTGTCGTCTTGCTCATCACGCCGTTCCGTCTGCTTGAGAGGGGACCTTCTTCGGGCAGGGGCCATTGTGCCGCACGGGTGCACCCGTGCACCGTTCGCTGTGGATAAGTAAGGACCTTCGGCCCTCCGAAGGGGCGGGTTTCCGGCCGGTTCCGCATCCGGCGGGAGCACAGCAGAACGAAGAGTGACGGGCCGGGCGGCATCGTGCCGCCCGGCCCGTCGTACGACCACCGGCTCAGCCGAGCCGGGACTCCAGTTCCGCCACGACCTCGGTGAGGCCGATCGGCGTCTGCTCGCCGGTCTCCATGTCCTTGAGCTGGACGACGCCCTCGGCGAGGTCGCGCTCGCCGAGGACCAGGGCGTAGCGCGCGCCGGAGCGGTTGGCGGCCTTCATGGCGGCCTTCAGGCCCTTGGCGCCGTAGCAGAAGTCGGCGGCGACGCCGACCTTGCGCAACTCGGTGACCTTGGCGAACAGCAGGCGGCGGGCCTCTTCGCCGAGGGGTACGGCGTAGACGCTGGTGGAGGACGGGATGTCCAGTTCCACACCCTCGGCCTCCAGGGCGAGGACGGTGCGGTCCACGCCGAGCGCCCAGCCGACCGACGGCAGCGCGGGGCCGCCGATCATCTCGGAGAGGCCGTCGTAGCGGCCACCGCCGCCGACCGCGGACTGCGAGCCCAGGCCGTCGTGGACGAACTCGAAGGTGGTGCGGGTGTAGTAGTCCAGGCCGCGCACCAGCTTGGGGTCGTCCTCGAAGGCGACGCCCGCCGCGAGGATCAGCTCGCGGACCTCCTCGTGGTACGCCTTGCAGGCGTCGCACAGGTAGTCGCGCAGGAGGGGGGCGCCGGTGAGCTGCTTCTGGACCGACTCGCGCTTGTCGTCGAGGACGCGCAGCGGGTTGATCTCCGCGCGGCGCAGGGTGTCCTCGTCGAGGTCGAGGCCGCGCAGGAAGTCCTGGAGCGCGGCCCGGTAGACGGGACGGCACTCCTTGTCGCCCAGGGAGTTCAGCAGGATGCGGAAGTTCCTGAGGCCCAGCGAGCGGTACGCCTGGTCGGCCAGGATGATCAGCTCGGCGTCGAGCGCCGGGTCCTCGGCACCGATCGCCTCGGCGCCGACCTGGGAGAAGTGGCGGTAACGGCCCTTCTGGGGGCGCTCGTAGCGGTAGTACGAGCCGGAGTACCAGAGCTTGACCGGGAGGTTGCCCGCCTTGTGCAGGTTGGCCTCCAGGGCGGCGCGCAGCACGGAGGCGGTGCCCTCGGGGCGCAGGGCGAGCCTGTCGCCGCCCTTGGTCTCGAAGGCGTACATCTCCTTGGTGACGATGTCGGTGGACTCGCCGACACCGCGCGCGAACAGCTCGACGTTCTCGAAGCCGGGGGTCTCGATGTAGCCGTACCCGGAGTTGCGCAGGGGGGCGGCGATGGCCTCGCGCACGGCGAGGTACGTGGCGGACTGCGGCGGGATCAGGTCGTACGTGCCCTTGGGGGCCTTGAAGGTGCTCACGGAAAGAAGCTCTCTCGTCACATTCCTCGTCGGGGAGCCTGGTCGGCTCCCTGGCCGGCGGCCACCTGCCGCAGATAGGGGTTGGTGGCGCGTTCCTGGCCGATGGTCGTCTGGGGGCCGTGGCCGGACAGGACCACGGTGGAGTCGTCGAGCGGCAGGCACACCCGTGCCAGCGACCCGAGCATGTCCTCCATGGAGCCGCCCGGCAGGTCGGTGCGTCCGATGGAGCCGGCGAACAGCAGGTCCCCGGAGAAGAAGACCGGCGGGATGTCGGTCTTCCCGGGCATCCTGAAGGTCACCGACCCCTTGGTATGGCCCGGCGCGTGCGCGACGGAGAACTCCATCCCGGCCAGGTCCAGCTTCGCCCCGTCGGTCAGCTCCCGGACGTCGTCCGGCTCGCCCACGGTCAGCTCGCCCATGAGCGGCATGCCGATGGACCGGCCGAGCGCCTTCTCGGGGTCGCTGAGCATGTAGCGGTCGTCGGGGTGGATCCAGGCCGGCACGTCGTGCGCTCCGCACACGGGGACGACCGAGGCCACATGGTCGAGGTGGCCGTGGGTGAGGACGACGGCGGTGGGCTTCAGCCGATGCTTGCGGAGCGTCTCCTCGACTCCTTGGGCCGCCTGGTGGCCCGGGTCGATGATCACGCACTCCTCACCGGCGGCGGGGGCGACGACGTAACAGTTCGTCCCCCAGGCCCCGGCGGGGAACCCGGCAATGAGCACGATCGTCCTTCGTTTGTGTCGATACGGGAGGGCTCGCGGGCGGTCGGCCCGTGGTCATGAGCCTACCGGCGCTGCCGTTTCCTCAGCGAACCCATATACGGTACGGGGCTACACGCGCCTGTCGGCCCGGCGCACCCACGCGCACCGGCCGGCACACGACACGCATGAGGAGAGAACCCGGTGGTCAGCCAGGAGCAGCGGCGGCGTCAGCTCGCCCGGGAGAAGTTCTTGCGGCAGCAGCAGCGACGCACAGGCGCACGGCGCAAGGCCAGGACGCGCAACGCCGTGATCGCGTCGGCCCTCGGCGTGGCCGTGATCGTCACTGTCGCCCTCACCATGACCGGGGCGCTGAAGAGCGACGACAGCAAGAAGGTGAACGCGGGCTCCGGGAGCACGCCGTCCGCGAGCCCGAGCCAGAAGGCGCCGGACCCCTGCGAGAAGGCCGCCACGGGCGCGGTGAAGAAGCTCCAGTGGAAGAAGGAGCCGGCGATGTCGATCGACACGTCGGCCAAGTACACGATGAAGCTGGCCACCACCTGCGGCGACATCGACGTGGCGCTGAACACGGCGGCCCCGCACACGGTGAACTCGTTCGACTTCCTGGCGGGCAAGGGCTACTTCGACCACACGAAGTGCCACCGCCTGACGACCAACGGGATCTACGTGCTGCAGTGCGGCGACCCGACGGGCACCGGCAGCGGCGGTCCGGGCTACACGATCCCGGACGAGAACCTGAAGGACAAGAGCCTGAAGGGCAACGTCTACCCGGCGGGCACGGTGGCGATGGCCAACCAGTACAACGCCCAGACCCAGCAGGGCCGGCACACCGGCGGCAGCCAGTTCTTCCTGGTCTACAAGGACAGCCCGCTGCCACCCGACTACACCCCGTTCGGCACGATCGACAAGGCGGGCCTGAAGGTGCTCGACAAGATCGCCGCGGCGGGCGAGAACACGGGCCAGGGCGACGGCGCCCCGAACGCGACCGTCGTGATCGACAAGGCCACGGTCGCCAAGTCCTGACCCTCCGGTGGTGGCGGTCCGCGTCGTCATCTGCGCAATTTCGGTCGCGCTGGATGCGGACAGGCCACCCGCCGGTCGCCTATGTTGGCGGTGACGAAACTGTGGACGATGCCCGGGGGCCGGGAGGCACCTGGCGGGCATCATGTGGAGGAGGCGCTGTGAGCAGCGACCCGTGGGGCCGCGTCGACGAGACGGGGACCGTGTACGTGCGTACGGCCGAGGGTGAGCAGGTCGTCGGATCGTGGGCGGCCGGCTCCCCCGAGGAGGCGCTTGCCTACTTCGAGCGCAAGTACGAGGGCCTGGTTGTCGAGATCGGCCTCCTCGAGAAGCGTGTGCAGACCACCGATCTGTCGGCGAAGGACGCCCAGACCGCGATCGGTCACATCCGCGAGCAGGTGGACGCGCACCACGCGGTCGGCGACCTGGACGCACTGCGGACCCGCCTCGACAAGCTCGTCAAGACGGTCGAGTCGCGCCGCGAGGAGCGCAAGGCGCAGCGGGCCAAGCAGTCCGACGAGGCCCGCAAGGCCAAGGAGGACCTGGTCACGGAGGCGGAGCAGCTGGCGGCGTCCGACCAGTGGCGGGTGGCAGGTGAGCGGCTGCGCGCGCTGGTGGACACCTGGAAGGGGCTGCCCCGGCTCGACCGCAAGTCCGACGACGAGCTGTGGCACCGCTTCTCGCACGCCCGGTCGGCGTTCTCCAAGCGGCGCAAGGCGCACTTCGCGCAGCTGGACGCGCAGCGCGAGGACGCCCGCCGGATCAAGGAGCAGCTGGTCGCCGAGGCCGAGGCGCTGTCCGCTTCGACGGACTGGGGTCCGACGGCGGCCCGCTACCGCGATCTGATGGCGGACTGGAAGGCCGCGGGCCGCGCCCAGCGCGAGCACGAGGACGAGCTGTGGAACCGCTTCCGCGGCGCCCAGGACGTGTTCTTCGCCGCGCGCAGTTCCGTGTTCGCGGAGCGGGACGCGGAGCAGGGCGAGAACCTGAAGCTGAAGGAGGGGCTGGCCGAGGAGGCCGAGAAGCTCCTTCCGGTCGGCGATCTGAAGAGCGCGCGGGCCGCCTTCCGCTCGATCAACGAGCGCTGGGAAGCCATCGGTCATGTGCCGCGGGACGCGCGTCCCAAGGTCGAGGGCCGGATGCACGCGGTCGAGCGGGCCATCCAGGAGGCCGAGGAGGCCGAGTGGCGCCGGACCAACCCGGAGGCGCGTGCCCGTGCCGAGGGTCTGACCGGTCAGCTCCAGGCCGCCGTGGACAAGCTGCGCGGCCAGATCGAGCAGGCGCGCGCGCAGGGCAACACCTCGCGCGCCGACAAGCTGGAGCGTGAGCTGGAGGGCCGCCAGGCGCTCCTGGACCAGGCTCTGAAGGGTCTGCACGAGTTCGGCGGCTGATACCCCGCCCACCACACCGAAGGCCCCGTACACGACGTACGGGGCCTTCGGTGTGTCCCAGGGGGTCCTGTGCGGTCCCCGCGCGCTCCTACGTGCGGTTGCGGGCCGAGGTGACCCGGTAGACGTCGTAGACGCCCTCCACGCCCCGCACGGCCTTCAGGACGTGGCCGAGGTGCTTGGGGTCGCCCATCTCGAAGGTGAAGCGCGAGGTGGCCACCCGGTCGCGGGAGGTCTGCACGGCCGCCGAGAGGATGTTGACGTGCTGGTCGGACAGGACGCGGGTGACGTCGGAGAGCAGCCGGGAGCGGTCCAGCGCCTCGACCTGGATGGCGACCAGGAAGACCGAGGACTGGGTGGGCGCCCACTCGACGTCGAGGATGCGCTCGGGCTCGCGGGAGAGCGACTCCACGTTGACGCAGTCGCTGCGGTGCACCGAGACGCCGCTGCCCCGGGTGACGAAGCCGATGATCGGGTCGCCGGGGACGGGCGTGCAGCAGCGCGCGAGCTTGACCCACACGTCGTCGACGCCCTTGACCACGACACCGGGGTCGGAGCTGGAGCGGCGCTTGCGGCTGCGGCCGCGCGCGGGCGGGACGCTCTCGTCGATCTCCTCGCTCGCGGCCTCCTCGCCGCCGAGCGCCTGCACCAGCTTCTGCACCACGTTCTGCGCGGAGACATGGCCCTCGCCGATCGCCGCGTACAGCGCGGAGATGTCGGGGTAGCGCATCTCGTGCGCGAGCGTGACCAGCGAGTCGCCGGTGAGGATGCGCTGGATCGGCAGGTTCTGCTTGCGCATGGCGCGGACGATGGCGTCCTTGCCCTGCTCGATCGCCTCGTCGCGGCGCTCCTTGGAGAACCAGGCACGGATCTTGTTGCGGGCGCGGGGCGACTTGACGAAGCCCAGCCAGTCGCGGGAGGGGCCCGCGCCGGGTGCCTTGGAGGTGAAGACCTCCACCAGGTCGCCGTTGTCCAGGGTGGACTCCAGCGGTACGAGGCGTCCGTTGACGCGCGCTCCTATGGTGCGGTGGCCGACCTCGGTGTGCACCGCGTAGGCGAAGTCGACCGGAGTGGCACCGGCCGGGAGCGCTATGACGTCGCCCTTGGGCGTGAAGACGAAGACCTCGTTGCGCGAGAGGTCGAACCGCAGGGACTCCAGGAACTCGCCGGGGTCCTCGGTCTCCTTCTGCCAGTCCAGGAGCTGTCTGAGCCACGCCATGTCGTTGAGGTGGTCGTCCTTGCCCTTGCCGGACGACTTCGGCGCGTCGGTGCGGACCTTGG
Source organism: Streptomyces sp. NPDC026659 (assembly GCF_040638245.1). Lineage (NCBI taxonomy): Bacteria > Bacillati > Actinomycetota > Actinomycetes > Kitasatosporales > Streptomycetaceae > Streptomyces > Streptomyces sp. NPDC026659. The sequence continues at coordinate 315,087 of NZ_JBEZXY010000006.1, read as the reverse complement.
AGGCGCCGGCGACGGCCTCCTGCTTGTACTTCCAGTGCGCGGCGATGCCGTACTCGGCCCGGCGGTGCATGTCGAACGTGCGGATCTGGAGTTCGACCGGCTTGCCGTTGGGCCCGATGACCGTCGTGTGCAGCGACTGGTACATGTTGAACTTGGGCATCGCGATGTAGTCCTTGAACCGGCCGGGGACCGGGTTCCATCGCGCGTGGATGGTGCCGAGGGCCGCGTAGCAGTCGCGGACGGTCTCCACGAGGACGCGGATGCCCACCAGGTCGTAGATCTCCGCGAAGTCGCGGCCGCGGACGATCATCTTCTGGTAGACGCTGTAGTAGTGCTTCGGGCGCCCGGTGACGGTCGCCTTGATGCGGGCGGCGCGCAGGTCGGACTGGACCTCGTCGGTCACTATGGCCAGGTACTCGTCGCGCTTGGGCGCGCGCTCGGCCACCAGACGCACGATCTCGTCGTACATCTTGGGGTAGAGGATCGCGAAGGCGAGGTCCTCCAGCTCCCACTTGATGGTGTTCATGCCCAGGCGGTGGGCGAGCGGCGCGTAGATCTCGAGGGTCTCGCGCGCCTTCTTCTCCTGCTTCTCGCGCTTGAGATAGCGCATGGTGCGCATGTTGTGCAGGCGGTCGGCGAGCTTGATGACCAGGACACGGGGGTCCTTGGCCATCGCGACGACCATCTTGCGCACGGTCTCGGCCTGCGCGGCCTCGCCGAACTTGACCTTGTCCAGCTTGGTCACGCCGTCGACGAGCAGCGCGACCACGTCGCCGAAGTCCCGGCGCAGGTCGTCCAGGCCGTACTCGGTGTCCTCGACGGTGTCGTGGAGCAGGCCCGCCATCAGCGTGGCCGGGTCCATGCCCAGCTCGGCCAGGATGGTGGTGACGGCGAGCGGGTGCGTGATGTACGGGTCGCCGCTCTTGCGCTTCTGTCCCCGGTGCCAGCGCTCGGCGACCTGGTAGGCGCGCTCGATCTGGCGGAGCGTCGCGTTCTCGATCTTGGGGTCGTTGCTGCGCACTATCCGCAGCAGCGGCTCCAGGACCGGGTTGTACGGATTCGCGCGCTGCACACCGAGGCGGGCCAGGCGGGCGCGGACGCGGTTGGAGGAGCCGGAGCGGGACGCGGACTGCCCGGCCGCGGCGCGGACGGGCGCGGCCGGCTTCGGCCGGGAGGCGTCGGCGGTCTTCTCGACGGGCGCGGAGGAGGCGTGGGCCGCCGTTCCGCGGGAGTCGTTCTTCGCGTCGGACGCGCTGGGCGCGGGCTTCACCGCCGGGGCCGAGGCGGACTCGGGCTTGGCGGCGGTCAGTGGCTGGGCCTCGTCTGGCAAGAGGACTCCTCGTGCGCGATCCGGGTAGCCCGGACAGGCTCCGGAGATCCCATGGTAGCGATCCCGCGCCTCGTCATCGCCTTCGGCCCGATGCGCGGGCGGTCCGTCCATGGAACGCGTGGGGCTGGTGGGAGATTCCGGGAGGTGGCCGGGGACTGTCGTCCTGGTGGCCGAAAGGATACGGCCGTGGGCGGCACCGTTGATCCGGTGCCGCCCACGGCCGAGCTGTGCTTCGTTTCCCGCCGAACGTGTCGGCCGGACGCGTCAGACCTGGAGCAGAGCCTCCAGGGGGGCGCCCTTGAGCGCGGGCTCCAGGCGGGCGCGGCCGCCCAGGAAGCCGAGCTCCATGAGGACCGCGAGGCCCGCGACCTGGGCCCCGGCCCGCTCGATGAGCTGGGCCGCGGCCTCGGCGGTGCCGCCGGTGGCGAGCACGTCGTCCACGATCAGCACGCGGTCGTCCGGGGTGAGGTCCTCGGCGTGCACCTCGATCTCCGCCGACCCGTACTCCAGGTCGTAGGCCTGGCGCAGGGTCGCGCCGGGCAGCTTGCCGGCCTTGCGGACGGGGATGAAGCCGAGGCCCGCGCGGACGGCGACGGGCGCTCCGAGGATGAAGCCGCGGGCCTCCAGGCCGACGACCTTGGTCGCCCGGGTGTTCGTGGCGATCTCGGCCAGCGTGTCGGTCAGGGCCGTGAACGCCGCCGGGTCTGCCAGGAGCGGGGTGATGTCCTTGAACATCACTCCCGGCTCCGGGTAGTCCGCGACGTCACGGATTCGGCTGAGCAGCAGCTCCTGGATGTCGGTCATCGGCGCTTTCCAGAGGGTCGGCCGCGGCCTCGGTTGCGTGCCACGGGCTGGTCGCGCGGGCCCACCACAGCGGGCGCCGCATCGTAAGTATCACCCGTGGAACCCTGCTCCCCGGAATTCTCCCCGGCCGCGGCCTGCGCGCGCTTGGCCAGGACCCGCTTGCGCAGGGCCTTCATCGCGGGCTCGCGCTCCTTGAGATCGGCGACGAGCGGGGTGGCGATGAAGATCGAGGAGTACGCGCCGGCCGCGAGGCCGACGAACAGCGAGAGCGAGATGTCGTTGAGCGTGCCGGCGCCGAGGAAGCCGCCGCCGATGAAGAGCAGACCCGCGACCGGCAGCAGGGCGACCACCGTGGTGTTGATGGAGCGCACCAGGGTGCCGTTGATCGACTGGTTGGCGATGTCGCTGTAGGTGAAGCGGGTCTGCTTGGTGATGTCCTTGGTCTGCTCCTTGAGGCTGTCGAAGACGACGACCGTGTCGTAGAGCGAATAACCGAGGATGGTCAGCAGACCGATGACCGTACCGGGCGTGACCTCGAAGCCGACCAGGGCGTAGATGCCGACGGTGATCGTGATGTCGTGGATCAGGGCGACCAGGGCCGCCACCGCCATGCGCCACTCGAAGGCGATGGCCAGGTAGATCACCACGAGCACCATGAAGATCGCCAGGCCCTCCCAGGCCTTGTTGGCGATCTGCTCGCCCCAGCTCGGGCCGACGAGGTCGGCGGCGAGCGTCTCCGGGTCGATCTTGAGATCCTTGGCCAGGGTCTCCTTGATGTCGTCGGCCTTGCCGGTGTCGATGCCGGCGATCTGGATGCGCAGGCTGCCGTTGCCGAGCTTCTGCACCACCGCTTCGTGGCCGGAGGCCTCGTGGGCGAACCCCTCGGCCTGGCTGACCGAGGTGCTCATCTTGGCCGGCGTGGTGAAGACCGCGCCGCCCTGGAAGTCGATGCCCATGTTCAGGCCGCGCACCACCAGGCCGACGATGGCCGTGATGGTGATCAGGATGGAGACGCCGTACCAGATCTTGCGCTTGCCGATGAAGTCGTAACTGACTTCGCCGCGGTGCAGCCGGGCGCCGAGGTTACCGAGCTTCGACATCGCTCACGCCTCCTGGAAGTCGACGGAACCGGCGGCAGGACCGGACTGACGGCGGGTGCGGCGCAGCGGCGGCTTGGCACCCAGGCTCTTCGGGTCGAGCCCGGACCACTTGTGGCCGTCCGCGAAGAACTTGCGGCGCGCCAGGAGGGTCATGAGCGGCTTGGTGAAGAAGAAGACCACGACCACGTCGAGCACGGTGGTCAGACCGAGCGTGAACGCGAAGCCCTGCACCTTGCCGACGGTCACGATGAACAGCACCGCGGCGGCGAGGAAGGACACGAAGTCGGAGACGAGGATGGTGCGCCGGGCGCGCGGCCAGCCCCGCTCGACGGCGGGACGCAGCGAGCGGCCCTCGCGGATCTCGTCCCGGATGCGTTCGAAATAGACGATGAACGAGTCCGCGGTGATGCCGATCGCCACGATGGCGCCACAGACCGCGGGCAGGTTCAGCGCGAAGTGAATGCCCGGACCGAGCAGGGTCATGATCACGTAGGTGAGGATCGCGGAGACCAGCAGCGAGGCCATGGCGACGAGCGACAGACCGCGGTAGTAGATCACCAGGTAGAGCACGACCAGGGCGAGGCCGATGGCACCCGCGAGCAGACCGGCGTGGAGCTGCTCGCCGCCGAGCGCGGCGGTCACCGTGGTGACGGTCTCCTTCTGGAAGGAGAGCGGGAGAGCGCCGTAGGACAGCATGTTCGCGAGGCTCTGGGCCTCCTGCTGGGTGAAGCTGCCGGAGATCTCGGCCTGGCCGCCGGTGATGGCGGTGCGCACGTACGGGCTGGAGACGACCTCGCCGTCGAGGACGATGCCGAACTGGTTCTGCGGGTCCGGGTTCTTGGCGAGCTGACCGGTGATGTCGGCGAACTTCTTGGCTCCGGTGGAGGTGAAGTTCATCTGGACCTGCCAGCCGGAGGCACCCTGGGTGTCGAAGACCGCCTGGGCCTTCTTCACCTCGGTGCCGTCGACGGCGGCCGGGCCGAGCACGTACTTGTACCAGGCCTTGCCGACCTGGCCGCAGGCCACGATGGTGTCGCCGGGCTTGCTGTTCTGGCTCGTCTTGGCGCGCTGGGCGGGCTTGGCGCAGTCCAGCGCCGCGTACTGCGCCTGGAGCTTGCCGGCGGCGGCGCTCGCGGACGGGTTCGCGGAGGCGGCGGGCGTGGAGGACGCCTTGGGAGAGGCGGAGGACGACGGCGTGGCGTCGGCCTTCAGGGCGCCGCTGACGGGGCGGCCCTGGGTGGTGGAGGTGGGAGAGGGCGTGGTGGCGGACGCCTTCTGGTCACCGGCGGCGCTGCCCGACGGGCTCGGCGAGGCGCCGCCCTTGGAGGAGGCGCTCGGCGAGGGGTTGGGCGTGGCGGCCGCACCGCTGGGCTCGGACGCGAGCACCGGGCGGAAGTACAGCTTGGCGGTGGTGCCGACCTGGTCCTGGGCCTCCTTGGAGTTGGTGCCCTTGGGGATGTTGACGATGATGTGGTCGGTCCCCTGGGTCTGCACCTCGGTCTCGGAGACACCCAGGCCATTGACACGGCGGTTCATGATGTCGACCGCGGTGTCCATGTTGGCCTTGTTGATCGCCGACCCCTGGTCGGCCTTCGCCTTGAGCGTGATGCTCGTACCACCGGCAAGGTCGATGCCGAGACGCGGAGTGGTGTGTCCGGAGGCGAACATCCCCCCGGTGAGCGCCACGATGGCGATCAGGATGAGGACCAGTGAGCGCCCTGGCTTGCTCTGAGCGCTCGCACTCCGGCCCTTCTTAGGTGCTGCCACCTTCTCGTACTCCCTCTCGGGCCGCTCCGGTCGCCGTCGGCGCCGGCCGGCCATGACATGGTGTCGGGATTCCGTGCGGGAAACAGAGGCGATCGGGGCGTGTCCGGCGGCCGTCGGGCCGCGCCGGACCGCCCCGTGAGACGCCTACTTCGCGTCGGACTCGCCGTCGGTCTTCTTCGGCGCGTCGCCTGTCGTGGCCTCGGCGGCGTCCTTGACGTCGGCGGCCTCGGTCTCCTCACCGGTCTTGGCGTCCTCGGCCTCGGCGGCCGGCTCGTCCTCGGCGGCGTCCTTCTTGCCGAGGTCGACGGGCTTGTCGTCGGCGTCGGCGGCCGGGGCGGCGTCGGCGGTGAGGGAGGAGGCGTCGTCCGGGACGACGTCCGCGTCGGACTTCAGGTCGTGCTCGATGCCGTGCACGATGCGGTTGTACTCGTCATCGGTGAGGACGGCGCCGATCGCGTTCTTGGCGAAGACCAGCTCGACGCCGGGAGCGGCGTCGAGGAGGACCGTGTCCTCGGTGACCTCCTTGACCGTCGCGTACATCCCCCCGATGGTGCGCACGCCCGAACCGGGCTGCATCTCGTTGCGCATCTGGCTGGCCTGCTGCTGCTTCTTCTTGGCCGAGCGCGTCATCAGGAACATGGCCGCGATGAGCACGATGAAGGGAAGAAGGGTGTAGATATTCACGAGACGGACTTTTCCTTCGCGCGACCGCGCGGTGAGCGGCCTGGTGGAGGGGGCTGGTCGGCGCCGCCCACAAGGGCGGCATCGGCGGAGTCTAGGCGAGTCCGCGTGCATGGAACAACGCTCAGCATGGCACCTGGGTTCCTTCCGTCGCCAATGCCCCCGCCGTCACGTCCCGAACAGGTCCTGTTGTCCGTTTCCCGTGCCCGCCGGGCGTGGCGGGGTCAGTCCGAGGTGGGCCCAGGCCGCCGGGGTGGCGACGCGGCCGCGGGGGGTGCGGGCGAGCAGTCCCTCGCGTACGAGGAAGGGCTCGGCGACCTCTTCCACCGTCTCACGCTCCTCCCCCACCGCGACCGCGAGCGTGGACAGACCGACCGGTCCGCCGCCGAACAGCTTGAGCAGCGCCTCCAGCACGGCCCGGTCCAGCCGGTCGAGTCCGCGCGCGTCCACCTCGTAGACGGCGAGGGCGGCGGCCGCGATCTCACGGGTGATCCGGCCGTCCGCCTTGACCTGCGCGTAGTCGCGGACCCGGCGCAGCAGCCGGTTGGCGATACGGGGCGTGCCCCGGGAGCGGCCCGCGATCTCGGCGGCGCCCTGCCCCTCCATGCCGACGTCGAGCAGGCTGGCCGAGCGGTGCACGACGCGCTCCAGCTCGTGCGGCTCGTAGAACTCCATGTGCGCGGTGAAGCCGAAGCGGTCGCGCAAGGGGGGCGGCAGCAGGCCCGCACGGGTGGTGGCGCCGACCAGGGTGAACGGCGGGAGCTCCAGCGGGATGGCGGTGGCACCGGGGCCCTTGCCGACGATCACGTCGACGCGGAAGTCCTCCATCGCCATGTACAGCATCTCCTCGGCGGGCCGGGACATGCGGTGGATCTCGTCGAGGAAGAGGACCTCGCCCTCCTGGAGCGAGGAGAGGATCGCGGCGAGGTCGCCGGCGTGCTGGATGGCGGGGCCGGAGGTGATGCGGATGGGGGCGCCCATCTCCGCCGCGATGATCATCGACAGGGTGGTCTTGCCGAGGCCGGGCGCGCCGGAGAGCAGGACGTGGTCGGCCGTGGCACCGCGCGCGCGGGCGGCGCGCAGCACCAGGTCGAGCTGTTCGCGGACCTTCTCCTGGCCGATGAACTCGCCGAGGTCCTTGGGGCGCAGGGCGGCCTCGACGGCCTGGTCCTCCCGGTCGGCGACGGAGCCCACCAGCCGGTCCTCGGCGGGGCTGTCGATCGGGTCGTCCCGGTTCACTCAGGTACTCCTTGCGACGTGGCGCGGGTCAGCGGGCGCGGTTGAGGGTCTGGAGGGCGGCCTTCAGGAGCTGGCCCACCTGCGGGGTGCCCTCGGCGGCCTCGGCCTCGGGTGCCACGGCGGACACGGCCTCGTCGGCCTCGCGGGGGGCGTAGCCGAGGCCGACCAGGGCCGTGTGCAGCTGGTCGCGCCAGCCCTGGGCGGCCGGGGCGACGGCGACGGCGGTGCCGGTGGGCGCGCCGAGCCGGTCCTTCAGTTCGAGCAGCAGCTTCTGCGCACCCTTCTTGCCGATGCCCGGCACGGCGATGAGGGCCTTCTCGTCGTTGGAGGCGACCGCGCGGCGCAGCGCGTCCGGGGTGTGCACGGCGAGCATCGCCTGGGCGAGGCGGGGGCCGACGCCGCTCGCGGTCTGGAGCAGCTCGAAGACCTGGCGCTCGTCGTCGTCGGCGAAGCCGTACAGGGTGAGGGAGTCCTCGCGCACGACCAGGGAGGTGTGCAGCTTGGCGGCCTCGCCCAGGCGCAGCTTCGCCAGGGTGTCCGGGGTGCACTGCAGGGCCATGCCGACCCCGCCGACCTCGACGACCGCCGTGTCGGGGGCGAGCGCGGCGATGGTGCCGCTGACGAAGGCGATCATGCCGTTCGGCCTTTCGTTGCGTGAGCTGCGTGCGTTGCTTGTGCTGCTTGTGCTGCGTGTGTTGCGTTGGCCGCCTTGGCCGCGTGGGCCTGGTGCTGGGCCACGGCCTGCTGGAGCCGGTTCTGCGCGGGGGCGCGCCAGATGTGGCAGATGGCGAGGGCGAGGGCGTCGGCCGCGTCGGCGGGCTTGGGGGGCGCGCTGAGCCGGAGCAGGCGGGTGACCATGGCGCCGACCTGGGCCTTGTCGGCCCGGCCGCTGCCGGTGACGGCGGCCTTGACCTCGCTCGGGGTGTGCAGGGCGACGGGGATGCCGCGCCGGGCGGCGCACAGCATGGCGACGGCGCTGGCCTGGGCGGTGCCCATGACGGTGCGGACGTTGTGCTGGGCGAAGACGCGCTCCACGGCGACGAACTCCGGCCGGTGCTCGTCCAGCCACTGCTCGATGCCCTGCTCGACGACGAGCAGTCGGTGGCTCAGCTCGGCGTCCGGCGGCGTACGGACGACACCGACGCCGAGCATCGTGAGCGGCCGTCCGGGCACACCTTCGACGACGCCGACGCCGCACCGGGTCAGCCCCGGGTCCACACCGAGTACGCGCATCTGACTGATCCTCGCTCCTTCCATCTGCCCGCGCCCTGACCGTCCGGCCCGCACGACCTGGGCCGTACCTGCCGCGCCAGGCTATCCGGCGCCACCGACAACGCGTCGTCGGCCACGGAACGATCAAAGGGGAGGCAAAGAAAACGGTCCGGCTGTCCAGGAAAATCCTGATGCTTCGTCAGGACTTGGGCACGCGACGGTCATTGTCAATTGCTGCGCGCACGTGATCGCTATACCTTCACTCGCTGTCGGCCAATCGACCACCATCTGTAACAGGCCGAACTTTCAGCCACGATCACGTCACACAGAAACCGGGGAAATCGTGCGTTCCATACTGAAGACCGCCGTCGCCACGTCCGTCCTGCTGGCGGGCCTTGCCGTCGCGACGCCCGCGCAGGCCGCCCAGATGTCGGCCGCCGCCGACCACAGCGGCCGCAGCGGCTGCTTCAACTGGTCCTACAGCGACGGCATCTCGACCACGACCGTGTACTACCACAACATCTGTGACCACACCGCCACCATCAACATCTGGTGGAAGGACGGTCAGTTCGAGGACATGCTCGCGGACTCCGTCAAGGCCGACGGCAAGGGCCACCTGAAGCACACCGGTTCGATCAAGAGCATCGACGGCTGATCCAGCACCATGTGCCAGAACGGCCCGCCGGACCAGTTGGTCCGGCGGGCCGTTCTGCGTAACGGGAACGGCGGCGCCGCAGCAGTGCTGCGGCGCCGGCGGCTCACGCGTCGACCTTCTCCATGACCTCGTCGCTCACGTCGAAGTTGGCGAAGACGTTCTGCACGTCGTCGCTGTCCTCGAGCGCGTCGATCAGCTTGAAGATCTTCCTGGCGCCCTCCTCGTCCAGCTCGACCTGGACGGACGGCACGAAGCTGGAGTCGGCGGAGTCGTAGTCGATGCCCGCCTCCTGGAGCGCGGTGCGGACCGCGACCAGGTCGGTGGCCTCGCTGATGACCTCGAAGGTCTCACCGAGGTCGTTGACCTCCTCGGCACCGGCGTCCAGGACGGCGCCCAGGACGTCGTCCTCGCTCAGCTCGCCCTTGGGGACGATGATGACGCCCTTGCGGCTGAACATGTACGACACGGAGCCCGGGTCGGCCATGTTGCCGCCGTTGCGGGTCATGGCGACACGCACGTCGGAGGCGGCGCGGTTGCGGTTGTCGGTGAGGCACTCGATGAGCACCGCGACACCGTTGGGGCCGTAGCCCTCGTACATGATCGTCTCGTAGTCGGCGCCGCCGGCCTCGAGGCCGCCGCCGCGCTTGACCGCGGAGTCGATGTTCTTGTTCGGGACCGACTGCTTCTTCGCCTTCTGGATGGCGTCGTACAGCGTCGGGTTGCCCTCGATGTCGACGCCGCCCATGCGGGCCGCGACCTCGATGTTCTTGATGAGCTTCGCGAAGAGCTTGCCGCGCTTGGCGTCGATCACGGCCTTCTTGTGCTTCGTCGTAGCCCATTTAGAGTGGCCGGACATCTGCCTGTCTCCTTCGCGTAACCCAATCCTGATCGGACTCCCCCGGCGCTGGGAGAGCCTGAGGGGTACCGCCGCAGATCCTACAAGGACTCCGGTGTCCGGTTCGCGCGGACCATGTCGACGAAGAGCGCGTGGACGCGATGGTCACCGGTCAGCTCCGGGTGGAACGAGGTGGCGAGCGCGTTGCCCCGGCGGACGGCGACGATGTGGCCGTCGTGCTCGGCGAGCACCTCGACGTCCGCGCCGACGGACTCGACCCAGGGGGCACGGATGAAAACGCCCTCCACAGGAGCGCCCGGTACGCCATGGACGTCGACCGCTGCCTCGAAGGACTCGTTCTGGCGGCCGAAGGCGTTGCGGCGCACGATCATGTCGATGCCGCCGATCGTCTCCTGGCCCGAGCGCGGGTCGAGGATCTTCTCGGCGAGCAGGATGAGCCCGGCGCACGTGCCGTAGACGGGCATTCCGGCGCGCACGCGCGCGCGGAGGGGCTCCATCAGGCCGAACAGGACGGCCAGTTTGGAGATGGTGGTGGACTCGCCGCCGGGGAGGACCAGGCCGTCCACCTCGGCGAGTTCTTCGGGGCGCCTGACGGGCCTGGCCACGGCGTCCGCCGCGGCCAGGGCGATCAGGTGCTCCCGTACGTCGCCCTGGAGGGCCAGGACGCCGATGACGGGGGTGCTCATGGGTGTCGTGCCTTACCAGCCGCGGTTCGCGTAGCGCTCGGTCTCGGGGAGGGTGTCGCAGTTGATGCCGACCATGGCCTCGCCGAGGTTGCGGGACGCGTCCGCGATGATCTTCGGGTCGTCGTAGAAGGTGGTGGCCTTCACGATGGCGGCGGCGCGCTTGGCCGGGTCGCCGGACTTGAAGATGCCGGAGCCGACGAAGACGCCCTCGGCGCCGAGCTGGCGCATCAGGGCGGCGTCGGCCGGAGTGGCGACGCCACCGGCGGAGAAGAGGACCACGGGGAGCTTGCCCAGCTCGGCGACCTCCTTGACCAGCTCGTACGGGGCACGCAGGTCCTTGGCGGCGGCGTACAGCTCGTTGTTGTCGTAGCCCCGCAGGCGCGCGATCTCGTTCTTGATCTGGCGCAGGTGGCGCACGGCCTCGACGACGTTGCCGGTGCCGGCCTCGCCCTTGGAGCGGATCATGGCCGCGCCCTCGGCGATGCGGCGCAGGGCCTCACCGAGGTTGGTGGCACCGCACACGAACGGCGTGGTGAAGGCCCACTTGTCGGAGTGGTTGACCTCGTCGGCCGGGGTGAGGACCTCGGACTCGTCGATGTAGTCGACGCCGAGGGACTGCAGGACCTGGGCCTCGACGAAGTGGCCGATGCGGGACTTGGCCATGACCGGGATCGAGACGGCGTCGATGATGCCCTCGATCATGTCCGGGTCGGACATACGGGCCACGCCGCCGTCCTTGCGGATGTCGGCCGGGACCCGCTCCAGGGCCATGACGGCGACGGCGCCCGCGTCCTCGGCGATCTTCGCCTGCTCCGGGGTGACGACGTCCATGATGACGCCGCCCTTGAGCTGTTCGGCCATGCCGCGCTTCACACGGGCGGTACCGGTCTCGGGAGCCTGGTTGTCGATGGTGGACACGGGGTGACCTCACTGATGGCGAAGGGGATTGCTGCACCATCGAGGAAACGTGAACCCCGCAGGTCACGACAAGGGCCAATGGGGAACCGGTGGATCGTTTTGCGCGGTCCGCTCAGGCCGCGCGCTCGATCAGGGCGGCGGGCGGCTCGTCGTCCATCTCGAAGGCGAGCGGGAACGGCGCGTGGCCTGCGAGGCGGAACCAGCGCACCTTGCGGTGCTCGCGGAGCCTGCGGGCGGCGCCGACGGCGTCGTTGTGGAAACGGCGGGCCATCGGCACCCGGCGCACCGCCTCGGCCAGCTCCCTGGCAGCCTCCTCGCCGCCCGGGGCGGCCCGTACGGCCTCCACCTGGCCCGCGTCCTCGAACACGGCGCGCAGGGCTTGGCTCAGCTCGCTCTCGAGGACCTCGCGCTGCTCCTCCTCGGCCTGCCGGGCCGCGTGCGCGGCCTCGTAGAGCACGATGGAGGCGGCCGGGTCCAGCACCCCGGAGGTGGCCAGCTCCTGCGCCACGGAGGCACGGCGCAGCAACTGCGCGTCGAGCGCGGCGCGCGCGGCGTCCATCCGCACGTGCAGCCGGTCCAGCCGGCCGGCCGTCCAGCTCAGATAGACGCCGATGGCCACGAGCGCGACGAGAATCCAGATGAGCGTTGCTGTCACGCCGGAAGGCTACCGGCCCCGGGCGGTGCCGTGTCCGCCGGTCAGTCCCGGGCCGCCAGTCCGAAGCGGGAGCGCAGACCCGGGCGTTCGTCCGTGGCGACCGCCGCCGCGCCCGCGGTGACCGTCTCGTAGACCGAGAGGATGTCCGCGCCCACGGTCGACCAGTCGAAGCGGCGGACATGGGTGCTGCCGCGCTCGCTGAGTTCGGCGCGGCGGTCCGGGTCGCCCAGGAGACGGACGGCGGCGGTGGCGAGGGCGTCGGCGTCCTCGTTGGCGAAAACCTCGCCCGCCCGCCCCTGGTCGAGAACCTGGACGAAGGCGTCCAGGCCGGAGGCGAGGACCGGGGCACCGGCCGACATGGCCTCGACCAGGATGATGCCGAAGCTCTCGCCGCCGGTGTTGGGCGCCACGTACAGGTCGACGCTGCGCAGGAAGCGGGCCTTGTCCTCGTCGCTGATCATGCCGAGGAACTCCACGCGCGAGCGCAGCTCCTCGGGCAGCTCCGCGACGGCCGCCTCCTCGTCGCCCCGGCCCGCCACCAGCAGCCGCGCCTCCGGCCGGGCGGCCAGGATCCTCGGCAGCGCCCGCATCAGCACCGGCAGTCCCTTGCGGGGCTCGTCGATGCGCCCTATGAAGCCGATCGTCCCGCCCTGCCACTCCGGCTTGGGCTCGGCCTTGGCGAAGAAGTCCACGTCCACCCCGTTGGGGATAACCACCGCGTCGCCGCCCAGGTGCTCGACCAGGGTGCGGCGCGCGTACTCGCTCACCGCGATCCGGGCGCTGATCTTCTCCAGCGCGGCCTGGAGGATCGCGTACGCGGCGATCATGGCGCGCGAGCGCGGGTTGGACGTGTGGAAGGTGGCCACGATGGGCCCCTGCGCCGCCCAGCAGGTGAGCAGGCCGAGCGAGGGCGAGGTCGGCTCGTGGATGTGGACCACGTCGAACGCGCCGTCGTGCAGCCAGCGCCGCACCCGCGCCGCCGAGAGGAACCCGAAGTTCAGCCGGGCCACCGAGCCGTTGTACCGCACCGGGACCGCGCGGCCCGCCGAGACGACGTACGGCGGCAGCGGGGTGTCGTCGTCGGCCGGGGCCAGCACGGACACCTCGTGGCCGAGGCGGATGAAGTACTCCGCGAGGTCACGGATGTGGAACTGGACCCCACCCGGGACATCCCAGGAGTACGGGCAGACGATGCCGATTCTCACGCCCGCCCCTCCGCCTTGGCCGGATCGAGGTCGGCGAGCCACAGCCGCTGGAGCATGTGCCAGTCCTCGGGATGCTCGGCGATGCCGCCCGCGAAGGCGTCGGCCAGCGCCTGCGTCATGGCGGCCGTCTTCTCCGCGCGCGTGCCCGCCTCGGGAACCTCGATCGCGGGGTGCACCTCACCCTGCATCACCGGGGAGTCGTCGTACCAGAGCGTGACCGGCAGCAGCAGCGCCCCGGTCTGCTGGGCGAGCAGCGCGGGCCCCGCGGGCATCCGGGCGCGCTCACCGAAGAAGTCCACCTCGACGCCGGAGGCCGACAGATCGCGGTCCGCGACCAGACAGACCAGTCCGCCGTCGCGCAGCCGCCGCGCCAGCGTGCCGAACGCGGAGGCGCCGCTGTGCGGCAGCACCTCCATGCCGAGGCCCTCGCGGTAGGCGACGAAACGGTCGTACAGGCTCTCCGGCTTCAGGCGCTCCGCGACCGTGGTGAACGGCGTGTTCAGCTCCGTGGTGACCCAGGCACCGGCCAGGTCCCAGTTGGCCAGGTGCGGCAGGGCGAGTATCACGCCCTTGCCCGCCGCGAGGCCGTCGATCAGATGGTGGGCGCCCTTGGGGGCGAAGCCCGTGCGCACCCGCTCGGGGCTCCACGCGGGCAGCCGGAAGGACTCCATCCAGTAGCGCAGATACGAGCGCATCCCCGCCCGCGACAGCTCGGCGAGCCGCTCCGGGCTCGCGTCCGGCACCACGCGCGCGTAGTTCGACTCCAGCCGCCGGACACCCGTGCCGCGCCGTTTCCAGGCCAGGTCGGCGATGGTCACGCCCAGGCGCGTGGCGACCGGTTCGGGCAGCTTCCTGACCGCGCCCCAGCCGAGTCCGTACAGGGTGTCGGTCAGGCGTTCCGCGGTACTCACTTGGCCGCCTCGCTGCCCCGCGCCGCCTCGTCCCGCGCGGCCTCCTCGGCCTCCGCCGACTCCCGGCGCACCGTGACGACGCGCTGGATCAGGGTGACCAGGCTGCCCACGGCCACGATCCACAGCGCGACCGGCAGCACGTACTGGATGCCCGGCACACCGAACTTGTGCAGCCCCGCGAACCCGGCCGCGACCAGCGAGATCACCAGCCGCTCGGCCCGCTCCACCAGCCCGTTCACGGCCACCGGCAGCCCGATCGACTCGCCCCGCGCCTTGGTGTACGACACCACCTGGCCGCTGGCCAGACAGAAGATCGAGACGGCGCACAGCACGTTGTCGTCGCCGTTGCCCGCGTACCAGAGGGCGAAGCCGCCGAAGATCGCGCTGTCGGCCACCCGGTCGAGCGTGGAGTCCAGGAAGGCGCCCCACCGGCTGGAGCGGCCCAGCTGGCGCGCCATGTTGCCGTCGACCAGGTCCGAGAACACGAACAGCGTGATCACGATCGTGCCCCAGAAGAACTCGCCCCTGGGGAAGAAGACCAGCGCCCCCGCCACCACCCCGGCCGTCCCGATGAGCGTGACCGCGTCCGGGCTCACGCCCCGGCGGATGAGAAACGCGGCGAACGGCGTGAGGACACGCGTGAAGAATGCACGCGCGTACTTGTTCAGCATGGCCTTCCCGACGGTCGGTGTGGCGGCAGCCCCTGGTGACCACCGGCGCGCCCATCGTAGTCACGCGCGGGGGCCCACGGCTGGCGGGCACCCTGGGGTTGTGGCCCTGTCGTGATGTCCGGGGGCCGTCCGGGCCGCGCCGGGAGCCGTCCGCCCTACGCCCAGAAGCTGTCCGTCGTACGGCCGGGAACCGTCCGTCGTATGGACGTGGCATGGCCCAAGTGGAAAGCTCGAAGGACCGCGGGCGTCGCAGGAGCCGCCAGTGCACGCGGTGCCGCGTGTCCGCGCCCACAGTGACCTCACCGTCCACGGGAGGCAGGATCATGGGCGAAAAGGCGCAATCACATCCCGGGGCCGCCGGCAGGGCAGTCACGGCCGACCACCCCGAATCCATACGGAACGTGGTGCTGGTCGGCCACTCCGGAGCGGGCAAGACGACCCTGGTGGAAGCCCTCGCACTCACGACGGGGGCGGTGAACCGGGCCGGCCGCGTGGAGGACGGCGGCACGGTCTCCGACTACGACGACATCGAGCACCGCCAGCAACGCTCGGTGCAGCTCTCGCTGGTCCCGGTCGAATGGGACGGCATCAAGATCAACGTACTCGACACCCCCGGCTACGCCGACTTCGTCGGGGAGCTGAGGGCCGGTCTGCGAGCGGCGGACGCGGCCCTCTTCGTCGTCTCCGCCTCCGACGGCGTGGACGGCTCGACCCGCGCGGTCTGGGAGGAGTGCCAGGCCGTCGGCATGCCCCGCGCGATCGTCGTCACACACCTGGAGTCCGCCCGCGCGGACTTCGAGGAGATGACCCGGCAGTGCGCCGAGGCGTTCGGCGCCGACGACCCCGACGCCGTACTCCCGCTCTACCTCCCGCTGCGCGCTCCCGAGGGCCCCGACGGCCACGCCCCCGTGACCGGCCTGACCGGCCTGCTCTCGCGCAAGCTCTTCGACTACTCCACCGGCGAGCGCGTGGAGTCCGAACCCGGCGAGGACGAACTCCCCGGCATCGAGGAGGCCCGCAACCGGCTCATCGAGGGCATCATCGCCGAGAGCGAGGACGAGACCCTCATGGACCGCTACCTCGGCGGCGAACAGGTCGACGTCAAGACCCTCGTCCAGGACCTGGAACGCGCCGTGGCACGCGGCACCTTCTTCCCCGTCCTCGCCGCCGCCCCCGCCGCCGACGGCGCCCGCCAGGGCCTCGGCACCCTGGAACTGCTGGAACTGATCACCGGCGGCTTCCCCACCCCCTTCGAACACCCGCTGCCCGAGGTCACCACCCTCGACGGCAGGCCCCGCGAACTCCAGCCCTGCGACACCGAAGGACCCCTGGTCGCCGAGGTCGTCCGCACCTCCTCCGACCCCTACGTCGGCCGCGTCTCCCTGGTCCGCGTCTTCTCCGGCACCCTGCGCCCCGACGACACCGTCCACGTCTCCGGACACGGCATGACCGACCGGGGCCACGAGGACCACGACGTGGACGAACGCATCGGCGCCGTCTCCATGGCCTTCGGCAAACAGCAGCGCCCCGTCCCGCACGCGGTCGCCGGGGACCTCGTGTGCGTCGCCAAGCTGAGCCGCGCCGAGACCGGCGACACGCTCTCCGGCAAGGACGACCCGCTGCTCATGGAGCCCTGGCAGATGCCGGACCCGCTGCTCCCGCTCGCCATCCAGGCCCACAGCAAACCCGACGAGGACAAGCTCTCCCAGGGCCTGGCCCGCCTGGTCGCCGAGGACCCGACCATGCGGCTCGAACAGAACCAGGACACCCACCAGGTCGTCCTGTGGTGCCTCGGCGAGGCCCACGCCGACGTCGCCCTGGAACGGCTGCGCAGCCGCTACGGCGTCCAGGTCGACGTCGTCCCCCACAAGGTGTCGCTGCGCGAGACCTTCGCGGGCAAGGCCGCCGGACGCGGCCGCCACGTCAAGCAGTCCGGCGGCCACGGCCAGTTCGCCATCTGCGAGATCGAGGTCGAACCACTCCCGGGCGGCTCCGGCATCGAGTTCGTCGACAAGGTCGTCGGCGGCGCCGTCCCCCGCCAGTTCATCCCCTCCGTCGAGAAGGGCGTACGCGCCCAGGCCGCCAAGGGCGTCGCCGCCGGATACCCGCTCGTCGACGTGCGGATCACCCTGCTCGACGGCAAGGCCCACTCGGTCGACTCCTCCGACGCCGCCTTCCAGACCGCCGGCGCCCTCGCCCTGCGCGAGGCCGCCGCCGAGACCCGCATCCACCTCCTGGAACCCGTCGCCGAGGTCGGCGTCCTCATCCCCGACGACTACGTCGGCCCCGTCATGAGCGACCTCTCCAGCAGGCGCGGCCGCGTCCTCGGCACCGAACAGGTCGGCACCGGACGCACCCTGGTCCGCGCCGAGGTCCCCGAGTTCGAGATCGGGCGCTACGCCATCGACCTGCGCTCCCTCTCCCACGGCACCGCCCGCTTCAGCCGCTCCTACGCCCGGCACGAGCCGATGCCCCCTCAGGTGGCGGACCGCATCCGCGAACAGGCGGGCGACACCCCGTAGTTCACCCGGCGTACGCTCCGCGCGCCGGTGGGCGGCTTCGGTCGTCCGCCGGTGCGTTGTCGGTGCCCGCGGCTAGGCTGATCAAGCCGCTCGTGGCGGGCACCGGCGACCCGGCGCCCGCACGACGGCCCGTTCAAGATGGCCTGTTCAACAGGTGTGCGAGACACGGAAGTCGGGAAGGCCGCAGGAGCGAGAAGGCGGCGATGGGGGCGGGAATGTCAGTCGGAACGGAGTGGGACGGGCCTCAGGTGCCCGTCTCCGGCGACGAGGGCCAGGCGGCGACCTTCGCGCTGGCCTCGGCGGCCTACCGGGACAACGCGATCGAGGACATCAAGAAGACCGACAACGAGTGGCACCAGTCCACCGTCAACGCCGGCCGCGTCCGCCTGTTCCGGCCCAACCTCGGCGAAGCCTTCTCCCGCGCCGTCGTCGACCGGCTCCTCGCCTCCGGCCGCAAGCCGCTGATCCAGTCCTTCGGCGCCGAACCCCAGGTGATCGTCGAGCACTGCCTCGCCGCGAACAACATCCGCCGCGACCGCGACAACAAACTCTCCATGATCATGGTCGTCTGCGGCCTGATCTTCCTGCCCGGCCTCATCGCCTGGCTCGTCGTCTTCCAGCTCCGCGCATTTCTCGCCAAACGCGAGGACAAACGCGCCGGAGCCATCGGCACCGCACTCCTCGCCGGAGTCGGCCTCCTCGCCGTCCTCTTCCTGCTGAAGCTCCCCTTCAGCGGCTTCTGGGGCTGGTACGCCCGCGCGGCCGTCATCGCCCCCGTCCTCGGCTGGTACTGGGCCAGGCGCGTCTGCGAGCAGACCGCCGCCGACCTGCGCGCCCGCTGGGACGGCCTGCTCTCCGGCAGCAGCGTCGGCGCCAAGGTCCCCGAGGCCGTGCCCCGCAGCCCCGGCGAGACCGCCGCCGAACAGCTCCGCCAGTCCCTGGCCCGGCTCAGCGCCGAACAGCGCTCCAACTCCGTCTTCTACGCAGGACCCAAGGGCGTCCTCGGCATGGGCACCCGCTGGGGCTCCTGGCAGCTCGCCGAGGACCTGGTCCCCGCCGAGTCGGGCCGCGAGATCCACCCCTTCCGCAGCTGGGACGTCATACGCTCCATCCACGACCAGCTCCGGATGCTGGAGCGCGGCCCGCTCAACACCGGCGGCTTCCCGCGCCCGTCGATACGGCACTGGATCGTCACCCCCATCGGCGAGAACGCCAAGGCCGTCTCCCGCCCCGAGGGCACCGACGTCGAGGCCTTCCAGGTCAAGCCGCACGCCATACAGGAGATCTGCAACAAGCAGCAGTTCGGCAGCGGCGACCGCCACTACCTCGGCGTCCAGTGGACCCTGTGGGACGGCCAGCTGGTCATCACCATGATGATCACCGTGACCGTGCTGCACGAGACCCTGCGCATCGAGGTCACCGGTCACGCCCTTGGCCCGGTGAACCCCCTGTTCACCTCCAAGTCCGAGGCCCCCACCAAGACGGTCACCAAGTCCGTCAAGCGCTGGGAGAACCGCACCGTCAAGCTCCCCCTCGTCAACACCGACGAGGTCGTACGGCTCGCCGTCCGCGCCCCGCTGACCTGGTACCCGCCGCTGCTCAACTGGCTCGGCGGCTCCATCGCCCTGCCCGAACCCTTCGGTCTCCGGCACGCCTGGGCCGACCAGCCCTGGCGCCACCGCTTCATGGCCGACGACGCCCTGCGCGCGGCCACCCCGGTCCTGCGCGTGGTGCACGCCGCCGCGATCAAGGTCCTCAAGGAGAACGGCGTGGACACCGAGAAGTTCGGCGCCCGCTCCGCCGTCCTCAGCGGCGCGGTGCAGGACCCGACCCCCGGGAAGGCCGACCTCTACAACGCGTAGGACCCCGGCGGGGGCCAGTCGGCGTCAACTCGCCGGCCAGGCCTCCGCCAGCATCTTCCGCGTGTCCGCGAGCAGCTGCGGCAGCACCTTCGTGTGCCCCACCACCGGCATGAAGTTCGTGTCCCCGCCCCAGCGCGGCACGATGTGCTGATGCAGATGGGCCGCGATACCCGCACCGGCCACCGCACCCTGGTTCATACCGATGTTGAACCCGTGCGCCCCGGACGCCGTCCGCAGCGCCGTCATCGCCTGCTTCGTCAGTTCCGCCAGCTCGGCCGTCTCCGGACCGGTCAGATCGGTGTAGTCGGCCACATGCCGGTACGGCACCGTCATCAGATGGCCGCCGTTGTACGGATACAGATTGAGCACCGCGTACACGTGCTCACCCCGCCGCACGATCAGACCGTCCTCATCCGATTTCGCCGGAATCACACAGAACGGGCAGCCGTCGTCCGCACCCGGACCGCTCGGCTTGTTCTCACCCTGGATGTAGGCCATCCGGTGGGGCGTCCACAGGCGCTGGAACGCGTCCTGCGTCCCCACTCCGATCTGCTGCTCCGGCTCACTCGTCATGCAAGGCAGCATATGGCTTCGCCCGTTCGCGGCGTGTCGCCGGGGCGGCGGAGGGGGACCAAACGGCCAAGCTGACCCGGTGGACCACGACAGCCCCACGGCGCGCTGGGAGCGCCACGCCGAGATGCCGCTCACCGTGGCCTCGATGACGTTCCTCGGCTCCTACGCCGCCCTCGTCCTCGCCCCCCGCCCCGGCACACCGTGGGACGACCTCTGGCTCTCACTGCTCTTCGCCTGCTGGGCACTCTTCGCCGTCGACTACGCCGTGCGCTGGACCATCAGCGGCCAGGGCCCGCGCTTCGTCCGCGCCCACTTGCTGGACACCCTCGTCCTGATCCTGCCCCTGCTGCGCCCGCTCCGCATCGTCCGCATCTACGAGGCCATGGAGCACCGGCGCGGCCTCCCCCGGCTCCCGCTGTACGGGCGGGTGATCGTCTACTCCGGGCTCTCCACCCTCCTGATGGGCTTCACCGGCGCGCTCGCGGTCTACCAGCAGGAGAGGGACGCCCCGGCCTCCCAGATGCGGAACTTCGGCGACGCCGTGTGGTGGGCCTGCTCCACCCTCTCCACCGTCGGCTACGGCGACATCGTCCCGGTCACCACGGGCGGCCGGATCATCGCGGCGGCGATGATGGCGGGCGGCCTGGCGCTGCTCGGGGCGGTGACGGGGTCGTTCTCGTCGTGGCTGTTGCAGGTGTTCTCGCGGGAAGAGGACGAGCCCCCGAGGAACTAGTCCTCGGGGGCTCGTACGGGGGCCGGTCCGGATCAGACCTGGACCCGCTCCTCCACGACCTTCGCGATCTTCGCGATGGCGTCGCCGAACGGGATGCCGTTCTCCTGCGAGCCGTCGCGGTAGCGGAAGGAGACGGTGCCCGCGCTCATGTCCTCGTCACCGACGATGACCATGAACGGCACCTTCTGCTTCTGGGCGTTGCGGATCTTCTTCTGCATCCGGTCCGAGGAGGAGTCCACCTCGACCCGCAGGCCCTGCTTCTTGGCCTCGGCCGCGAACTTCTCCAGGTACTCGACGTGCCCGTCACCGATCGGGATGCCGACGGCCTGCACGGGGGCCAGCCACGCCGGGAACGCGCCCGCGTAGTGCTCCAGGAGGACCGCGAAGAACCGCTCGATGGAGCCGAACAGCGCACGGTGGATCATCACCGGCCGCTGCTTGGTGCCGTCGGCCGCCGTGTACTCCAGGTCGAACCGCTCGGGCAGGTTGAAGTCGAGCTGGATGGTCGACATCTGCCAGGTGCGGCCGATCGCGTCTCGCGCCTGGACGGAGATCTTCGGGCCGTAGAAGGCGGCACCGCCCGGGTCGGGCACGAGCGGCAGGCCCTGCTTCTCGGCGACCTGACGCAGGGTCTCGGTGGCCTCTTCCCAGGCGTCGTCGGAGCCGACGAACTTGGTCTCGTCCTTGGTGGACAGCTCCAGGTAGAAGTCGGTCAGACCGTAGTCGCGCAGCAGGCCGAGGACGAAGGTGAGCGTCTTGTCGAGCTCCTCCGCCATCTGCTCGCGGGTGCAGTAGATGTGCGCGTCGTCCTGCGTGAAGCCGCGGGCACGGGTGAGGCCGTGCACGACGCCCGACTTCTCGTACCGGTACACGGTCCCGAACTCGAAGAGCCTCAGGGGCAGCTCGCGATACGAGCGGCCGCGCGCGTCGAAGACCAGGTTGTGCATCGGGCAGTTCATGGGCTTGAGGTAGTAGTCCACGCCCTCGTCGAGCTGCATGGGCGGGTACATGCCGTCGGCGTACCAGTCCAGGTGGCCCGAGGTCTCGAAGAGCTTCCCCTTCGTCGCGTGCGGGGTGTAGACGAACTCGTACCCCTCCTCCTCGTGGCGGCGCCGCGAGTAGTCCTCCATGGTGCGGCGGATGATGCCGCCCTTGGGGTGGAAGACGGCGAGGCCGGAGCCGATCTGCTCCGGGATGGAGAAGAGGTCCAGCTCGTTGCCCAGCTTGCGGTGGTCGCGCTTCTCGGCCTCGGCGAGGAACTCCAGGTGCGCCTTCAGCTCGTCCTTGGACGGCCAGGCGGTGCCGTAGATGCGCTGGAGCTGCTTGTTCTTCTCGCTGCCGCGCCAGTACGCCGAAGCGTTGCGCATCAGCTTGAACGCCGGGATGAGGCGGGTGGAGGGCAGGTGCGGACCCCGGCAGAGGTCCTTCCAGCACAGCTCGCCGGTCTTGGCGTCCAGGTTGTCGTAGATGGTCAGCTCGCCGGAGCCGACCTCGACGTCCGCGCCGTCGTCGGAGGAGGCCGAGCCCTTGAGGCCGATCAGCTCCAGCTTGTACGGCTCGTCGGCCAGCTCGGCGCGGGCGTCCTCGTCGGAGACCACGCGGCGGGAGAACTTCTGGCCCCGCTTCTGGATCTCCTGCATCTTCTTCTCGATGGCCTTGAGGTCATCGGGGTGGAAGGGCTTCTCGACGTCGAAGTCGTAGTAGAAGCCGTCCTTGACCGGCGGTCCGATGCCGAGCTTGGCCTCGGGGAAGAGCTCCTGCACGGCCTGGGCCATCACGTGCGCGGTGGAGTGGCGCAGAATGTTGAGACCGTCCTCGGAGGAGATCTCGACACCCTCGACCTCGTCGCCGTCGGACAGCTCGTGGCTGAGGTCCTTCAGCTCGCCGCCCACGCGCGCGGCGATGATCGAGCGCTCGCCCGCGAAGAGGTCGGCGGCCGTAGTGCCCGTCGTCACCACGCGTTCTTCCCGCTCGGAATCGCGTTGGATGATCACACGGACGTCTGACACCGGTCTCTCCTGACTGAAGTGGGATGCGGCGCCATACCAGGAGCGCGCGCACAAGGGATCGTACCGACCCGGCACCGTCCACCGCGAAACGGTTACTTTCCGTCCCCTTCGCTGTACGTCTCGCCTTCGCTGTACGTCTCGCCGCACGCCTCCTCGAAGGAGTCGAGGTTCTCCTGGAGGGATTTCATCAGCCGGTCGCGCTCGGCCTCGTCGACCTGGACGGGGACGACCCCGGTGGCGCCGGTGAGCCTGCGGAAGCCGCCCCTGCGCTCCAGCCTGCCGTGCACGCGCACGGGGAGGCCGACGAGGTGGGCGTATCCCGCGATGCGGTAGTCCTCCTCGCCGAGGGTGAGGCGCAGGTGGGCCACCTCGGCGCCGGTGAGCACGCGGAGCCGTACGGTGCCCGCGCCGCGCGGTCCCGAGCGGCGCAGGCGGACGACGACGCCGGTGACCGCGACGGGGACGGAGGGTTCGACGCGCAGATAGCGGGCCGCGGCGGCGCGCAGGACGGGCAGGTCGCCGGGTGAGAACTCGACGGGTTCGGCGTGGGCGGCGCAGCCGTCGGGGACTCCGGCGGCGGGGGCCCAGGAGACGGTGACGCGGGCGCCCTCGCTGCCGCGGACGAGGACGGTGAGCGCCTCGGTCAGTTCGCGGCTGACTCCGGCGGCGATCGCGCCGTCGAAGGCGTCGGCGCTGCCGGTGGCGCGCTGGTAGTCGATGGCCTCGCGGGTGGCGTGCAGGGCCTGGTGGAGGCGGACGGCGAGGGGGCGTGCGGTGGGTACGGGGGCGAAGGCGGTGAGGCGGCGGCCTTCGGCGGCCGGTCCGACGAGCATCCTGTCGAGGAGGGCCGCGGCGGCGGACCGGTGGCGGGCGCCGTGGTAGCCGGCCGGGGCGCGGGTGGCGAGGGCGGCGGCCAGGAGGGTGCGGCGGGCGGCGGTGCGCAGGTGTTCGTCGGTGGTCCAGGGGGCGGCGCCCGCGGGGCCGCAGGGGGTGTCGCGGTGCCAGCGGATCTCGTCGCTGGGCACGGCGAGGGCGATGAGGACCTCGCGGGCGGTGGGGGCGGTGCTGCGGGCGAGGGCGTCCAGGGCTTCGCCGAGGAGGTCGTCGCTGTCGGGGAAGGCGCGGTTCTCGGGCACGAGGAGGCTGGTGCCGGGGCCCGCCGGGGCGGGCGGGGTCCAGCGGCCGTAGCGTCCGGCGGCTCCTCCGCGTCGTTGCCAGCCATGGCGGTGCAGGAGGGTGGTGAGGACGGCGGGGTCGACGCGGGTGGGGTCGGGGGTCTCGTGCCAGGGGAGGTGGTCGGGGTGGGCGCGCAGGTGGCGGACGGTGGTGTCGTCGTCGGAGTCGTCGGAGCGGCTTCTCATGGTCTGCCTCCCGTCCCGACGCGCGTCATGATCTCGCAGAGCGCGCGGTCGTCGAAGATGCGTGAGACCGGTATGCGCACGGTGGTGCGGTGGCGTCCGGTGACGGGGTGTCCGGCGAGGTTGACCCAGT
This sequence comes from Streptomyces sp. NPDC026659, assembly GCF_040638245.1. Classification (NCBI taxonomy): domain Bacteria; kingdom Bacillati; phylum Actinomycetota; class Actinomycetes; order Kitasatosporales; family Streptomycetaceae; genus Streptomyces; species Streptomyces sp. NPDC026659. The sequence goes on along the minus strand of NZ_JBEZXY010000006.1, from coordinate 291,207 downwards.
AGCAGCAGTGGCGGAGGTCGAGCCGGTCGTGTCCGGCGCGCAGCCAGTCCTCCTGGGCGCGCGGGACGATCATGACGACGAGGATCTTGTGCACCGAGACGGGGGTGCGCGCGAGCTTGCGCAGATGGTCGTTGTCGAGCGTGAAGGAGAAAGTGGGCCCCGGGGGGTGGGGGGCGATCTGGTAGGTGCACTTGAGCTGCACCTTGATCGTCACCTCGTCGTCGACGGTGTGGCCTGCGGCACTGTGGCTGACGTGCCAGTCGATGCCGTTGTCCGGGAAGGGCTGGGACAGGGAGCAGCCCGCGGCGGCGGCGACCGCGTGCAGATAGCCGACCTGCAAGGTCTCCATGCAGGCGGTGGTGGCGAGTGTGCCGCGAACCAGTCCCGCGCGTTCGGGCAGCAGCCCGCCCCGCTCGGGCTGCGCAATGGCCATGACCAACAGCCTTCCCAGCCAAGGGTTTCCCCGTTGCGGGCCGCTGAACTGCAAAGACCCGTACTCCTGTTGTCTCCGCCCGGCGTACGGCGCAAACAGCCCGGGTATCACCAAACGGGCAGAAGACGGCATGTCATGTGTCGTGGGTGAACGAGGAGTTGGGTTGGGATGACTTGCTGGTACGAAGGGGCCCTGGCCGCCTTCGACACGGAGACGACAGGTGTGGACGTCGAGGGCGACCGGATCGTGGCGGCCGCCGTCGTCGTACAGGACGCGCCGGGTACACGGCCGCGGGTGAGCCGGTGGCTGGTGAACCCGGGGGTGCCGGTGCCCGCGGAGGCGACGGCGGTGCACGGGCTGACGGAGGAACATCTCCAGCACAACGGCCGCTGGCCGGCGCCGGTGATGTACGAGATAGCCCAGCAGCTGGCGGAGCACACGGCGATGGGGCGCCCGTTGGTGGTGATGAACGCGCCGTTCGATCTGACGCTGCTGGACCGCGAGTTGCGGCGGCACCGGGCCTCGTCGCTGGACCGCTGGTTCGAGGCGGCCCCGCTGCGGGTGCTGGACCCCCGGGTGTTGGACAAGCAGTTGGACCGCTACCGCAAGGGCCGCCGCACACTGACGGACCTGTGCGAGCACTACGGCGTGGCGCTGAACGACGCGCACGACGCGGCGGCGGACGCGCTGGCGGCGCTGGACGTCGTACGGGCGGTGGGGCGGCGCTTCTCGGCACGCCTTGAGCGGCTCTCCCCGGCGGAGTTGCACGCGTTGCAGGTCGGCTGGCACGCGGCGCAGGCGCGGGGCCTCCAGGCGTGGTTCGCGCGCAGTGGTTCGCCGGAGACGGTGAGCACGGAGTGGCCGCTGAGGGCGGAGCTGTCGGCGGCGGCGTAGCGGGGGCGGGGAGGTGGTGCGCAGGGGGTGCCGCGTGGGCGTACGACGACGGCCCATCTGCTCGTCAGCAGATGGGCCGTCGGTCCGGGTGGGCGATACTGGGTTCGAACCAGTGACCTCTTCGGTGTGAACGAAGCGCTCTCCCACTGAGCTAATCGCCCGGGAACGCACTGAACAATACAGGTCTCGGCGGGGTTCCTCCAAACCGCCTCGGTGCGGGGTGCCGGCCGGGGCTGCCGGGGCGCGGCCGGTCGCCGGTGACGGGAGGCACGGGCGGGGTGCGGGGCGGGGTCCCGCGCGGTGCGTGTGCGGCATTGCGCGTCCGCTTCCCATGAAGTGACTTGTACTCATATGACCTGTCGGAACACAGGACTTGAGGATTCCGGAATTCCGGGTGCGGTGCGGGGTGCCGCGGAAATGCGGGCGCAATGGGAATTGCCGGTGCGCGGTCGCGCAATAGGGTGCGGGGGTATTTCCGGAGGCGGCCCGAATGGGGTGCTTCGGCGAGGGTGGGACGGTCCGTCCGGAAGTCGGTCTTGACGGGCATCCGTGGGGAGCGGCGGGCGCGGAGCGTAGCGCATATGCCGACGGCCCACCTGCTCGGAAGCAGATGGGCCGTCGGTCCGGGTGGGCGATACTGGGTTCGAACCAGTGACCTCTTCGGTGTGAACGAAGCGCTCTCCCACTGAGCTAATCGCCCGGGCGCAGAGAGAACATTACCGCATGTCAGGGGGTGGTTCCGACCGCCTAGATCTTCCAGGGCATCACGAAGCCGAACTGCCGGACGTAGATCCCGGTGAGCACGCCGATGATCACCAGGCCGATCACGGTCAGGGTGATGTTGCGGCGGCGTACGCGGGGGTCGAGGGCACGCTGCGCCGCGGCGGTGACCTTGCGCTTCGTCCAGCGCAGGACGAGCTGGGCCCAGACGAACTCGGTGGCCCAGATCATCATGCCGCCGAAGATCACGGGCCAGCCGGGGCCGGGCAGCGGGAGCATGGCGACGCCGACGGCGACCACCGCGAGGCCCACGAGGAAGACGCCGACCTGCCAGCTCAGATGGAGGGCGCGGCGGTCCTTGACGAACCGGGGCGCGCGGGAGCCCAGCCCCTGTCCGGGCTGCTCCTGGTCCGCGTCCGCCTTGTCCGCCACGACAACCTCATCCGGAACGTCACTCCCCGTATTCATACCGTCGAACCCTACCCGAGTGATTCCAGTCACCGGAATGGTGGCAGATGTCGCACAAGTTCTCGGCCGGAAGAGGTACGGAAACTCATGCAAAACCCCCAGAGGGGTTTACAACGGCACCGTAGGTGGCATGTCGATTTCGCCGACGTGCGAATCCCCGAGCGCACACTGAGCGAAAGGCCCTGGCGCTTATGAACACCACGGTCAGCTGCGAGCTGCACCTGCGCCTCGTTGTGTCGAGCGAGTCCTCCCTGCCTGTCCCCGCAGGCCTGCGGTACGACACGGCCGACCCCTACGCCGTGCACGCCACCTTCCACACCGGAGCCGAGGAGACCGTCGAGTGGGTGTTCGCCCGCGACCTTCTCGCCGAGGGGCTGCATCGGCCCACCGGCACCGGCGACGTCCGTGTCTGGCCATCGCGCAGTCATGGCCAGGGCGTCGTGTGCATCGCCCTCAGCTCTCCGGAGGGCGAGGCTCTGCTGGAGGCCCCCGCACGGGCCCTGGAGTCCTTCCTGAAGCGGACCGACGCCGCCGTGCCGCCCGGCACGGAGCACCGGCACTTCGATCTGGATCAGGAGCTCTCCCACATCCTGGCGGAGAGCTAGGCCGCCGCCCGTCCAAGACGCCCGGCGCCGTCCACTCGGGGAGACGGCTCGGGCCCGCACAGCCGTATACCGGCAGGCTCGGCGCCGTCACCGTGAACACTCACGGTGACGGCGCCGAGCCGTGCCCGCGTTCCCTTCGCCACGCGCCGTCCGCCCGGCTTTCCGCTCGGATCCGGGAACGCGGGCGGGGGGCGAGGCGTTGCCCGGGCAGTCACCCGGGGCGGGCCCGGTGCGGCGGCCCGGGTTGTCGCTACCATCGGCCAGCATCGGCGGGCGTCCGCCCGACCCCCAGGCCAGGGAGCGAAACGTGCTGATCACCCACGACACCCGGTGCGCCCTCGACACCGTGGTCGATCTGGTGAACACCGTGCCGGAGGACGACACGGCGGCGGACGGGCTGCCGGACGTCGAGGCACTCGCCGCGTTCGTGCGCGGCCACGCGGTCAGTGATGTGGGGGCGCTGTCCGAGTTCGACCTGTCGGCGGTGCGCAAGGTGCGGGGCCGGTTCGCGAGGATCTTCGCGGCGCCGGACGCCCGGGCCGCCGCGGGGCTGATCAACGAGCTGGTCGCCGCCGCGGGCACCACCCCGCGTCTGACGGACCACGACGGTTACGACTGGCATGTGCACTACTTCGCCCCCGGTGCGTCGCTGGCCGACCATCTCGCCGCCGACTGCGGGATGGCGCTCGCCTTCTTCGTGGTGGCCGGGGAGCAGGAGCGGCTGCGGCGCTGCGAGGCGCCGGACTGCCGGCGTGCCTTCGTGGATCTGTCCCGCAATCGCTCGCGCCGCTACTGCGACAGCCGCACCTGCGGGAACCGGCTGCACGTGGCCGCGTACCGCGCGCGGCGCAAGGAGTCGGAGTCGGCGGGCTGAGACGGTCGAGCGCCGGGGGCGTGGGGACGGTCGGGGCTTTCGCGGACCGACGCCGGTCCCGGCGGGTGACGCCGGGACGGACGTGTACGGCTCACAGCAACAGCAGATCGTGCAGCGCCGCCATGAGGATGAGACACCCGATCACCGCAAGGAAGATCATCAGCGGTGGCTGGGAAAGGGCGAAGAGGCACCCGCGCGGCTCGTCCTCCTGCGGCGGGGCCTCGCTCTGTGTCGTATCCACCATCTCGCGGTGATGATGGACCACGGGGCGCCCTGTACGCGATCAACACACCTGTAAAGCGCGGGAGTCTGCGGAATTCGCACCGATTCGTTCGGCTCGCTCCGTGTCGTGAACGTTTTCGGACGTACCTGGGCCGCCTGTGACGCCACGCTCCATCAGGGCCGGGTCATATGCCGCGCTTCTTGAGGATGGCCTCGATGTCGCTGAAGTCGTCGCCGGAACCGGTGGCGGTGGGCGGGGTGGCCGTACGGGCCGTACGTCCGCTGCCCCGGCCGAGGGACGGTGCCGAGGCGGCGGGTGCCACCGGGTCGGCCTCGCCGCCGCGTATCGCGCCCTTCCCGCCGCGTCGGCGCTCCACCGCGCGGGTGAGTGCGAAGAGCGCCGCGGACAGCGCGAGCACGCCGAAGCCCGCCCAGGCGAGGGGGCTGAGGGCCGTACTGGCGAGCCAGCCCACGACGCCGGTCATCACCAGGCCGACCGGCACCAGTGAGTAGGCCGCGACGCGGGCGGCCGTGAGGAAACGCTTGCGGTAGGCGGTGACCGCGGCGATGCCCAGGCCCGCCGCGGACACGGCGGAGCAGATGGTCTCGGCAAGCATCCGGTCCTCCAGGCGGGCCCGGCCGGCGGGGTGCCGGCGTGACGGTGACACGAGGCGCGCGGTGCGCTTCGTCCCTTCCATCCTGCACCGCCCGGTACCCGCGATGCCATGCCCCGGCCCCCACATCAGGGAGATCTCGGGGTCGGCGCCGGGGATCTCTCGGGGTGGCGGGGTGCGACGGGGGCGCCCGCCGGGGTCGCCCCGCCGGACCACCGGAGGCGGTCCCACCGGATTGGGCCGCCCGGGGGCCGCCTGGAAGACTGGGCACATGAACGACTCCTCCCCCGCATCCGTCGAGCCCGTCGTCCTCGATGTCTGGTGCGAACTCCAGTGCCCCGACTGCCACGCCGCCCTGGACGACGTCCGCGCCCTGCGTGCCCGCTACGGCGACCGGCTCGACGTGCGGCTGCGGCACTTCCCGCTGGAGAAGCACAAGCACGCCTTCGCCGCCGCGCAGGCCGCCGAGGAGGCCGTGGAGCAGGGGCAGGGCTGGCCGTACGTCGAAGCGGTGCTGGGGCGGGTCGAGGAGCTGGACCGCCGGGGCGAGGAGCTGCTGGTCGACATCGCTCGTGAACTCGACCTGGACGCCGAGGAGTTCGACACCGCGCTGATCGACGGGCGGCACATCCTGATCGTGGACGCGGACCAGGCCGAGGGCAAGGCGATCGGTGTCACCGGCACCCCGACCTATGTCATCGGCGGCGAGCGCCTGGACGGCGGCAAGAGCCAGGAGGGGCTGCGCGAGCGGATCGAGGAGATCGCGGACCGGCTGCTGGCCGACCGGGCCTGACCCCGCCCCCGGCCCCTCCGCGGATCGTCACAGCAGCGGCTTGGCGAGGACGTGGCGCGTCGTCTCGTAGCCCAGGGACGCGTACAGCCGCTCGGCCGGAGTGTTGCCCGTGCGGACGTTGAGGGCCAGGGTGCGCTCGCCGTCGGCGACGGTCTGCGCCTCGGCGTGGAGCATCAGGGAGCGGCCGTGTCCCCGGCCCCGGTGCGCCTCGTCGGTCCCGACGTCGAAGACCCAGGGCGCGCCGTCGGCGCGGCCGACCCAGATGGTACCTACGGGCGTCCCCTCGTGTTCGAGGACGCTGAACCGCACCCCTTCCGTGGCCAGTCCCCGGCCGAGGCGCGTCTCGTGGTCGCGGAGGGACTTGGTCCGCGCTTCCTCCTCGGAGAGGCCGAGGCTCATCAGCGAGCGCGCGTAGGACTCTCTCCCCTGCACCAGCCAGCTCTCGAACTCCGCCTCGGTCATGGGCCGCCCCCGGCTGCCCTCCGGCAGTTCCGGGGGCATGTCGCCGAGACGTTTCACCATCGCGCGGGCGCTCGGGGCGTAGCCGAGGAGCGTGGCGAGGTGCAGGGCGGGCTCGGCGTCGGCCGGGACCACCGCCTCGATCCGGGCGCACCCCCAGCCGCGCGCGACCTCCTCCGCCGCGAGCGCGGCCACCGTGGCCCGGCCGCGCCGCCGGTCGGGCTCCTCGATGCGCAGGTCGGTGATGCGGGCCACGGTGGTTCCGATCACCGTGGCGAGGTGGATCTCGCCGACGGGACGGCTGTTCACGCACACCTGGTAGCGGCGTGCGCGGGTTCCGTCGGTGTGCTGCTGAAGCGGCTCGGCCGGCCGCAGGGTCGTCGTCATCACCGGAGTTCTACCCGCTCCGGGGCGCCCGCCTCAGCGGTTTTCTCCCGACCGGTGCCCTTGCCGGTCTCTTTGCCGACTCCCTTGCCCCGCTCAGGGGTTGAGGTCCTGCCGGGACCGCTCCTCGAAGATCCGCATCGCCTTGGCGGTCACCGGGCCCGGGACGGCGGGCAGTTCGCGGCCGTCGACGCGGTGCACGGCCTGGACATCGCGCAGGGTGGAGGTCAGGAAGACCTCCTCGGCTTGCTCCAGGACATCCAGCGGGAGGTCGGTCTCCTGGGCGCCGGTCCACTCCACCGTGAGGGCGCGGGTGATGCCCGCGAGGCAGCCGGAGGCGAGCGGCGGGGTGTGGATCTCGCCGTCGAGGACGACGAAGACATTGGAGCCGGTGCCCTCGCAGAGCTGTCCGACCGTGTTGGCGAACAGCGCCTCGGACGCGCCCTGTTCGTGCGCGCGGGCCAGGGCGACCACGTTCTCGGCGTACGAGGTGGACTTCACACCGGCGAGCGCGCCGCGCTCGTTGCGGGTCCAGGGGACGGTGATCACGGCGGTGGAGTCGGGGCGGCGGGTGGTCTCGCCGAGGGCGACGAGCAGGGTGGGGCCGTGCTCGCCCCGGTCGGAGCCGAGCGGGCCGTGGCCGCCGGTGTAGGTGATGCGCAGCCGGCCGAGCGGCATGGGGTTGGCCTCGAGGACCGCCTCGCAGGCGCGGCGCACCTCGTCGTGGTCGGGGTCCGGGAGGCCGAGGCTCCGGGCGGAGCGGGTGAGCCGGTCGAGGTGGCGGGTGAGCGCGAAGGTCCGTCCGTCGACCGCCTTGACGGTCTCGAAGATGCCGTCGCCCACGGTGAGCCCGTGGTCGAAGACCGAGACGCGCGCGGAATCGGCGTCCCGCAGTTCGCCGTCCAGCCAGATCCTCATGTGAGAGCCTCTCCACTTTCCTGATGCTCCCCCGACGCTATCGCGAGCAGCCGGGATGCCTTCAGTTCGGTCTCGCGCCACTCCCCCTCGGGGTCGGACCCCCAGGTGATCCCGGCGCCCGCGCCGAAGCGGAGCGCCCCGGCGGCCCGGTCGATCCAGAAGGTGCGGATACCGACGGCCAGCTCGGCGGTCCCCCGGTCGGCGTCGACCCAGCCGATGCCGCCGCAGTAGGGGCCACGCGGGGCGGGTTCCAGGGCCTCGATGATCCGCAGGGCGCTCGTCTTGGGGGCGCCGGTGACGGAGCCGGGCGGGAAGGCGGCGGCGAACAGGTCCGGCCAGCCCGCGCCGGGGCGCAGTTCGCCCCGGACGGTGGAGACCAGGTGGACGAGGCCCGGGTGCTTCTCCACCGCGCACAGGTCGGGGACGGTGACGGTGCCGGTCCCGCAGACGCGGCCGATGTCGTTGCGGACGAGGTCCACGATCATCACGTTCTCGGCGTAGTCCTTCTCCAGGAGGTCGGCCTCGGTGCGGCCGGTGCCCTTGATGGGGCCGGACTCGACGACGCTCCCGGCGCGGCGCAGGAACAGCTCGGGCGAGGCGGTGGCGATCTCCACCCCCTGCTCCGGGAGGCGGATCGTTCCTCCATAGGGGGCGGGGTTGCCCCGGGCCAGGAGGGCGGTGAGGGCGTCCACGTCGGCGCCGGGGGCGACGGGCGCGCTGAGCACGCGGCAGAGGTTGGCCTGGTAGACCTCGCCGGCCGCGATGTGTTCCCGGACACGGCGTACGGCTGCTGTGTACGCGGCGCGGTCCAGGGAGGAGGTCCAGGCGTCCCGCGCGGGTCCGTGCCAGGCGCCGGGGCGCGGGGCGGGCACCGGTTCCCTCCGTACGTGCGCGAAGCGGGCGCAGGTCAGGCCGCCCTCGAAGTCCGCGACGACGGCCCAGAAGCCCTCGGAGTCCAGCGCGGCCGGGTCCCCGGTGACGTCCAGCAGGCCGGTGGCGACGCGGTCGCCGAAGCGGGCCATAGGGGGGAGAACGGGAGGAAGGTGAGGCACGTGGCCGAGTCTAGGCGGGCCCTTCGAGGGGGGGGCCCGCGATGCCCGCGAGGGGCTCCGGGGCGACCGTGACCATGCCGTTCGCGAGGTGCACCGCAGCACGCTGCGCAAACGCGTTTTTGTCCTGGCCGAGGAATCCGCTAAAGTTCAACACGTCGCCGGGACGCGGAAGCGGACCGAAACGACAAGCGGACGTAGCTCAGTTGGTAGAGCGCAACCTTGCCAAGGTTGAGGTCGCGAGTTCGAGCCTCGTCGTCCGCTCGCAGGAACTAGGGGTCATCCCGATCCCCTACACTCCTGGTGGAGTGGCCGAGAGGCGAGGCAACGGCCTGCAAAGCCGTCTACACGGGTTCAAATCCCGTCTCCACCTCCAAGGACGATTAGCTCAGCGGGAGAGCGCTTCCCTGACACGGAAGAGGTCACTGGTTCAATCCCAGTATCGTCCACTGGATCTTCTCGAAGATCCGATCCCGCGCGATTAGCTCAGCGGGAGAGCGCTTCCCTGACACGGAAGAGGTCACTGGTTCAATCCCAGTATCGCGCACGCAGTGCCCACGATCCGCTCCATGGAGTGACATCGAGTGATCGTGGTCCCGAGGACGATTAGCTCAGCGGGAGAGCGCTTCCCTGACACGGAAGAGGTCACTGGTTCAATCCCAGTATCGTCCACACACCGGAAAAGCCCCGGCCGTCTCGAACGGCCGGGGCTTTTCGCTGTTCGGCTCAGCTGGAGAACAGCATGTGGCCGAAGCTCTTGTGGCGGTGGTGGCCGCCGTAGTGACCGCCGTGGCCCCCCTGGTGGCCGCCGTGCGGGGCGCCCCAGGCCGGGGCGGGCGGGGTGGCCGGGTACGCCTGCGGGGCGGGCTGCGCCCACTGGGACTCCACGCGGGTCAGGGCCTCCAGCTCGCCGTAGTCGAGGAAGATGCCGCGACAGCCGTCGCACTGCTCGATCTGGACGCCGTTGCGGTTGTAGGTGCGCATGGGCGCGTGACACTTCGGACACTGCATGGTCGGCTCAACTCCTCGCCGTAGGGTCCTGCTTGGTGTTTCCCCAGGACAGACTCCGTCCTGCCCCGCTCGGTTGCAGCCTTTTCCGGGAAATCGCTGCTCAACCGGCCCGGCTCCGGCGGTGGTCAGGGCCCGGCGGTCATGCGGGCGCAGGCGTCCACCACGGCCTGTTCGACCTCGTCCGGTGAACGGCCCGCGGTGAGCGCCTTGGTGAGCGCGAGGGCGGCGGTCTGCACGGTGAGGGCACGGGCGGGCACGTCGAGTACGGGCCAGGGGTCGCCGTCGGGCGGTACGGCGGGACCGCCGGCGGCGCGGTACGCGCCCAGGAAGCGGGACCACTCCTCGGGCGGCAGCAGCCCGCAGGCGTACCAGGCGGCGGGGCGGGCGAGGTCCCAGGCGGGGATTCCGGCGCCGAGGTCGTCCACGTCGATCAGCCGCCAGGGGCCGTCGGGCGCGGGGTGACGGACGAGCTGACCGAGATGCAGATCACCGTGGCAGAGGGCCGGAACACCGGGCGCGGGCGCCTCACCGCGGGCCCAGCCGGGCAGCGCGGCCCAGGCCCGCAGCACGGGTGCCGCGTCGGGGCAGGGGGCGGCCTCCAGGGCCTTCTTCAGCTGTTCCGTCGCGGCTGCCGCCTTGGCCGGTCCGCGCATCGGGGGCAGCGGGCCTTCCAGGGGCGTGCGGTGGAGGCGGGCGAGGAGGGTGGCGGCGGCCTCCCAGGGGGCCGCGTCGGGGTCGTCCCGGTCCACGGGGGTGCCGAGGGGCCAGTACGTGACGAGACGGCCGTCCACGGCGACGGGGGTGGGCGTGAGCGGGGCCAGCAGGACGTCCGGGAGGGCGGCGGCCACCGTGAGGCGCCGGGTGAGTTCGGCCGGGTCGGTGCCGGGGGCGTGGGCCTTCGCGACGGTGTCGCCGTGCCGGAGGACGGTGGCGTCGGGGCGGTCGGCGAGGAGTCCGGTCGGGCAGGCGCAGGGGGACGCGGTGCCGGAGTGGGCCGTGGAGGTGAGATGGGCGGTCAGGGCGTCTGGGGTCACGGGGGCCTCGGCGGGGTGGCGGTGTGCGGCGAGGGTACGGGGGCGGGGGTGCGCTTGGCAGCGGGGGCCCGCGAGCGGACCCGGTGCTCGGAGCCCGCGCGCGCATCCGTCGGCGAGAGCGCGCGCATCCGTCGGGGGGGGAGCATGCGCGCTCATCGGCGGGGGTCGGTGCGCCTGTTGGCAGGAGTCCGCCCACCTATTGGCGCGAACCCCCGGCCCGCGCCCGCGTCCTCAGTTGCGCAGCATCATCACGAGCAGCACCACCAGGGCGATCAGGAGGGCGCCGCCCACCGAGGCCAGGGTGATCTTCGTCGCGCTGTACGGCCGCTCGCCGATGACCTCGCCGGTGCGGGCGTTGACCATCACGGACCACGCCTTGCCCGCGTGGAGGTAGGTCAGGAACCAGACGGGGAGCAGGACCAGTTTGAAGGTGAGGGCGCTGTAGGAGGTGGACATCGAGAGCACCCGCTGCTCGTTGCCGCCGATGTCCCGCTTGCAGTCGGCGCGGATCACCGGCGCCATCCGCGCCTTCGCCGACTCCAGGCCGGCCTCCGGTTCGACGTCGTAGCGGACGGTGCGGAAGCCCGCGAGGTACTCCTCCTGGTAGGGGACCGTCTCCTCCAGCGGCCAGGGGGTGAGCTTGTCCAGTTCCTTCTCCGGCACCTGGCCGCTGCCGGGTACGAGTACGTCGTCGAAGAACCGGTCGACCGTGCCGAACGCGGGCTGCCAGTTGGTGTGCCGTACCTGCCGGGTGCGGCCCTCGGAGTCCTCCTCCTCGACCCAGTAGTAGTCGCCGCGCTGGCCTGCGTACCGGGTGCTGGTCTGCGCGTCGTACGTCCAGTGCGGCAGGTAGCTGCCCCGGAAGGTCTCGGCCTCGGTGACCTTCTTCAGCTCGTCGGGCGCGAACCAGCGGGATCCGGTCCACTTCGCCAGCGCGTCCCGGGCCTGGTCGCGACTGACTCCGAAGGGCAGGACCGCCTCGGGCACCACGCGTTCCGTGCCGGCGGCGTCGGAGACCAACGGGGTGGCGCAGAAGGGGCACTTGTCGCTGAGCGTGTCGCTCTCGGTCACCGCGTGGCAGCCGGGGCAGGTGTACGTCTTCACCTGGTCCGGCGCGATGGCCCGGTGGGGCAGCGCGGCCAGCTCCTCGATCGGGTGCTCGGTGACCTGCCGGGGTATCGGCGTGATGTCCTGCTCGTGCTTGCAGTACGGGCAGCGCAGCGCGTACGTCCCGGGCGCGTACTCGCTGACCCCGCCGCACGCCTCGCACTGGAACGCCCGGTCGGGCGCGGGCGCGACGTCCTGGTCCGTCAACTCACTTCTCCTTGTGACCTGTTGCCGGAAGGTGTGACCTGTTGCCGGAAGGCTCCGGCCGACGGGCTCAGCCCTGCGGGGGCAGCGGCGGCGGTACGTCGGCGAGCAGCGACGCCAGCTCCGGGATCCGGTCCGCGGGCTGCCAGGCGGCCTGCCCGCTGCGCCAGACCAGGGTGGTGCGGGTCAGGTTGCCCGCCGCCACCTGACCGGCGAGCGCGCTCTCGTCGTACGGGCCCTGCTGCTGCCCGCCGACGGCGAGGAACCAGCGCGGTGCGGTGGGCAGCGGCGGCGGGACGTCGGCGGAGGCGGGAACAGGGGCGGGGGCGGGGGCGGGCTGTGCCGCCGGGGCCGGCGGGGCCGTCGCCGCGCCGGACATGTTCTGCGCGATCCGCCGGCCCAGCGCCATGCCCACGCCCAGGCCGACGGCGTCGCCGCCGGTGCCGGGGTTGGCGGCGGCGATCGTCGTCGCGTCGGCCGCCTGGAGCTTGGCGTAGTCGTCCAGGTTGCCGGTGACGGCCATCCGGGAGCGGGTGTCGATCGCCGCCTCGACCTCGGGCGGGACGCTGATGTTCTCGATGTGGAAACGGGGGATGGCGATGCCGGTGGGGGCCAGCTCCAGGGTGAGGGCCTCGGCCAGTTGCCGGCCGATGCCGTCCTGCCGGGCGGCGAGGTCCAGGAGCGGAACTCCGGCGGCTCCCAGTACGGAGCCCAGCTTGGACACGGTCAGCTGCCGCAGGTGCTCGGCGACCTCCTCGGTGCGGAACTGCGGTTCGGTGCCCACCAGTTCGCGCAGCAGCGCGGCTGCGTCGACCACCTTGGCGGCGAAGGTGCCGAAAGCGCGGACCCGGACCATGCCGAACTCGGCGTCCCGCAGGATCACCGGGTTCTGGGTGCCCCACTTGAAGTCGGTGAACTGCCGGGTGGTGACGAAGTAGACCTCGGCCTTGAACGGCGACTCGAAGCCGTGCTTCCAGCCCTTCAGGGTGGACAGGACTGGCATGTTCTGGGTCGAGAGGGTGTACGTGCCGGGCTGGTAGACGTCGGCGAGGCGGCCCTCGTTGACGAAGACGGCCACCTGCGACTCGCGCACGACGAGCCGGGCGCCCATCTTGATCTCGTTGCCGTGGCGCGGAAAGCGCCACACGATGGTGTCCCGGCCGTCGTCGGTCCACTCGATGATGTCGATGAACTCACCGCGGATACGGTCCATCAGCCCCACGACGTTCCCCCACTCCCCCTGTTTCCGCCTGACCGCGGGTCCCGGACGGTGGCCACTCGGCGATCAAGCGATCAGCCGACAGTATGCCCACAACGGCCCACGCTGCCATGGGCAGGGCCCGGGCAGCGCAATGCCGGCGCAGCTCCCCAGCTGCGCCGGCATTCGTGCCGTCCGCCGCACCCCCGTCCCCACGGGGTTTCAAGGATGGATGGATGTAACCCGGACCGCTCTTCCGGACCTGGAGCGCCGGTCAGCGCCCCAGCATCGCACCCACGGACGACGCCTGTGTGGCCACCGTCTCCCACCCGTCGAAGACGAGGAGGAGCAGAAGCGCCAGGGGCAGGGCCATGAGGGTCGCCACCACGGGATGGCGGCGGCCCGTCCGGCGGGGGCCGGGCGTGGTGCGCCTCGGTGCCGTAGGGGCCATGATTCCTCCAGGCTTTCCCTGGTCGTGCTCGGTGGTTCTTGTGTTGTCGCGCTTCGTCAGCAGCGGCGGGTGTGTGACCTCGGGGGACGAGTACCGCACCCGCCGCTTGACCTCAAATGTAGGCGCGGGGCGGTGTCCCGGGCGTCATGCCCTCGTATCGAATGGCGGGCCTCCCGGAGGATGAGCCCTCCCATGCGAAGTACTCCCCTGGGTGGAGACCTCGCTCCGGTTCTCGGGGTCTTCCCGGAGGGGTCGCCCGTTGTCGGTGCCGGGAGGCCGCCGCACGGGTCGCTCTCCGCCCACGGGTGGATACGTATGACTTCAGTCACTTTGACCTCCGCACGGTGACCCGCGCCGTCCGGGATCGGGGCGGTGGGAGCGGACGCGGACCGCCGGGTGCCGGTCCCGCGCGGTCCGTCCTCGCCGCCGACGGGCACCGGGCCGAATCCCAACCCCCTTGATCGGTCGACTTGTTGACATCCTCAGACCCTCAACAGCTCTGCAATTGACCGTCTGCTGACCGGGCTTCACCTGGAGTGGCCGCCGCGCAATCCGTCGGTACCGGAGGGCGCGGCCTCTGCGCGCGGGCGGCCGTGGAAACGTAAGCTGGGCCGAGTCACAGGGACCGGGCAGCGGGGATGAACATGGCGATGATGCGCCTGAGGCGCGAGGACCCGCGCGTCGTCGGCTCGTTCAGGCTTCACCGACGGCTCGGCGCGGGCGGGATGGGCGTGGTCTACCTCGGCTCCGACAAGAAGGGGCAGCGGGTCGCGCTGAAGGTGATCCGGCCGGACCTCGCGGAGGACCAGGAGTTCCGGTCGCGGTTCGCGCGCGAGGTGTCGGCGGCCCGCCGTATCCGGGGCGGCTGTACGGCGCGGCTGGTGGCGGCGGACCTGGAGGCGGAACGCCCGTGGTTCGCGACGCAGTACGTGCCCGGGCCCTCCCTGCACGACAAGGTGGCCGACGAGGGCCCGCTGGTCGCGGCCGAGGCCGCGTCGATCGGCGCGGCACTGTCGGAGGGACTCGTCGCCGTCCATGAGGCGGGTGTGGTCCACCGGGACCTGAAGCCGTCCAACATCCTGCTGTCCCCCAAGGGCCCCCGGATCATCGACTTCGGCATCGCCTGGGCCACGGGTGCCTCCACGCTCACCCACGTGGGCACGGCGGTGGGCTCCCCGGGCTTCCTGGCGCCGGAGCAGGTGCGCGGGGCCGCGGTCACCCCGGCGACGGACGTGTTCTCGCTGGGGGCGACCTTGGCGTACGCCTCGACCGGTGACTCGCCCTTCGGGCACGGCAGTTCCGAGGTGATGCTCTACCGCGTGGTGCACGAGGAGCCGCAGCTGCACGGCGTACCGGACGCGCTGGCCCCGCTGGTGCGGGCGTGCCTGGCCAAGGACCCGGAGGACCGGCCGAGCACGCTCCAGCTGTCCCTGCGGCTGAAGGAGATCGCGGCGCGCGAGGCGCAGGGCCTGGGCGACGTGCGGCCGCCCGCGCCGCGCGTGGGAGAGGGCGACCGGGGTGCCGGGCGCCTGGTGGACACCTATCCGGATCAGCAGCGTACGACCCAGCGGCGGCCCTCCCCCTCGGGTACGCCGCTGCCGCGCGGTGCCACGCCCGCCCGGGGTGGCACCCCCTCGCGGGGCGGCTCGCGGCCGGGCGCGAACCGCGCGACCCCCGCACCGCGTCCGCGCTCCACGGGCAACGGCCGTCCGGCGGGCCCCCGCAGCGGCGCCGGCCGCCCGGCCCCCCGTACGACGGGAACCCGACTGCGTCCGGCCAACCCCCGGCTGCTGCGCCAGCGGCTGTTCGTCTTCGTGGTGGTGACGCTGCTGGTGGCGCTGGGGATCGCGCTGGCCCAGGGGTGTACGGGCCCGTCCCGGGGGCTGGGGGGCGACGGCACGCGGCAGACGCACGTCCAGCCGAGGACGGGATCGAACGGCGACGACGGGGTGCCGGTGGAGCAGGAGTACAACCCGACGCCGCGGCCCGACGGACCCTCGCTCGCCGCCAAGTAGGCCGCCGGGCGGGGGGTTACGGCTTGCGGCAGGTCGTGTAGAACGCCACCGCCGACGCCGCCGCCACGTTCAGCGAGTCGATGCCCGCCGACATCGGGATGCGGACCAGTTGGTCGGCCGCGTTCATGGCCGCCCGGGACAGGCCGTCGCCCTCGGTGCCCAGCATCAGGGCCAGCTTCTCGTGGTGCTCGGCGGCCAGTTCGTCCAGGGTGATGGAGTCCGGGCCCAGGCAGAGGGCCGCGATGACGAAGCCCGCCTCGTGGAGCGTGCCCGCGTCCTGCGGCCAGGAGTCGAAGCGCGCGTAGGGGACCGAGAAGACGGCGCCCATGGAGACCTTCACCGCGCGCCGGTAGAGGGGGTCGGCGCAGCGGGGGGTGAGGAGGACCGCGTCCACGCCCAGCGCGGCCGCGTTACGGAAGGCGGCGCCCAGGTTGGAGTGGTCGACCATGTCCTCGAAGACGGCCACGCGGCGGGCGGGGGCCAGCACTTCGGCGGCCGTCGGCAGCGGCTTGCGGCCCATGGAGGCGAGGGCGCCCCGGTGGACGTGGTAGCCGGTGACGCGTTCGGCCAGTTCCGGGCTCACGCAGTAGACGGGGGCGGGGAGTTCGTCGATGACGTCCCGCATCACCTCGGTCCACTTGGGGGTGAGCAGCATGGAGCGCGTGCCGTAGCCCGCCGCCCGCGCCCGGCGGATCACCTTCTCGCCCTCCGCGATGAACAGCCCCTCGGCGGGCTCGCGCCTGCGGCGCAGCTCCACGTCGGTGAGGTTCGTGTAGTCGTGCAGGCGGGGGTCGTCGGGGTCCGTGATGGTGATGAGTTCGGCCACGGGAAGATGCTGCCTCGTTCTGGGGGGAGAAGGAAAACGACGGTGCGGGGTGCCCTCGGGACCGGTGGGTCCCTCGGCGTTCGTACGCGTCTCAGGCGTCCGGCGCCGTCGGGCCCACCGTGACCACCTCGCCGACCACGATCACCGCGGGCGGCTTCACCGCCTCGCGCCGTACCGTCTCCTCGACCGTCGCGAGCGTCGCGTCCACCCGGCGCTGGGCGGCGGTCGTGCCCTCCTGGATCAGGGCGACCGGGGTGTCGGGGGATTTGCCGTGGGCGATGAGGGTCTCGGCGATGCGGCCCATCTTGTCGACGCCCATGAGGATCACCAGCGTGCCGGTGAGCTTCGCGAGCGAGGGCCAGTCGACCAGGGAGCGTTCGTCGTCGGGGGCGACATGGCCGCTGACCACGGTGAACTCATGGGCGACGCCCCGGTGCGTGACGGGTATCCCGGCCGCGCCCGGCACGGACACCGAGCTGGTGATGCCGGGGACGACCGTGCAGGGGATGCCCGCCTCGGCGAGCGCCTGGACCTCCTCCATGCCCCGGCCGAAGACGAAGGGGTCGCCGCCCTTGAGCCGCACCACGGACTTGCCCTGCTTGGCGTGCTCGATCAGGGCGTTGTTGATGGCCTCCTGGGCCATGTAGCGGCCGTAGGGGATCTTCGCCGCGTCGATCACCTCGACGTGCGGCGGGAGTTCGGCGAGCAGGTCGCGCGGGCCGAGCCGGTCGGCGATGACCACGTCGGCCTCCGCGAGCAGACGCCGTCCGCGCACGGTGATCAGGTCGGGGTCGCCGGGGCCGCCGCCGACGAGGGCGACACCGGGGGTGCGGGTGCGGTGGTGGGGGGCGACGAGGGTGCCGTCGCGCAGGCCCGCCACGACCGCGTCGCGGACGGCGGCGGTGTGCCGGGGGTCGCGGTTCCGCGCGGTGGTGGTGAGGACGGCGACCGTCACGCCCTCGCTGGTCCCGGTGGCCGGGGTCCAAGCGGTGGCCGCGTCGGCGTCGTCGGAGCGTACGCACCAGACGCGCGCGCGCTCGGCCTCGGCGGAGGCGGTGGCGTTGGCGACGGGGTCGCTGGTGGCGATCAGGGCGTACCAGGCGCCGTTCAGATCGCCCTCGGCGTACGGCCGCCGCTCCCAGGTGATCTCGCCCGCGTCCGCCATCGCCTCCACGGAGGGCGTCGCCCCGGGCGAGACCAGCAGGATGTCCGCACCCGCCGCGATCAGCGCCGGAAGGCGGCGCTGGGCGACCTGGCCGCCGCCGAGCACGACCACGCGGCGGCCGGCCAGACGGAGACCTACGGGGTAGGCGGGGTGTTCGGCCATGAGGTGCGGCTCCTCGTCCAGCTCTGCGGTCGGCGCGCTACGGCGGCGGAGCGGCCCTGACGTGCGGATTTTACGGCGCCGGGGCGGGCGGCGGCACGGGCGGTCCGGTGGGTGAACACCGGACCGCCCGTCTCGCGGGAGGGCCAGCCCTTGACATCAAGGGGTGGCCCTCCCGGTGATGACCTACTTCTCGGTGACGCCCGCCGAGTCGAACGTCGCCACCTCGTGCATCGCGCGCGCCGTGCTCTGCACCAGCGGCAGGGCGAGCAGCGCGCCGGTGCCCTCGCCCAGGCGCAGGTCGAGGTCGACCAGCGGGCGCAGGCCCAGCTTGTTGAGCGCGGCGACATGGCCGGGCTCGGCGCTGCGGTGACCGGCGATGCAGGCGGCCAGCACCTCGGGGGCGATGGCGCGGGCCACGAGGGCCGCGGCCCCGGCGCTGACGCCGTCCAGGATCACCGGCGTACGCAGCGACGCGCCGCCGAGCAGCAGGCCGACCATGGCCGCGTGCTCGAAGCCGCCGACCGCGGCGAGGACGCCGATCGGGTCGGCCGGGTCGCACTGGTGGAGTTCCAGCGCGCGGCGGACCACCTCGGTCTTGCGGGCCAGCGTCTCGTCGTTGATGCCGGTGCCGCGCCCGGTGACCTCGGCTGGGTCGGCGCCGGTGAAGACGGCGATCAGCGCGGCGGACGCGGTGGTGTTGGCGATGCCCATCTCACCGGTGAGCAGCGCCTTGTTCCCGGCCGCGACCAGGTCGCGGGCGGTCTCGATGCCGACCTCGATGGCCGCCCTGGCCTCGTCGCGGGTCATCGCGGGCCCTGCGGTCATGTCGGAGGTGCCGCCCCGGATCTTGCGGGGCAGCAGGCCGGGGGTGGCGGGCAGGTCGGCGACGACGCCGACGTCCACGACGCACACCTCGGCGCCGACCTGGCTCGCGAAGGCGTTGCAGACCGCCCCGCCGCCCAGGAAGTTGGCCACCATCTGGCCGGTGACCTCCTGCGGCCAGGGGGTGACGCCCTGGGCGTGCACACCATGGTCACCGGCGAAGATCGCGACGACGGCGGGCTCCGGGATCGGCGGCGGGCACTGCCGGGAGAGACCCGACAGCTGCGCGGAGATGATCTCCAGCATGCCGAGCGCGCCGGCCGGCTTGGTCATGCGCTTCTGGCGCTCCCACGCCTCGCCGAGCGCCTTGGCGTCGAGCGGGCGGATCTGTGCGACGGTCTCGGCGAGCAGGTCGTGGGGTTCCTCTCCGGGCAGGGCGCGGCGCCCGTACGTCTCCTCGTGCACGACCCAGGACAGCGGGCGGCGCTTGGACCAGCCCGCCTGCATCAGCTCGGGCTCGTCCGGGAACTCGTCGACGTACCCGACGCACAGGTAGGCGACGACCTCCAGGTGCTCGGGCAGGCCGAGGGCGCGGACCATCTCCCGCTCGTCGAAGAAGCTGACCCAGCCGACGCCGAGGCCCTCGGCGCGGGCCGCGAGCCACAGGTTCTCGACCGCGAGCGCGGAGGAGTACGGCGCCATCTGCGGCTGGGTGTGCCGGCCGAGGGTGTGGCGGCCGCCACGGGTGGGGTCGGCGGTGACGACGATGTTCACCGGGGTGTCGAGGATGGCCTCGATCTTCATTTCCTTGAACTGCTTCGCCCGGCCCTTGGGCAGCGACTGGGCGTACGCCTCGCGCTGGCTCATGGCCAGGTCGTGCATCGCGCGCCGCGTGTCCGCGGACTTGATGACGACGAAGTCCCAGGGCTGCGAGTGGCCCACCGACGGCGCGGTGTGCGCGGCCTCCAGGACGCGGAGCAGCACCTCGTGCGGGATGGGGTCGCCACGGAAGCCGTTGCGGATGTCGCGGCGCTCGCGGATCACCTTGAGCACGGCCTCGCGCTCGGCGTCGTTGTACGCGGGGGCGGCGGGGCCTGCGGGTACGAGTGCCTCCGCCACCGCGGGCACGTCCTGCTCGTCCTGGTCGGCGGCCCGGGTGTCCAGGTCCTCCGCGCTCTGGACGACGTCCGGCTCCCCGGTGACCTGCTCGGGCAGCTTCAGCGGCTGCGGCGGGGTCGGCGCGAGGTGCGGGGCCGTGGGCACCTGGCCCTCGACCGGCACGAACCGACCGAGCGTCTGGTCCGGGTGCGGCTCCAGGGGGACGGCGGAGGGCAGCGGGGCGGCGGCCTCCTCGGCGTCCTGCGGCGGCGCGACGAGCTGGGGGCCCTGGGCGGGTACGGGGGCCTCCGCCTCGGCGGCGACGGGGGCGGGCTCGGCGGGGGCCGGGGTTTCGGCCTCGGCCTCGGCCTCGGGGGCCGGTACGGGCTCGG
Organism: Streptomyces sp. NPDC026659; assembly: GCF_040638245.1. Taxonomy (NCBI): domain Bacteria; kingdom Bacillati; phylum Actinomycetota; class Actinomycetes; order Kitasatosporales; family Streptomycetaceae; genus Streptomyces; species Streptomyces sp. NPDC026659. Next base: position 271,289 of record NZ_JBEZXY010000006.1, on the reverse strand, counting down.
GCGCCTCGGGAGTCGCCTCGGCGGCGGCCGGGACGGCGGGCTCGGCCGGGGCGGCGCCCTGCGGGTCCGCGTCGGCGGGGGCGACAGCCTGCGGCTCCGGCTGGGCGGTGTCCGGGGCCGGGGCCTCGGCGGGGTCGACGGTGGCCGGGGCCGCAGCCTGCGGCTGGGACGCGTCGGGCACGGGGGCCTGCGCGGGGTCGGCCTCGGCAGGGGCGACAGCTTGCGGGTCCGGCTCGGCCGGAGCGGCGGCGAGCGGCTCGACTTCAGCCGGGACGGCCGCCTGCGGGTCGGCTTCCACCGGGGCGACGGCCTGCGGGTCCGCGTCGACGGGCGCGGGAGCCTGCGGCTCGGCCTCGGCGGCAGCCTGCGGCTGGGCCGCGTCGGGCACGGAGTCCTGCACGGGGTCGGCCTCGGCCGGAACGGCGGCCTGCGGGTCCGGCTCGACCGGAGCGGCGGCAAGCGGCTCCGCTTCGACCGGAGCGACGGCCTGCTGGGCCGCGTCGGGCGCGGGGGCCTGTTCCGGGTCGGCCTCGACCGCGAGGTCGGCCTGCGGGTCCGGCTCCACCGGAGCGGCGGCCTGGGCCGGGATGGTCGCGTCGGCCACCGGGGCCGCGTCGGCCTCGACGGCGACCGGCTCCGCAGCGGCCGGGGCGGCAACCGCCTCGACCGGCGCGGCCACCTCCGGCGTCGCGGGCTCGGCCTGCTCGACCGGCTCCGCCGGGGCTTCCACCGCGGCGACGGCCTCGACCGCCTCCTGCGGCTCCTCGGCCGACGGAACGACAGCCTCCGCCACCACGCCGACCTCGGCAGGCACAGCCTCGGCGGCGGCGACCTCGTACACCCCGTCGTGGCCGTCCACCGGCTGGACCCCGTCGTGGGCGTGCACGACGCCGGTCGCCTGGGTGGCCATGCGGGCCATGGCGGCCTGGGCGGGGTCGGCGATGGTGCCGGGGACCGGGCCAACCCTTTCGGCGGCGGGCGGGGCCACGGCGGCGGCCAGGTTCCACTGGCCCGTCCCGTGCGGAACGGGCTCGTGGAACTGCGGTGCCTCCGCGTACTCGGGACCGGCCACGGGCTGGGCGGGCTGCCGTACGGGCGCGCCCGCCGGGCCGCGGTCGGCAAGGGAGCGGACCGGGCTGGCGGAGGCGTCGGGGATCGGCGGGCCGAGGTGCAGCGGCCTGCGCGGCGGCTGCGGGGCCTGGCCGTGCGGGGCCGACAGGATGGGGGACGGCGTGACGGAGACGGGGCCCGGCTCGGGCAGCCGTACGCCGGTGAGGTCGACCTGGCCGCTGTCGCGGCCCGACGCCTCGTGCGCGCCCGGCTGGTGGACGGCCTCGACGACCGGTTCCGGTGCGGGCGGCGGCACTTCGTTGCCCCACGCGCCCTGGGCGCCCGGCAGCAGCAGGTCTTCATCCCCGGCGGGCGCCTCGGCAACGTAGGTGTAGCCGTGGGCGGGGGCGCCCGGCTGCTCCACCATGCCTGCGCTCTCCGGCTGTCCCTCGCCCGGGATCTGGCCGGTGTCGGTCATGCGTACCCCTCGCCCATCGCTTCAGTGCTCCTACGACCAGCTCACCCGGAACGGCGCACCGACCGCCCCGTAGTGAGAACGAGCGTCCGTGCCCGGCGGCACGAACGGCCGCCAGAAATGACGACAAAGCCATTCAGTGGCATGAAAACCGCTAGTGACATTGTCCCGCCGTCGCGCCGTCGCGACAGCGTGATCCGCGACTGCCCGTTGTGGACTGCGCCACGTCGCGCGTCCTGTGGTGTCGTGGTACCCCACCCACCCTCAAAACGGGCGTGCGTTCCGGACATTGGCGAACGAATTTCCGGAACGCCGGTGCGGTACAACGATCGGCCAGCCTACCGCGCGCGGTACGACAACAGGATCACGGGGCGGGGGCGAGCTGCCCTTTCCGCCCCATACGCGCCTTCGGTCAGCGCGGGGTGTCGCGGCGGGGCAGTTCGCCCGTGAGCAGGAACGCGACGCTCCGCTCGGTCTCCGTCCAGGCCCGGCTGTCGAGTTCGACGGCCTGGACGAGGGCGCACTCGACGCGGTAGCCGTGTTCGGTCAGGTCGCGGCCGACGAGTTCGGCCGCGTCGCGGGTCGCGGCGTGGGTGACGATGCGCTGCGGACGGCGGTCGGCCACGGCGGAGACCACGGCCGCTCCCCCGCCGCCGACGCGTACGACGTCGGGCTCCGGCAGGTTCTCCAGGACGTGCGGAGCCTGGCCCCTGACGATCTGGAGCTGGACCCCGAAGGCGCGCGCGGCCGCGTCGGTGCGGGCGCAGGCGGCCTGGTCGTGGTCGACGGCGATGACGGCGGCTCCGGCGCGCGCGGCGTCGACGGCGAAGGCGCCCGCGCCGCAGCCGATGTCCCACACCAGGTCGCCCGTGCGGGGCCCGAGGCGCGCGAGCTGGGCGGCGCGCAGCAGTTCGCTCTCGCCCTCGCCGAGGCCGCCGCCGTACGCCTCGTCGGGCTGGGTCCAGCCGCGCGGGCCCACGGCGGGGTCGCGCCCGGCGATCCAGCCGCCGCCCTCGACGGCGCCGGGGTGGCCGCCGATGACGATGACGACGTTGGGGTCGCGCCAGGTGTGGTCGGCTGCCTTGTCGGAGGTGAGGACGCTGACGCGTTCGTTCTCGGTGCCGAGTTCCTCGCAGACGACGAAGGTGCGGTGCACCCCGTCGAGGAGCAGGCCGAGTTCGGCGGGGCCGGCGCCGGGCGCGGTGAGGACGGCGACCTTGGGGTGGGCGCGGCAGACGTTGACGGCCCGGCGCAGGGTGCGCGGGTGGGCGACGACCACCTGGGCGTCGTCCCAGGGCATCCCGGCGCGGGCGAAGGCGGCGGCGACGGAGGAGACGCCGGGGACGACCTCGACCTCCAGGCCGAACGCGGGGTCGCGCAGGGTGCGGACGACGCCGAAGAATCCCGGGTCGCCGTCGGCGAGCACGGCGGCGGTGCCGCGGTGCGCGGCGATGCGGCGGGCGGCCAGGGTGAGGCTGCCGAGCCGGACGCGTTCGGCGGCGCGCGGGATCTCGGGCAGTGCCAGGTGGTGGGCGGCTCCCGCGACGAGCGTGGCGGCGCCGAGGGCGCCGCGTGCCGCCTCGGTCAGCGGCGAGCCGTCCCAGCCGATCACCGTGACCCGGTCGGCCATCGTCGTCAGTCTCCAGGTCTTCGCAGGTCGTCAGAGGGGTGGCCCAGGGTGCGGGCCCCGTGAGGTTACCTGGTCGGGCGGGGGTGCGGGGGCCCGGGTGGGGTCCGTCACCCGCCGTCGCCCGCCGCCGTCCCGGCCGGGCCCGGGCGGGGTCAGTTCCAGTCGGAGTAGTCGGCGTACGCGCCGAAGCCCCGGCTGTCCGAGAGCTGTTCCTCGGCGCCCTCCAGGTCCTCGGGCAGCAGGCTCCAGACGATGTAGTCGGTGCGCATGTCGGTCCAGGTGCCGTCCTCGGTGCGGACGTGCACTATGCAGGCGTTGCGCAGGACGCCCTCGCTGATGCAGCCGATCTTCTGGGCGACCTGCTGGGAGGCGGTGTTGTCGGCGGCGGTGCGGATCTCGATGCGCTCGAACTTCTGGTCGCCGAAGAGCCATTGGGCGGTGGCGAGCGCGGCCTCGGAGGCGTAGCCCTCGCCGCGTGCCCAGGGGGCGATGATGTACGACAGTTCGCTGGACCTGATCTGCCAGTCGGTCTTGGCGAGTTGGACGATGCCGACGAGGCGCTGGGTGAGGAACTCGGTGACGGCGAGGTCGAGTCCGCGTCCGGCGGTGCGTTCGGCGGGGGCGTACTCGCTGATCCAGTGGCGGGCGCCCTCCTCGGTGAAGGGCTGGGGGACGTCCGTCCAGGCGGCGACCTGTTCGTCGTTCATCATCTCGGCCAGTGCGGGCACGTCGTCCTCGTCGAGGGGGCGCAGCACCAACCGCTCCGTGCTGATGGAGATGTTGGGGAAGGTGCTAGTCATGCGCCGCTCCGTAACGTCGGATCGTTTTGTGAGGGACCGTCAGAGAACCCTCGCTGAACTGCCCAGCATGAAGCATGTAACCACTGAAACGCACGAGGGGCCCCTCCCCCGCAGTCCCCGTGCGTCACGGGAACCCCCGTGCGGGGTGCGGGAGCGGGGCCGTACGTGTGGCGCGCCGGGCCGGGTCAGCCTCCGCTGACCGGCAGGACCGAGCCCTGGTACTTGTCCTCGATGAACTTCTTCACCTCGGGCGAGGTCAGCAGCTCGGCGAGCTTCTTCACCCGCGGGTCCTTCTCGCTGCCGCGCTTGACGGCGAGGAGGTTGGCGTAGGGGTTGTTCTTCGCGGACTCCAGGTAGATGGAGTCCTTGGTGGGGCTGAGTCCGGCGTCCTGGGCGAAGTTGTTGTTGATGACGGCGGCGGCCATGTCGTCCAGCGAGCGCGGGAGCTGGGCGGCCTCCATCTCCTGGAACTTCAGGTGCCGGGGGTTCTTGACGACATCCGCCGGGGACGCCTGGGCACCGGCGCCCTTCTTGAGCTCGATGACACCGCTCGCGGCGAGGAGCTTGAGCGCGCGGGCCTCGTTGGTCAGGTCGTTGGGCACGCCGACGGTGGCTCCGTCGGGGAGCTTGGTGACGTCCTCGACCTTCTTGGAGTAGATGCCCATGGGCGGCAGGTAGGCGTCGACCACCGGCACCAGGTCGGTGCCCTTGGACTTGTTGAAGTCGTCCAGGAAGGGCTTGTTCTGGTAGAGGTTCGCGTCGAGCGAGCCCTCCTGGAGCGCGGTGTTCGGCAGGACGTAGTCCGTGAACTCCTTGACCTGGAGCTTCAGTCCGGCCTTGGCGGCGAGGTGGTCGTTGATGTAGCCGAGTACCTCGCCGGCCGGGACGGGGGTGGCGCCGACGACGAGTGCGCCGTCCTTGCTGCCACCGCCGTCCGAGGCCGAGCCCGAGCCGCAGCCGGTGAGGCCGAGGCCGAGCGGGAGGGCGGCCGCCACCGCGAGCCATACGGTCTTGCGCATGTCGATCCCCTTGTCGTTCGTGCGCGTCGGTCGTTCTTCCGCGTCAGTCGCACGCGTCGTGCGTGCGTGTCGCGATCAGAACGAGGGGATGACGGAGCCCTGGTACTTGTCCTCGATGAACTTCTTCACCTCGGGCGAGGTCAGCAGCTTGGCGAGCTTCTCGACCCGCGGGTCCTTCTCGTTGCCCTTCTTCACCGCGAGGAAGTTGCCGTAGGGGTTGTCCTTCGGGGACTCCAGGACGAGGGCGTCCTTGGCGGGCTTGAGACCGGCGGATATCGCGTAGTTGCCGTTGACCACGGCCGCGTCCACGTCGTCCAGGGAGCGCGGCGTCTGGGCGGCCTCGACCTCCTTGAACTTCAGCTTCTTGGGGTTCGCGGTGATGTCCGCGGGGGTCGCCTCGTTGCCCACGCCGTCCTTGAGGGTGATGAGCTTGTTGGCGGCGAGCAGCTTGAGGGCGCGCGCCTCGTTCACGGCGTCGTTGGGGACCGCGATGGTCGCACCGCTCTTCAGCGCGTCGGCCTTCTTGACCTTGTGGGAGTAGAGGCCGAGCGGCTCCAGGTGCACCGTGACGACGGGCACGATGTGGGTGCCGCGCTTCTTGTTGAAGTCGTCCAGGTACGGCTGGTTCTGGAAGTAGTTGGCACCGACGGAGCCGTCCTCGGTCGCCGTGTTCGGCGTGATGTAGTCGCTGAACTCCTTGACCTCGAGGTCGAGTCCGGCCTTCTTCGCCAGGTTCTTCTGGACGAAGTTCAGGATCTCGGCGTGCGGGGTGGGGCTCGCGGCGACGATCAGCGGTCCGCTGAAGTCGGAGGAACCGGCGGAGTCCTTGCCGGAGCCGCAGGCTGTCAGCCCGAAGGCGATGGCTCCGGCGGCGAGGACGGCGGTGGTGAGCTTGGCGGTGTTACGCACGAAAAGTGCCTTTCCTTGGGTGGTGCGACCCCGTGTACGGGTGAACGGGGAGTCTTTGGGTGTCCGGAGGGACAGGGGGACCGGCTCGGCTCAGGCGACCTTGGAGACGTCGGCCGCGGCCGGTTCGGACGCCTTCAGCAGCCGGAGCTTCGGCGCGGGTCCGGAGCGTCCGCCGCGCCCGTGCAGGGAGCGGGCCGCGAAGTCGCCGGCGAACTGGATGAGCGAGATGACGACCGCGAGGATGCCGACGGTGATCCACATCAGCTCGGTCTCGAAGCGCTGGTAGCCGTAGCGGACGGCGAGGTCGCCGAGGCCGCCGCCGCCGACGGTGCCGGCCATGGCGGAGTAGCCGATGAGGGCGATGATCGTGGTTGTGGTGCTGGCGATCAGCGAGGGCAGCGCCTCGGGGACGAGGACCTTGCGGACGATCGTCCAGGTGTTGCCGCCCATGGACTGCACGGCCTCGACGAGTCCGCCGTCCACCTCGCGGACGGCCGTCTCGACGAGCCGGGCGAAGAACGGGATGCCGCCGATGGCGAGCGGGACGATCGCGGCGGTGGTGCCGATGGTGGTGCCGGTGACCCAGCGGGTGAAGCTCATCAGCGCGACCATCAGGATGATGAACGGCATCGAGCGGCCGACGTTCACGATCTGGCCGATCACCTTGTTGGCGACCACGTTCTGGAGCAGTCCGCCCCGGTCGGTGAGGACCAGGAGGATGCCGAGCGGGAGGCCGACGGCGACGGCTATCAGGGTGGACCACAGGACCATCGAGAACGTCTCGGAACACGCCTGCGACAGCAGCGGCTGCATCTCGGACCAGGTCACTTGGCACCATCCTTCACCAGCACGGGCTCCTGGCCCTGGACGTCGATCTGCAGACCCTGTTCGCGCAGGAAGCCGATGGGCACGACGTTGTCCTCGTAGCGGCCGGGCAGTTCGATGCGCATCCGGCCGATCTGGAGGCCGCCGACGGTGTCGATGGCCGCGCCGAGGATCGAGATGTCGATGTTGTAGGTGCGCGAGAGCTGGGAGATGACCGGCTGGGTGGCGGCCTCGCCATGGAAGGTGATGTCGAGGACGGTGCGGTCGGCACCGGTGGCCTCGCCGCCCACCGGGAACAGGGCGGAGGCCAGCTGGGAGCCGGGGGTGGCGAGCAGTTCGCTGACGGTGCCGGATTCCACGACGCGTCCCTTCTCCATGAGTGCGGCGGAGTCGCAGATGGACTTCACGACGTCCATCTCGTGGGTGATGAGCAGAACGGTGAGCCCGAGCTGCTGGTTGAGGTCGCGCAGCAGCTGGAGGATCGAGCGGGTCGTCTCGGGGTCCAGTGCGCTGGTGGCCTCGTCGGACAGCAGGACCTTGGGGTCTCCGGCCAGGGCGCGGGCGATGCCGACGCGCTGCTTCTGGCCGCCGGAGAGCTGGGCGGGGGTGGCCTTGGCCTTGTCGGCGAGGCCGACCAGGTCGAGGAGTTCCAGCGCCTTGCGCGAGCGCTCCTTGCCGGACTTGCCGAGGATCTCCAGCGGCAGTTCGACGTTGTCCTGCACGGTCCGCGAGGAGAGCAGGTTGAAGTGCTGGAAGACCATGCCGATGTGGGAGCGCGCCCGGCGCAGTTCCCGTCCGGCGCGCGGTCCGCGCCCCGCGAGCGCGGTGAGGTCCTGCCCGGCCACGGTCACGGTGCCGGCGGTGGGGCGTTCCAGCAGGTTGACGCAGCGGATCAGGGAGGACTTGCCGGCGCCGGACTGGCCGATGACGCCGTAGACCTCGCCTTCGCGGACGTGGAGGTCCACGCCGTCGAGGGCGGTGACCTCGCGGCCTCGGGAGCGGTAGACCTTGGTCAGGCCCGATGTCGTGATCACAGGATTTCCGTCACTGTCGAGTGCGCGGGCGCGGGTGGGCCCGGCACGGGTGCTTGCGTTCGTATGGGGACGCGGCACGGTTCTCGCGGTGGCGATGGGGACCGGGGGGAAACCCGGGGAGAACGGCGTGTGCGCGAAAGGCGGCACGGATCCGGTACGCCGGTGTTCCGGACGATCTACCGCGGCTCTCGCTTCGGGGCGCGAGGCTCAGATGGTGCGGGGGCCCTCTAGAAGGCGCACATTCGACACATACAACGAGCACCGGGCGTCATGGTCGCCTCGGTCGCAAGGGTGCGGCTGCTCGTCGTGGTCATGCGGGCCAGTAAAGCAGACGGACGCTCCCGACCGGAGACCGCTGTCCACATGCTGGACAGCCGCGGACAGCCCTGGTGGACAGGGCGGACGCACACATTCCGCCGCTCCCGCCCGCTCGGCCAAGCCGGACAAGGGCGGCAGGCCGCCGGCCGAGGAGGGTGCCGGACTCCTTCGAGGGGCGCGTTGTGGCCAACGCCACGGCCGTCGCGGTCGCCGAGGGACGGGCGACGGCGTAGGCCGGGGGCGGCGGCGGGCGTCCGTTTCGGCCGTAATAGGGTCTCGGCATGCTCAACGCCCTCTTGCTGGTGACCGGGGTCGCCGCGCTGCTCCTGGCCGCCTGGTGCGGCTGGGCCGCGTACCGGGACCAGCCGACCAAGGACTGGCACCTGATCGGCATGGCCGTGGTGTCGGTCCTCGCCCTGGTGCAGCTGGTGGTCGGGGTCGTACGGCTGGCCCGGGGCGAGCGTCCCGAGCAGGGCACGACGATCTTCGTGGCGTATCTGCTGGGCGCGTTCGCGTGCGTCCCCGCGGCCGGGTTCATGTCGCTGGCCGAGCGGACCCGCTGGGGCTCGGTGACGGCCGCCGCGGGCGGCGTGGTCCTTGCCGTGCTCGAGGTGCGGCTCTTCGACATCTGGGGAGGCTGAAGTGACGGCGCTGGAGGAGAAGCCGACCCGGCTGATCAGCGGGCCGGGCATGCTGCTCGTCTGGTTCTACGGCGTGATGGTCGTCGGCGCCGTGTCGCGCTCGGTGTACCAGATCGCCACGGAGTTCGACCGGGCCCCGCTCGCCTACGCGCTCTCCGCGCTCGCGGGCGTGGTGTACGGCTTCATCACGTACACCCTGGTCCGGGGCGGCGAGACGGCCCGCCGGGCGGCGCTGGTGTGCTGCGCCGCCGAGCTGGCCGGTGTGCTGGTCGTGGGCACCTGGACCCTGATCGAGCCGTCCGCGTTCCCCGACGCGACCGTGTGGTCGGACTACGGCATGGGGTACGTGTTCATCCCCGTGCTGCTGCCGCTGTCCGCCCTGTACTGGCTGCGCAAGGCGCGGCTGCGCGCGGACGTCACGCCCTAGCCGCGCGGGGCGTTGGGCGGGGCGTCACGCGGTGGCCGCGTAGGCGCCCGCCTTCTTCTCCAGCACGATCATCTCCACCCCGTCGGCGCCCTTGGAGCGCCCCACCGCCTGATATCCGGCGCGGCGGTACAGCCGCAGCCCGGCGTCGCTGCGGTGGCCGCTGTGCAGCCGGAACACGGTGGCGCCGCGCTGCTCGGTGAGGGCCGCTTCGGCCGCGCCGAGGAGCCGGGCGCCGATGCCGTGGCCCTGGAGGCGGGGGTGCACGCAGAGGGTGCCGATGGCCGCGGCGCCGTCCTCGGTGAGGCGGCCGCGCACCGAGCCGACGATCTCGTCGCCGAGCCGCGCGACATAGACGCAGTCGGCGGCGACCTCGTCGCGGACCGAGTCCAGGCTCTGGACGAGCGGGTCGATGCGGTAGTTGCCGTACCGCGCCGCCTCGCTCTGGAAACACAGGTACTGGAGCCTGAAGATCTGCTCCGCGTCCCGCTCGGTCGCCGCCGAGATGGTCACGCTCATGCCCATGTGCGCACGCCTCCCGCTCACCTGATCAGCCGTCGTACCCCACACCTATCCCCGCACTCCCCCGGCCGCAACCTCCGGCGCGAGCAATCGCCGCAGACATCCCAGACATCGGGAACGTTCCGGGCCGAGACTGCCCTGTGAGATACCCAACTCCCCCGCGATCTCGCGGTAGGTGGGGTCCTTCGGGGAGAGCAGCGCCTCCAGGAGCCGGGGGCAGCGCCCGGGCAGCCGTCCGACCGCCTCGCGCAACAGGCCGTACCGGGCTGCGGCCAGGGCGAGTTGCTCGGGTCCGGGCCGGGCGTCGTCGGCGGGCTCGGCGCCGTAGGGGTGCTCGCGCCGGACGGTGCGGCGGCTGCGTCGCGCCTCGGCGCGCACGGCCCGGCGCAGCCAGCGCTGCGGGTCGGGCGGCGGCCCCTCGGCCGCCAGCCGTTCCAGGAGCCGCACCCAGACGGCCTGTTCGAGATCGCCCGGCTCGCTTCCGGTGGCATGTGCCTCGGCGGACGCCTCGGCCGTGAGCAGCGGGCGCAGGGCGGCCACCAGGTCGTACGTCATATGCGCGAGGACGCGCCGCCCCGGCCCGGGGGTTTCCGGGACGGGGCGGTGTCACCCCCATCAGGGAGGAGCGGTTGCGGAGTTGACGCCGGGGCTCAGTGGCCGAGGAAGTCGGCGCGGGCGAGCAGGGCGGTGTCGGCGTTGTCGGTGAAGACGCCGTCGATGCCGGTGGCGAAGTAGGTGCGGAAGGCGCCGAAGGGGTCGCCGTAGCCGTCCGGGGCGCTGCCCTTGCGGTACTCGGCCGGGAGGAAGGGGTTCTCGTTGCGCATGGTGTAGGGGTGCAGGATCAGGCCGACCTTGTGGGCGTCCCCGACCAGGGTGGTGGGCGTGCCCAGGGTGCCGTCGGACTTCTTCGGGACGATCAGGTCGAGGGTGGGGCCGATGCCCTGCGCGTAACCGGCGATCTCCCGCAGTCCCTTGGGGGTGACCAGGTCCGCGACGGTGCGCGGGTCGCCGGTGGCGGTGAAGTCGTACGGGCGGGTGCCGGCCTGGTCGAGGAGGACGACCAGCGGGTTGTCGACCAGCCGGTTCATCCGCTGGATGCTGGTCGGCTCGAAGGACTGGACGATGACCGGGGAGTCGCGGTTGTCCTTGCCGTACTTGTGGAGCAGCTTGGCGACCCGCTCCTCCAGGCCGAGGCCGAGCGTGCGGAAGTAGGTGGGGTGCTTCAGCTCGGGGTAGATCCACACCTGACGGCCCAGCTCGCGGGTGCGCCGGTCCTGCCACTGGAGGACCTCTTCAAAGGTGGGGACGGGCCAGCGGCCGTTGTAGAGGGTGTTGTGCGGCCGGTTGGCCGGGATGCGCTCGACCGCGCGCAGCGTGCGCAGCTCGGCCAGCGTGAAGTCCTCGGTGAACCAGCCGGTGACGGACACCCCGTCCAGGACCTTCGTCGTCCTGCGGTCCGCGAACTCGGGGTGCGACGCCACGTCGGTGGTGCCGCCGATCTCCGGCTCGTGCCGGCAGACGAGATGCCCGTCCTTGGTGGGCACCAGGTCACCGGCCTCCACGATGTCGGCACCGAACTCCAGCGCCAGGTCGTACGAGCCGAAGGTGTGCTCGGGGCGGTAGCCGCTGGCGCCCCGGTGGCCGATGATCGTCGGCTTGGGCAGGCTCTTCAGCCCGCGCCCGCCCTGCCCGCTCTGCCCGGCCTGCGCCGCCGTGCGGGTGCCGGCCGCGTGGGCGGCGCCGGGCAGCCCGAGGACCGCGCCGCCCGCGCCGAGCACCGCGGCACCGAGGACCGCCCGCCGTCCGGTGCCCTGGGTGGGCCGGTTCGTCTGCTCGCTCTCCATGCGCGCCTCCTGCCGTTGGATCGTCGAATGCGCGCTGATCGTAGGGGCGGCGGGATGACCGGGGGGAGACCCCGGTACGAACACGCGGCTGACACGAGGTGTCCGGTGAGGGCGGTGAGGTGACGGTTCGTCGGGTCCGTCCGAGGGGGCCGCCAGGGGGCCGTACGGGTGCGACGCCTGTCACATCGCGAACACCCTCCGTGAGGAGGACTCCCAGGTAAACCAGCGTCAACAGTGCGTAAGACCTCGGTGAACCGTGCGGGCCCGACGTGCGTTTCCCCGGTTGCCGCGAGTAATGTCCTCACCTGCACAGTCTCATAACGATCCCGTCGGCCTCGGAGGACCTGTTGTCCCGCTTCGCCCTCATCAAGGCAGTGCTCGGACCGATCATGCGCCTGATGTTCCGTCCTCAGGTGGAGGGGATGGAGAACATTCCCGGCGACGGGCCGGTGATCCTGGCGGGCAACCACCTCACCTTCATCGACTCGATCGTGCTGCCGGTCGTCTCCAAGCGGCAGGTCTGCTTCATCGGCAAGGACGAGTACGTCACCGGCAAGGGCGTCAAGGGCCGCGCGATGGCCTGGTTCTTCACCGGCGTCGGCATGATCCCGGTCGACCGGGACGGCGCGAACGGGGGCGTGGCCGCGCTGATGACCGGGCGGCGGATTCTGGAGGAGGGGAAGATCTTCGGGATCTACCCCGAGGGCACGAGGTCGCCTGACGGCCGTCTTTACCGTGGTCGTACCGGTATCGCTCGGCTTACCTTGATGACCGGGGCGCCTGTTGTTCCCTTCGCCATGATCGGCACGGACAAGCTGCAGCCGGGTGGGAGTGGGATGCCGCGCCCTGGTCGGGTGACGGTGCGGTTCGGTGAGCCGATGGAGTTCTCTCGGTACGAGGGGATGGATCGGGATCGGTATGTGCTGCGGGCGGTTACGGATTCTGTGATGGCTGAGGTCATGCGGCTTTCTGGTCAGGAGTACGTGGATATGTACGCCACCAAGGCGAAGGCTGCCTGAGCGCCGTAGGGCTTCCGTTCTTTTGCGGGTGCGGGTGCGTTGTGGCTTGTCGCGCAGTTCCCCGCGCCCCTAACGGCGATAAGCCTCACCTGCGTCAGCAAGTTTCTGCTTCCTCAGCAAAAACCATGCCGCCACCGCCGTCGCCAGAAGTACCGCTGCCCCCGCTCCGCACGCCAAGTGCAGGCCGTGTACGAACGCTTCTCTGGATGCCTCCAGGAGATCGTGCGCGGCCGGCGGGGGCATTTTCGCTGCCGTTTCCACCGCCGCGCCCAGTGATTCGTGGGCGGCTGTCGGGGTGCCCGGCGGTGCCGTGAAGTCTCGGTAGGCCGCTGTGACGATGGAGCCCAGGAGGGCGATGCCCAGGGCCGCGCCGAGTTCGTAGGCCGTTTCGGAGACGGCGGAGGCGGCGCCCGCCTGGTTCTTCGGGACGCTGGAGAGGATCACGTCGGCGGTGACGGTGAAGGAGAAGCCCGCGCCCACGCCGACGATCAGGAGCGCGGCGCCGAGGAGCGGGTAGCCGGTGGACTCGCTGATCGTGGTGAGGGCCGCGAGGGCGAGGCCGATGGCGGCCAGGCCCGCCGAGACGACCGCGCGGACCGAGAAGCGGCGGGCGGCGCGGCCCGCGAGGAGGCCAGCCGCGACCGCGCCGACGGCGGCGGGCAGTTCGGCCAGGCCCGCTTCGAACGGGTGCCTGCCCTGGACCAGTTGAAGGTACTGGGACAGGAAGAACACCAGCCCCGACATGCCGAGCACGGTGAGCAGATCGGCGAGGACGGCTCCGCCGAAGCCCCGGCGCCGGAAGAGCCGTACGTCGAGGAGCGGGGTGGGCAGGGCGAGCTGGCGGCGTACGAAGCCGTAGAGCGCGGCCGCACCGAGCAGGCCCGTGGCGAGGGCGGGGGCGGTCGGGCCGTGGGTGGCGGTCTCCTTGACCGCGTAGACCACGCCGAGCATGCCGGTCAGGGAGAGGGCGACGCTCGGCAGGTCCCAGGGGCCGGGCCTCGGGTCGCGGGACTCGGGCAGGGTGCGGGCGCCGACGAGGACCAGCAGGACCGTCACCGGCAGGTTGATCAGGAAGACCGAGCCCCACCAGAAGTGCTCCAGCAGGAAGCCGCCGACGATGGGCCCCACGGCCGTACCGGCGGAGGCGGTGGCGCCCCAGACGCCGACGGCGAGGCTGCGTTCGCGCGGGTCGTGGAAGAGGGTGCGGATCAGGCCCAGGGTCGCGGGCATCAGGGTCGCGCCCGCCACGCCGAGCAGGGCGCGGGCCAGGATCATGAGGCCGGGTGTCGTCGCGTAGGCGTTCAGGACGGAGAGCGCACCGAACGCCGCCGCGCCCCACAGCAGGACGCGCTTGCGGCCGACGCGGTCGCCGAGGCTGCCCATGGAGACGAGCAGTCCGGCGATGACGAAGGAGTAGACGTCCCCGATCCACAGCAGTTCGGTGCCGGAGGGGTGGAGGTCCTCGCTGATGAAGGGGGTGGCGAGGCCGAGGACGGTGGCGTCGACGGCCACCAGGAGTACGGCCAGGGTCAGGACGGCGAGTGCGAGCCAGCGGCCGGGGCGGGGTTCGGTACCCGTCGCGACGGCCGGCCGCAGGGTGCCGGTCATGGTTCCTCGTTCCTGAGGGCGCCGCCGAGCAGCAGCTCGGCGACCATGGTGGGGAAGTCACGGGCGGCCACGCGGCCGTCCAGGGTGGCCCAGGCGCACGCGGTGATCAGCCCGTACAGCGCCTCGGTGAGCCAGGCGGGGGTGAGGTCGATGCGCAGCTCGCCCTCGCGCTGTCCGCGCCGGAACAGCGCGCCGATCCGGGCGTCCAGTCGCTCCCAGCCCTCGTTCTGTCCCTGGCCCTCCCAGAGCTGGCTCTCGCCGTAGAGGAAGGCGACCAGTCCAGCGGCGGGCTGCAGCTCGCGCACCAGACGGCGTACGGCCTCGCTCACGGGGCCCTCGTCGAGGCGGGCGCGGTCGAGCGCGGCCTCGCACTCGGCGATGCCGAGGGCTTCCAGCGCGCGGACGAGCGCGTCGCGTCCGGCGAAGTGGCGGTGCAGGGTGGCGCGGCTGATCCCGGCGGCACGGGCGACCTCGTCCATGGTCGCGGTGGATCTGCGGGTCAGCAGGGCCGCGGCACTGCGCAGCACGTGGTCTCGGTCCAGGGCCATGAGACAAGGGTACCTCTGGTGAGACATTGATGTCTCATCGTGGGCATGCGTGACTCACGCGGGCCTGGTCTTGCCAGGTGGTGCCCTCAGTGCCAGGGCAGCTGTCCGCGCCGCTCCCAGTACGCGCGCGGGTCCTCCGCCACGGCCGCGAGGCGGGCCAACTGGTCCTCGTCCAGGTCGACGGCGGCCGCGTGCAGGTTGGAGGTGAGCTGGGTGGCGGTCGCGGCGCCGGAGAGCACCACGTCGGCCCAGGGGCGGCAGAGGATCAGGGCGAGGGCGACCGCGTCGGCGCCGAGGCCGGTCTCCTCGGCCACCTCCCGCAGGGGCCCGGGCGCGTCGGGTCCGGCGAGCCTGCCGTTGGCCATGCCCTCCTTGACGATCACGGTCAGCCCGGCGTCGTGCGCCTCCGCGAGGGCGGCGCCCGCCGAGGTCTCCAGGGCGTTGTACGTCGACTGCACGGTACGGAAGAGCCGTGCGCCGTCCACCGTGATCTTCAGCGCGGCCCGGACGGCGTCGGCCTGCGCGGGGCCGCTGGTGGAGAAGCCGATGGTCAGGCCGTCGGCCGCCGCCTCCGCGAGGCGTTCGTGCAGGGCGCGGTCGGTGAGGGCCGGGCTGTCAGGGGTGACGGAGTGGATCTGGTAGAGGTCGAGCCGGTCGCCGAGCAGGGCGTTTGTCTCTGCGCGCTGGCGGTCGTAGGTGGCCAGGGAGTGGTCCTTGACCTCGTGCCGCTCGGCGTCGGTGGACCAGTCGGCGGTGTAGGTGTAGCCCCATTTGCTGCCGACGACCACGTCGTTCACGTCTGCGCGGGCGCTGAGCCAGTCCGCGAGGAACTCCTCCGCTCGGCCGTAGGAGCGGGCGGTGTCGAAGTAGCGGACACCCTGCGCGTAGGCGGCGTCGAGGAGTTCGTGGGTGCGGGCTCGTAGCGCCTCGGGCGTGCGGTTCTCTCCGAGGTCTTGGGCCCGGCCCAGGTTGATGTAGCCGGGGCGGCCCACTGCGGCGAGGCCCAGGCCGATGTGGCGGGTCGGGGTGGTCGCGGCTGCGAGGCGGGCGAAGGGCATCTCGGGCTCCGTTCGGTCGGCTGCGGCACCAACGTAACCGGTGCGCCCAAGAGCTCGGGGGGTTCGGCTCTTGGGCGACTGCGGGTGCGTCGTGGCTTGTCGCGCCCACGCGGCGGTAGCCGCACATCGATACAGCCCCGCGCCCCTCAAAAACTAACTACAGCCTCGCCCAAGCGTGCTGTGTCTCCACATCCGTCTTCAGTTCAGCCAGTTGGATCGCCACCGCGCTCGGGGCCGTACCGCCCCTGCCGTTGCGGGATGCCAGGGCGCCCGGGACGTTCAGGACCGTGCGGACCTCGGGGGTGAGGTGGGTGGAGATCTTGGCGAACTGGTCGTCGGTCAGTTCGTCCAGTTCCTTGCCCTCGGCCTCGGCGGCCTTGACGCACTCGCCCGCGACCTCGTGCGCGACGCGGAACGGTACGCCCTGCTTGACCAGCCACTCCGCGATGTCGGTGGCGAGGGAGAAGCCGGCCGGGGCCAGCTCCTCCATGCGCTCGCGGTGCACGGTGAGGGTGGCGATCATGCCGGTGAAGGCGGGGAGCAGCACCTCCAGTTGGTCGCAGGAGTCGAAGACCGGCTCCTTGTCCTCCTGGAGGTCGCGGTTGTAGGCGAGGGGAAGGGCCTTGAGGGTCGCCAGCAGGCCCGTCAAGTTGCCGATGAGGCGGCCGGACTTGCCGCGCGCCAGCTCCGCGATGTCCGGGTTCTTCTTCTGCGGCATGATCGAGGAGCCGGTGGAGAAGGCGTCGTGCAGGGTGACGAAGGAGAACTCCTTCGTGTTCCAGATGATGATCTCCTCGGCGATCCGGGAGAGGTTCACGCCGATCATGGCGGTGATGAAGGCGAACTCCGCGACGAAGTCCCGCGAGGCCGTGCCGTCGATCGAGTTGCCCACGCTGCCGTGCTCGAAGCCGAGGTCGCGGGCGACCGCCTCCGGGTCGAGCCCCAGGGAGGACCCGGCGAGCGCGCCGGAGCCGTACGGCGAGACGGCCGTGCGCTGGTCCCACTGGCGCAGCCGCTCGGCGTCCCGGGACAGGGACTGCACATGGGCCAGCACATGGTGGGCGAAGAGCACCGGCTGCGCGTGCTGGAGGTGGGTGCGGCCGGGCATGGCCACGTCCGGGTGGGCCTCGGCCAGGCCGATCAGGGCGTCCTGGAGGTCCGCGATCAGACCGCCGATGATCCGGGCGTGGTCGCGCAGGTACATCCGGAAGAGCGTGGCGACCTGGTCGTTGCGCGACCGGCCCGCGCGGAGCTTGCCGCCGAGGTCGGGACCCAGGCGCTCCAGGAGGCCGCGCTCCAGGGCGGTGTGCACGTCCTCGTCGGCGATGGTGCCCACGAAGGAGCCGTCGGCGACGTCCGCCTCCAGCTGGTCGAGCCCGGCGAGCATGCGGGTCAGCTCGTCCTCGGTGAGCAGGCCCGCTGTGTGCAGCACGCGCGCGTGGGCGCGGGAGCCGGCGATGTCGTAGGGGGCGAGCCGCCAGTCGAAGTGGACGGACGCGGACAGCTTCGCCAGGGCCTCGGCGGGACCGTCGGCGAAACGGCCGCCCCAGAGCCGTACGTCACCGCTGTTGCTGCTCACTGCGTTGCTCCTCGGGTGTGGCTGGGTGTGCGACCGCCTCCCCACCCTGACAGGCGGAGAGGCGGTCGTTCTACTGCTGTCCTGTTAACGACGCGACTTGCGCGAGGTCGCTTACGCGAGGTCCCGCTTGGCTACGCGAGGTCCCGCTTGGCCGCGATCTTCGACGACAGGCTGTAGATGTCGATGAAGCCCTTGGCGGCGGCCTGGTCGAAGGTGTCGCCGGTGTCGTAGGTGGCGAGGTTGAAGTCGTACAGCGACGACTGGGACCGACGGCCGGTGACGACGGCGCGGCCGCCGTGCAGGGTCATGCGGATGTCGCCGGAGACGTGCTCGTTGGCCTCGGTGATGAAGCCGTCGAGGGCGCGCTTGAGCGGGGAGAACCACTGGCCGTCGTAGACCAGTTCGCCCCAGCGCTGCTCCACCTGCCGCTTGTAGCGGGCGAGTTCGCGCTCGACGGTGACGTTCTCCAGCTCCTGGTGGGCGGTGATCAGGGCGATGGCGCCCGGAGCCTCGTACACCTCGCGGGACTTGATGCCGACGAGACGGTCCTCGACCATGTCGATCCGGCCGATGCCCTGGGCGCCCGCGCGCTCGTTGAGCTGCTGGATGGCCTGGAGGACGGTGACGGGGCGGCCGTCGATGGCGACCGGGACGCCGCGCTCGAAGGTGATGACGACCTCGTCGGCCTCGCGGGGCTCGGCCGGGTTGGAGGTGTACTCGTAGATGTCCTCGATCGGCGCGTTCCAGATGTCCTCCAGGAAGCCCGTCTCGACGGCACGCCCGAAGACGTTCTGGTCGATGGAGTACGGGGACTTCTTGGTGGTCGCGATCGGGAGGTTCTTCGCCTCGCAGAAGGCGATCGCCTTGTCGCGGGTCATCGCGTAGTCGCGGACCGGGGCGATGCACTTCAGATCGGGGGCGAGGGCGACGATGCCGGCCTCGAAGCGGACCTGGTCGTTGCCCTTGCCGGTGCAGCCGTGGGCGACCGTGGTGGCGCCGTGCTTCTGGGCGGCGGCCACGAGGTGCTTGACGATGGTCGGCCGCGAGAGGGCCGAGACCAGCGGGTACCGGTCCATGTAGAGGGCGTTCGCCTTGATCGCCGGGAGGCAGTACTCCTCGGCGAACTCGTCCTTGGCGTCGGCCACTTCGGCCTCCACCGCACCGCACGCGAGGGCGCGCTTGCGGATGACGTCCAGGTCCTCGCCACCCTGGCCGACGTCCACCGCTACGGCGATGACCTCGGCGCCCGTCTCCTCGGCGATCCAGCCGATGGCGACGGAGGTGTCCAGTCCGCCTGAGTAGGCGAGTACGACGCGCTCGGTCACGGTTTTCTCCTCACGTGCATTCGCTGTTATGCATGAGTATGCAGAAGTCTGCATGATTCGTCAATCGCGGCACGCGGGTAGCCAGCAGGCATGGGAAAGACATATGAGCGCATCGACGGCAGGCTGCGGAGATTCATCGAGGACCAGCCCCTCTTCTTCACGGCGACCGCACCCCTGTCCGGCGACGGCACGGTCAACCTCTCCCCCAAGGGGCTGAAGGGCTCCTTCGCCGTCCTGGACGACCTCACGCTGGCCTATCTCGACTTCGCGGGCTCCCACGCGGAGACCATCGCCCACCTGCGCGAGAACGGCCGGATCACCCTGATGTGGTGCGCCTTCCAGGGGCCGCCCAACATCGTCCGCGTCCACGGCCGCGGCGAGCCCGTCTTCCGCGACGACCCCCGTTTCCCGGAGCTCCTGGCCGCGTTCCCGGACATCGACCCCGCCCGGCACGGCCTGCGGGCCGTCATCGTGGTCCGCGCGGACCTGATCCGCGACTCCTGCGGCTACGCCGTCCCGTACATGGCCTACGAATCGGACCGCGAACTGCACGGCAAGCGCTTCGCCCGCGAGGACGACGCCTCGCTGAGCGCATACTTCGCGAAGAAGGACCACATCGCCACGAGCCTCGACGGCCTGCCGGGACTGCCGCTGCCGCTTCCGCCGACCGGGGGCTAGAGGGTGTTTCTCCCTAGCCCTCCCGGGGCAGCCGCACCTCGAACGTCGTGCTTCCCGGCCCGCTCTCCAGGCTCACGGCTCCGCCGTGCGCTTCGACCACCGCCGACACGATCGACAGGCCGAGCCCGGCCCCTCCGCCCGGGGCGTCCGCGAGGCGCCGGTGTTCCGCGCGGGTGAACCGCTCGAAGACGTGGGCGCGGACCTCCTCCGGGATGCCGGGGCCGTCGTCGCGCACGCGGAGGCGGGCCGCGCCGTCCTCGGCCGTCAGGGTGACCGTGACCTCGGTGCCGGGCGGGGTGTGGAGGCGAGCGTTGGCCAGGAGGTTGGCCAGGACCTGGTGCAGCCGGTGGGCGTCGCCGGTGACGGTGACCGGCTCCTCGGCGAGATCCAGGGTCCACCGGTGGTCCGGGCCCACGGCGCGGGCGTCGGTGACCGCGTCCAGGACCAGGCGGGTGAGGTCGACCGGACGGCGTTCCAGGGGGCGCCCCGCGTCGAGGCGGGCGAGCAGCAGCAGGTCGTCCACCATCGCGCCCATACGGGCGGACTCGGCGGCGATGCGCTCCAGCGCGCGGGTGACCTCGGCCGGGACCGGGCCGGGGTGCAGCAGCGCGAGTTCCGCGTGCCCGCGCACCGAGGCGACCGGGGTGCGCAGTTCGTGGCTGGCGTCGGCGGCGAAGCCGCGCAGCCGCTCCTCGCTCGCCTGCCGCTTGGTCAGCGCGTCCTCGACATGGCCGAGCATGTGGTTGACGGCGGTCGCGACCCGGCCGACCTCGCTGCGCGGCTCCGCGACCGGCACCCTCGGCGGGAGGGCCACCTCGCCGCTGGCCAGCGGAAGTCCGCTGACCCGGGTGGCGGTCGCGGCGACCCGGTTGAGCGGCCGCAGCGACCAGCGGACCCAGAGCGCCCCGGCCACTCCGGTGACCACGAGGGCGAGCCCGAAGACGACCCCGGAGACCAGCTCCAGCCGGTGGACGGCGGCCTCCACCGGCTCCAGGGGAAGTCCGACGACCAGGACGTCGCCGTCCCGGCCCCGGTCCGCCGTCAGCCGGTAGTCGCGCAGCGCGGACAGCCGGACCGTGTGCGGGCCGCCGTCGGGCGGCAGCGCGGCCAGCGCCCGCTCGTCCGCCGGGGTCAGGGCGACACCCAGGTCGGCGGTCGGATCTCCGGCCCGCACGAGGCCGCGGTGGGTGACCTTGCCGTCGACCAGCCGGGCGCCGAAGGTGCCCGCCGCCTGGCGCCGGGTGTCGCCGTACTCGTCGCCGTCGTGGTCGTCGGGCAGGACGCCGTGGTGTTCCAGGCTCTCCGGGAACCGGTCGCCCGCCTCGACGAGCTGCTGGTCCAGGCGCCGGGTGAGGAAGCCGTTCAGCTCCACGACCGCGGCCAGGCCCACGGCCGCGCAGCTCACGGCGAGCAGGACGACCAGCCCGGCGGTGAGCCGGGCGCGCAGGGTGCGGGGAAGGTGTGGCCTCCACAGCGGCAGGTTCGGCCACCTCACCGGCACACGCGGCCACCTCACCGGCAGACGCGGCCTCCTCACCGGGCCACCGGCTTCAGCACGTACCCCGCCCCGCGCACGGTGTGGATCATCGGCTCGCGCCCGGCGTCCACCTTCTTGCGCAGGTAGGAGATGTACAGCTCGACCACGTGCGCGCGGCCCCCGAAGTCGTAGGACCACACCCGGTCGAGGATCCGCGCCTTGCTCAGGACGCACCGCGGGTTGCGCATGAGGTAGCGCAGCAGCTCGAACTCGGTCGGTGAGAGTTCGATCAGCTCGCCGCCCCGGGTCACCTCGCGCGCGTCCTCGTCCATGACCAGGTCGCCCACGGTCAGGCGCGGCCCCTCGGTCAGGAGGCGGGCCATGCCCGCGCGGCGCAGGAGTCCGCGCAGCCGGGCGACGACCTCCTCCAGGCTGAAGGGCTTGGTCACATAGTCGTCGCCGCCCGCCGTGATCCCCGCGATGCGGTCCTCGACGGCGTCCCGCGCGGTGAGGAAGAGCACGCAGACGCCGGGCTCGGCCTCCCGCAGCTGGCGCAGCACGGCGAGGCCGTCGGTGTCCGGCAGCATCACGTCCAGGACCACGGCGTCGGGCCGCAGCTCCCGTGCCGCGGCGGCGGCCGAGGCGCCGTCGCCCGCCGCGCGCACCTCCCAGCCCTCGTAGCGCAGGACTCCGGTGAGCACCTCCGCGAGGTCGGGGTCGTCGTCCACGACGAGGACGCGCAGCGGGGTGCCGTCGGGACGGGTGAGCGTGGGGCGGCCGGAGCGGGAGGTGTTCATCGCGCTCTCCAGCATCGCCGACGCGAAGGGGTGTGGTGTGCCCTCCCACCTCTGAGTTTCCTCTGAGAACCCGGGATCCGTTCAGAGGTCCCTCAGAACTTCGCAGCGCACAGTGGCGGTCCTGACGGACGAAGGGACGACACCGATGACCACCGTGGACGAGTGGCGCGCGGCACCGCCCGTGTCACCCCCGGCCCGCCGCTCGCCTGCCGTACCCGTGCTGATCGCGCTGTGGGCGGGCGCGGCGGCCGTGCTCGCGCTGTGGTGGAGCGGTACGGACACGGTCGTGGGCGCGGCGGGCCGGCTGACCGGCGCCGGGCGGATCACCGGTCTGCTGTGCGGGTACGCCTGTGC
Source organism: Streptomyces sp. NPDC026659 (assembly GCF_040638245.1). Taxonomy (NCBI): domain Bacteria; kingdom Bacillati; phylum Actinomycetota; class Actinomycetes; order Kitasatosporales; family Streptomycetaceae; genus Streptomyces; species Streptomyces sp. NPDC026659. The sequence goes on along the minus strand of NZ_JBEZXY010000006.1, from coordinate 249,355 downwards.
GGTCCTGGTCGGCCTGATGGCGCGGGTGCCGCTGCTGGAGACGCGGATCGGCTCGGACCGGGTGGCCCGCTGGCACGCCCTGGCCGGGCGCTGGACGGTCTCCCTGCTCACCGCACACGTGGTGCTGATCCTCGCCGGGTACGCCGCGCAGGACCGGGCCTCGCTGTGGCACGAGACGGTCACCGTGGTCCTCGACTACCCCGACATGCTGAAGGCGACGGCGGGCACGGTCGTGCTGTTCGCGGTGGGGATCACCTCCGCGCGGGCGGTGCGCCGCCGCACGAGCCACGAGTTCTGGTACCGCGTCCATCTGCTGACCTACGCGGCCGTGTTCCTGGCCTTCGGGCACCAGGTGGCCCTGGGCGCGGACCTCGGCGGGCGCGGGGCGAGCGCCGCGTGGTACGCGCTGTACCTCTCGGCCGCGGCGCTGGTGCTCTGGTTCCGTGTGCTGGTCCCGGTGCGGCTCAATCTGCGGCACCGGCTGCGGGTGGAGTCCGTGCGGGCGGAGGCGCCCGGCGTGTACTCGGTGGTCGTGACCGGACAGCGGCTGGACGAACTCGGCGCGCGGTCCGGCCAGTTCTTCCGCTGGCGGTTCCTCGGCGCGGGCCTGGGCGGCACCTCCACGCCGTACTCGCTCTCCGCGTCGCCGCTCCCCGGCCGGCTGCGGATCACCGTGAAGGCGCTGGGCGACCACAGCGCGAGGGTCGCACTGCTGCGGCCGGGCACCCGCGTGTGGGCGGAGGGGCCGTACGGCTCGCTCACCGCCGAGCGGGCCACGAGCCACCGGTCCCTGCTCATCGCGGCCGGGGTCGGCATCACCCCGCTGCGGGCGCTGTTCGAGACGCTGCCCGGGGAAACGGCGCTGCTCTACCGGGCACGCGGGCCAGAAGACCTGGCCCTGCGGGGGGAGTTGGACGTGATAGCGAGCCGACGCGGCGCCACCGTGCGGTACGTGCTCAACGGGCCGCACGGCGAGCGCCCGGTCCTCACCCCCGAGTGGCTGCGCTCGGCGTACCCCGGTCTGCCGGGACACGACGTCTACCTCTGCGGCCCCCACGGCTTCGCCCAAGGCGTCTACGAGGCACTGCGGGCGGCTGGCGTCCCGGACCGGCGCATCCACCACGAATCGTTCGAGCTGTAGGACCCAGAGGAATCACCGTGCATCCCCTGCGCAAGAACCGGCCCCTGCGCCGTACCGTCCTGGCCTGCGCGGCCGCCGTCGCCGTGACGGTGCTGCCCCTGTCGCTGAAACCGCACACGAACCCGGCAGCGACGGCCGTCCCGTCGCGGGCGTCGTCCGGCGCGAGCGCAGGCAGCCGCACCGCCACCGGAGACACCGCGCAGACGCGGTGGGGACCGGTCCAGGTGCGGGTCACGCTCGAGGACGGCAGGCTCACGGAAGTGACCACGCTCCAGCAGCCGTCGGACAATCCGCGCGACCAGGAGATCAACGCGTACGCCCTGCCCCGGCTGCGCGCCGAGGCGCTGGCGGCCCAGAGCGCGGACATCGACACGGTGTCGGGAGCCACCTACACCAGCACCGGATACCGGCAGTCGCTCCAGTCCGCGCTCGACTCCGCCGCACGCTGAACACTCGGCGCGTACCGCTCGTATGTGTGGGCCAAGGGTCAAGTCCCCACGGAGGAACCGTGACCACCACGCTTGCGGGCGGACGCGCCGCCCGCCGCCAGACGATGCGCCGCATCCGTCCGCGCCGCTCCCCCGCCGTTCCGCTGCTGCTGGCGGTGTGGGCCGGGGCGGCGGCCGTGTTGTGGCTCTGGTGGCACAACACGCCGTCCATCGCGGACAACGCGGGCCGGATTCTGAACGCGGGCCGGATCACCGGGCTGCTCGCCGGATACCTGATGGCGCTGGTCGTGCTGCAGATGGCGCGCGTACCCGCGCTGGAGCGGCGGGTCGGCTCGGACCGGGTGGCCCGCTGGCACGCGATGAGCGGCCGTTACACGCTCAGCCTGGTCCTCGCGCATGTCTTCCTCATCATGTGGGGGTACGCGCTCCAGGCGGGCAAGTCCCTCGGGGACATCGTGCAGCAGACGATCGACTCGGTGAACCAGCTGCCCGACATGGGCAAGGCGGCCATCGGCACGGGCCTGTTCGTGGTGATCGGCCTGTCGTCCATCGGTGTGGTGCGGCGCAGGCTGCCGTACGACACCTGGTACCACGTGCACCTGCTGACGTACGCGGCCGTGTTCCTGACGTTCTGGCACCAGATCACCACCGGCAACGACTTCGCGGTGGAGCCGACCGCCAAGACCTTCTGGTACGTGCTCTACGGCGCGGTGACCGCGCTGGTGCTCTGGTACCGGATCATCGTGCCGGTCCGGCTGAACATGCGGCACCGGATGCGGGTGGAGGCGGTGATCGAGGAGTCGCCGGGCATCGTGTCGGTGCTGATCTCGGGCCGCAAACTGCACCGGATGGGCGCGCAGGCGGGCCAGTTCTTCCGCTGGCGGTTCCTGGCCCCTGGGATGCGGTTCAGCTCGCACCCGTACTCGCTGTCGGCGGCGCCCCGCCCGGGGATGCTGCGGATCACCGTGAAGGCGATCGGCGACCACAGCGCGCGGCTGCGCGAGCTGACGCCGGGCACGCGGGTGTGGGCGGAGGGGCCGTACGGCGCGCTCACCGCGCAGCGGCGCAGCCGGGGCAAGGTGCTGCTGGTCGCGGGCGGTGTCGGCATCACGCCGATGCGGGCGCTGTTCGAGACGCTGCCCGGCGCGGCCGGTGACATCACCCTGCTCTACCGGGCCAACACCACGCAGGACCTGGCCCTGTGGGACGAGCTGGCGACCATCGCGGAGGAGCGCGGCGCCCGGCTGATGTACGCGGTGAACAGCCCGGAGGGGCGGCGCCCGGACATCTCGGCGGAGAACCTCCAGCGCAAGATCCCCGACATCGATCACCACGACGTCTTCATGTGCGGCCCGCCCGGATTCGCGCAGTCGGTGTACGAGGCGCTGCGCGACGCCGGGGTGCCGGCCCGCCGTATCCACCACGAGTCGTTCGAGATGTGAGCGGCGCTCACCGAAGACCGTTCGCACAAGACCTGGAGCCCTGGAAGACATGAGGAAGAGCCACCCGATTCGGCGGGTCGTGCTGGCCACCGCCGCGACCGTGTCCGGCGTCGTGCTGCTGCTGTCGCTGAAGCCGTCCTCCGACCCGTCCTCGGCGTCGGCGGCGGGCGCGGCCCCGCAGCAGACGGCGGCCGCGCAGGAGTCGCCGCAGGGCGGCGCGGAGCAGGCCGGTACCCGGGCGGTGACCGGGGACGTGGTCCAGACGCAGTACGGGCCCGTGCAGGTGCGGCTGACCGTCAGCGGCGGGAAGGTCACCAAGGCGGAGGCGGTCCAGGCGCCCAAGGGCGGCACCAGCGACCAGAAGACCGCCCTCTCCGTGCCGAAGCTCAACCAGGAGGCGGTGGCGGCGCAGAGCGCGGACATCGACTCGGTGTCGGGGGCGACGTACACGAGCACGGGGTACAAGAAGTCGCTCCAGTCGGCGCTGGACAAGGTGAAGGCGTCGGCACCCGCTCCGGGGTCGGGGTCGGGGTCGGGGTCCAACTCCGGTTCCGGCGGGGCCGGTTCGGCCGAGGCGGCCGCTCCGCGTACCGTCACCGGCAAGGCGGTGCAGACGCCGTACGGCGCCGTCCAGGTGCGGATCACGGTCAGCGGCAAGAAGATCACCCGGGCCGAGGCGGTCCAGGCGCCCAAGGGCGGCACCAGCGACCAGAAGACCGCCCTGTCCGTGCCGAAGCTCAACCAGGCGGCCGTGACGGCCGGGAACGCGGACATCGACTCGGTGTCCGGGGCCACCTACACCAGCACCGGATACAAGCAGTCGCTGCAGTCCGCGCTGGACCAGGCCGGTGGCTGACCGGGTGGCCGAGGGGGTGAAGGACTCCGTGGTGCGGCACGCGGAGGAGGTCATGGGGACCGTGTTCTCCTTCGACGTGCGCGGCGGCGAGGCGGACGCGGTGCGCGCGGCGCTGGACGAGGCGGTCGCGGGCCTGCACCGCGTGGACGCCCTGTTCAGCACCTACCGCGAGGACAGCGAGGTCTCCCGGCTGGCCCGGGGCGAGCTGACGGTGGAGCGGTGCGCGCCGGAGGTCGCCGAGGTGCTGGAGCTCGCGGCCGAGGCGGAGCGGGTGAGCGAGGGCTGGTTCAGCCCGCGTTACCGGGACTCGCTGGACCCGACCGGGATCGTCAAGGGCTGGTCCGCCGAGCGGGCGGCCCTGGCGCTGGCGGCCGTGGACGGGGTGCGCGGGGTCAGTGTGAACGGCGGCGGCGACGTGCAGATGTGCGGCGCCCCGGAGCCGGGGCGGGCGTGGCGGGTGGGCGTGGCCGATCCGTTGCGGCCCGGCGGTCTCGCGGCGGTGATCTCGGCGGCCGGCGCGGAGGAACTGTCCGTGGCGACCTCGGGGACGGCCGAGCGGGGCGCGCACATCGTGGACCCGCGCACCGGCAAGTCGGCGGTGACCGACCTGGTCGCGGTGACGGTGGTGGGCCCCCGGCTGACCTGGACGGACTGCTGGGCCACGGCCGCCTTCGCGATGGGCTCGCGCGAGGGACTCGACTGGCTGGAGTCGCTGCCGGACGTGGAGGGCTTACTCATCACGGCCGGGGACGAGGTGCGCTGTACCGGGGGGCTGGCGACGCGGCTCGGCTGACCGGCCGCCGTATCGCGCCTACGCGGCGCACCCGGCAGGGGGCGCGGGGAGTGTTCGACACTCCCCGCGCCCCCTTCGCCGTACGGGCAGCCGTCACTGGCCGTTCTGGGCCAGCCGGAGCAGATGGTCGGCGAGCGCCTGGCCGCCGGTGGGGTTGCGGCTGATGAGCAGGAGGGTGTCGTCACCGGCGATGGTGCCGAGGATGTCCTGCAGTTCGGCCTGGTCGATGGCCGAGGCGAGGAACTGGGCGGCGCCGGGCGGGGTGCGCAGCACCACGAGGTTGGCGGACGCCTCGGCGGAGATCAGCAGCTCCTGGGAGAGCCGCCGCATCCGCTCCTCCTTGGCGGACTCCCCCAGCGGGGCGCGCGGGGTGCGGAAGCCGCCCTCGCTGGGCACCGCGTAGATCAGGTCGCCGTCGGTGTCGCGGATCTTGACCGCGTTCAGCTCGTCGAGGTCGCGGGAGAGCGTCGCCTGGGTGACGCTCAGTCCGTCGTCGGCGAGCAGCTTGGCGAGCTGGCTCTGCGAGCGCACCGGCTGCCGGTTGAGGATGTCCACGATCCGGCGGTGGCGGGCGGTGCGGGTCTGCGGCACCGCGGGACCGGCACCCCCCGCCTGTCCGTGGTCCTGCGCCTGGCTCATCGTCGTCTCATTCTCCGGCTCGTCCGTCCTCTCGGCTTGCGTCGAGGATGCCGGGGAGCGCCTGGAGGAAGGCGTCCGTCTCGTCGTCGCGGAGGTTCAGCGGGGGCATGAGCCGTACGACGTCGGGGGCGGGCGCGTTCACCAGGAACCCGGCTTCCTGGGCCGCCGCCTGCGCCTGCGCCGCGTACGGTCCGGAGAGCACGATACCCAGCAGGAGCCCCGCGCCCCGTACATGGTCGACGAGCGGGTGGCCGAGCGCCTCGATTCCCTGGCGCAGGTTCTCGCTCTGCCGCTTGGCGTTCGCGAGCAGTCCCTCGGTCTCGATGGTGTCGAGTACGGCGAGTCCGGCGGCGCAGGCGACCGGGTTGCCGCCGAAGGTGGTGCCGTGCTGGCCGGGCTGGAGCAGGTCGGCGGCACGGCCGAAGGCGAGGGTGGCACCGAGCGGGAGTCCGCCGCCCAGGCCCTTGGCGAGGGTGACGATGTCGGGGAGTACGCCGTCGTGGGCCTGGTAGGCGAACCAGTTCCCGGTGCGGCCGACGCCGGTCTGCACCTCGTCCAGGACCAGCAGGGCGCCGGTCGCGGCGGTGATCGCGCGGGCGGCCTTGAGATAGCCGGGCGGCGGGACCACGACGCCGTTCTCGCCCTGGATGGGCTCGATGATGACCATGGCGGTCTCGTCGGTGACGGCGTCGGCGAGCGCGCGGGCGTCGCCGTAGGGCACGTGGGTGACCTCGCCGGGCAGCGGCAGGAACGGGGTCTGCTTGGCGGGCTGTCCGGTGAGCGCGAGGGCGCCCATGGTGCGGCCGTGGAAGCCGCCGGTGGTCGCGACCATGTGGGTGCGCCCGGTCAGCCGGCCGATCTTGAGGGCGGCTTCGTTGGCCTCGGCGCCGGAGTTGCAGAAGAACACCTTGCCGTCCCGGCCGAACAGGCGCAGCAGGCGTTCGGCGAGGGCGACGGGCGGCTCGGCGACGAAAAGGTTGGAGACATGGCCGAGGGACGCGATCTGCGTGCTCACGGCCGCCACGATCGCGGGGTGCGCGTGGCCGAGGGCGTTGACCGCGATGCCGCCGACGAAGTCGAGGTACCGCTTGCCGTCGGCGTCCCACACGGCGGTGCCCTCGCCCCGCACGAGGGGCAGGCGCGGGGTGCCGTAGTTGTTCATGAGGGCGCCCTGCCAACGAGCGGTCAGTTCGGCGTTGTTGACGGTGCTCGTGTCGCTCATGACTCCCCCGGGGTGTCCGGCTCGTCGTCGGGCACGACCATGGTGCCGATGCCCTCGTCCGTGAAGATCTCCAGCAGGATCGAGTGCTGGACCCGGCCGTCGATGACGCGGGCGGTGTTCACGCCGTTGCGTACGGCGTGGAGGCAGCCCTCCATCTTGGGCACCATGCCCGAGGAGAGCTCGGGCAGCAGTTTCTCCAGCTGGGTGGCGGTGAGGCGGCTGATCACCTCGTCGGAGTGCGGCCAGTCCTCGTAGAGACCCTCGACGTCGGTGAGGACCATGAGGGTTTCGGCGCCCAGCGCAGCAGCGAGTGCCGCAGCCGCCGTATCAGCATTGACGTTGTAGACATGACCGTCGTCCTCGGAGCGGGCGATGGAGGAGACGACCGGGATACGGCCGTCCGCGAGCAGGGCCTCGACGGCGCCGGTGTCGATCTCGGTGATCTCGCCGACGCGCCCGATGTCCACGAGTTCGCCGTCGATACGGGGGGTGTGGCGGGTCGCGGTGATGGTGTGCGCGTCCTCGCCGGTGAGGCCGACGGCGAGCGGGCCGTGCGCGTTGAGCAGGCCGACCAGCTCGCGCTGGACCTGGCCCGCGAGCACCATCCGTACGACGTCCATGGCCTCCTCGGTGGTGACCCGGAGCCCGGCCTTGAACTCGCTGACGATGCCGTGACGGTCGAGCGCGGCGCTGATCTGCGGGCCGCCGCCGTGCACGACGACCGGCTTGAGCCCGGCGTGGCGCAGGAAGACGACGTCCTGGGCGAAGGCGGCCTTCAGCTCCTCGTCCACCATGGCGTTGCCGCCGAACTTGATGACGACGGTCTTTCCGTGGTGCCGGGTGAGCCAGGGCAGCGCCTCGACGAGGATCTGGGCCTTGGGGAGCGCGGTGTGCTTCCGCGTGGGGCTGCTCATGAGGAGTACGCGCTGTTCTCGTGGACGTAGTCCGCGGTCAGGTCGTTGGTCCAGATGGTGGCCGTCTCGGTGCCCGCGGCGAGGTCGGCGACGATGTGCACCTCGCGGTAGCGCATGTCGACCAGGTCGCGGTCCTCGCCGACGGAGCCGTTCTTGCAGACCCAGACGTCGTTGATGGCGACGTTGAGCAGGTCGGGGTCGAAGGCGGCCCTGGTGGTGCCGATGGCGGACAGGACGCGGCCCCAGTTGGGGTCCTCGCCGTGGATGGCGCACTTGAGGAGGTTGTTGCGGGCGATGGAGCGGCCGACCTCGACGGCGTCCTCCTCGGTGGCCGCGTTGATCACCTCGACCTTGATGTCCTTGCTGGCGCCTTCGGCGTCGCCGATGAGCTGACGCCCGAGGTCCTCGCAGACCGCGCGCACGGCCTCGGTGAACTCCTCCTGGCCGGGCGTGATGCCGGAGGCGCCGGAGGAGAGCAGCAGGACGGTGTCGTTGGTGGACATGCAGCCGTCGGAGTCGACCCGGTCGAAGGTGACCTTGGTGGCGGCGCGCAGGGCCGTGTCGAGTCCTTCGCCGTCCACGTCGGCGTCGGTCGTGAGGACGACGAGCATGGTGGCGAGGCCGGGGGCGAGCATGCCCGCGCCCTTGGCCATGCCGCCGACGGTCCAGCCGTCGCCGCTGACGACGGCCGTCTTGTGGTGGGTGTCGGTGGTCTTGATGGCGATGGCGGCCTTCTCGCCGCCGTGCTCGGACAGCTGGGCGGCGGCCGTCTCGATCCCGGGCAGCAGCCTGTCCATCGGAAGGTGGACGCCGATGAGCCCGGTGGAGCAGACGGCGACCTCGATCGCGCCGCGCCCAAGGACCTCGGCGGCCTTCTCGGCGGTGGCGTGGGTGTCCTGGAAGCCCTTCGGACCCGTACAGGCGTTGGCCCCACCGGAGTTGAGGACGACGACGGAGACCTCGCCGCTCCTGACCACCTGCTCCGACCACAGCACCGGGGCGGCCTTCACGCGGTTGGCGGTGAAGACGCCGGCGGCGGCTCGGCGGGGGCCGGTGTTGACCACGAGGGCCAGGTCGGGGTTGCCGTTGTCCTTGATCCCGGCGGCGATGCCCGCCGCGGTGAATCCCTTGGCCGCTGTGACGCTCAAGGCGCGACTCCGATCGTGGAAAGCCCGGTGGTCTCGTCGAGCCCGAGGGCGATGTTCATGCTCTGTACGGCACCGCCCGCGGTGCCCTTGGTCAGGTTGTCGATGGCGCTGATCGCGATGACGCGGTGGGCGTCGGGGTCGTACGCGACTTGCAGCTGTACGGCGTTGGAGCCGGTGACCGACGCGGTCGCGGGCCACTGTCCCTCGGGGAGGAGGTGGACGAACGGCTCGTCGGCGTACGCCTTCTCATAGGCGGCGCGCACGGCCTGGGCGTCCACCCCCGCGTGCGCCTTCGCACTGCACGTGGCGAGGATGCCGCGGGGCATGGGGGCGAGGGTGGGGGTGAACGAGACGGACACCCGCTCCCCGGCCGCCGCACTGAGGTTCTGGATCATCTCCGGGGTGTGCCGGTGACCGCCCCCCACCCCGTACGGCGACATCGACCCCATGACCTCACTGCCGAGCAGATGCGCCTTGGGCGCCTTGCCCGCGCCGGAGGTGCCGGAGGCGGCGACGACGACGGCCTCGGGCTCGGCGAGTCCGGCGAGGTACGCCGGGACGAGAGCGAGGGAGACGGCGGTCGGATAGCAACCGGGCACCGCGACGCGCTTGGACCCCTCCAACGCGGCGCGAGCACCCGGGAGTTCGGGAAGACCGTACGGCCAGGTACCGGCATGCGGGCTCCCGTAGAACCGCTCCCAGTCCCCGGCGTCCTTCAGCCGGAAGTCGGCGCCCATGTCGATGACGAGCACATCCGGCCCGAGCTGCTCGGCGACGGCGGCGGACTGCCCGTGGGGCAGCGCGAGAAAGACGACGTCGTGCCCCGAGAGGGTCTCGGCGGTCGTCTCCTCCAGCACCCGCCCGGCGAGCGGCACCAGCTGCGGCTGCAACGCCCCGAGCCGCTGCCCGGCATTCCCGTGCGCGGTCACGGCCCCGACCTCGACGCCCGGGTGCCCGAGCAGCAGCCGCAGCACCTCCCCACCGGCATACCCACTGGCGCCGGCGACAGCTACGCGGACCGTCATGTCAGCCTCCTTCATTGGCATGACTATACGTAGTGCTGCACGTTTATGCAATGACCTGATGGGTGTGACGCACAGGAGGGGCGGGTCAGCGCCTGGCTCGACCGGCCGATACTCGTTGACCTACGGCCCGCAGTACCGCTGCTCTGCATGCGACGCATGGCTTTGCGCAACCTGCGGCGGCAGACCCGTGGCGGATGCAGGTGTCTGTTGCGGGGCGTGCTCCACCCCCCCAGACGTCGCAGGGTCCGCAGGGTCCGCAGGGATTTCCTACCCCCGTCGCACTTCTCCGACCGACGGACGAGGCAATGTGTGACCGGATGACGAAGGGCAAGACGCGCCGCTGCCGGAGAAGGCCAGCAGAGTGGCCCGCGATCCCTGGAGAGCCGGCACCCGTCGCTGCCTGTTGGGCTCACCTCAGCGAAGAGGAACGCGGGAACTGCTCCCGGGCACGGAACCTCAGGAGCGCGGAGCGGGCGAGAATTTGGGCCGAGGGAGAGCCGGCACGGCAACGCCGCGCTGCCGAAGCCGAGGCCGAACGGCGCGCACGGCTGGCGATCTGCCCATGCAAGGAACGTCTGCCCGAGAAAGCGGGGGTGCGCTCCTCGCACTACCCCGCTCCACATCGCTGCAAGGGGTGCGACTCCTGGCTGTGCGCGTCGTGCGACCAGGAGTGCTTCGATGAGGCGATGCGCCTGTTGATTCGCGCGGGGGCACACAGTGGGGGCAAACCCCGCGTATTCGCGGTGCACCTGCCGATCTGTGACAGCCAGGCGGAAGCGCTGGAGGCCCTGGACACGTTCAACCTCGGATCGGACGCGGGGACCATCGAGGTGGAGCTGGTACCCGAAGGCACGAAGGTGATGGTGGACCCAGGTCTGCCGGAGCCGGACCTGTCCGGCCTCGGGGACATCGAAGGCTGGTGGTTCGCCAATGGATACCCGCCCGGCGATGAGAGGCATCGCCCACAGCGGGCCGGGGCAGAGCCAACTGCAACGCCCAGACTCGCCGACTGAAGCAGCCCATCGCAGCAGTGGCACCGCCCCCAGTGCTCAGCGCTTCGGGGAGCCGGTCGGCCCGGGGCGCCCTGTCGGCGGTCCGCCGGCGTGCCCTTCGGTGCTGGTTCAGGCACCGGCCGTTCGGGCCGAGCTCGGCTGGGCGCGGAGGGCGGGGAGTCGGGCACACTCCTCCGCTTCGGCCAGGCTTTCGCCCACGGTCAGGAGCGAAAGGAGTCGGACCGGGCGGTCGACTGTCGCGGCAGCCTCCAGTTTGTGGTGGCCGTCGAGGAGGAAGTGGGTCAGGCCCCAGTGCCGGTACTGGTCGATGGGCATCCCGGCGGCGGGTTCGCAGATGTCCAGGGTGGAGATCGCCACCGCCGTGGGGACGGTTCCCCCTCCATGAGCGCGGCGTACTCCTCGACCCGCTCCCTGTCGTTCCACGTCGGGGGGACCATGGGTACGACGAACTCGTAGAGGTGGGCGTCTGCGTCGACGACGGTCTCGAAGGTCCGGTAGTACGGGGTGTGCGGGTACGCCGGCAAGCCCCAGAACTGATCGATCCCCCACGTCTCGACCTGTTCACCACTGAAGTAGTCGCCTTCCCTGCCCGGGAAGACCAGCCGGGGTTCCACGCTCAGGAGCAGCGGAAGGTACTCGCCTTCCGGAAGCAGCGCACCGAACGCCTCGATCACGCCACCCTCGTCCGGATCGTCCAGCACGCCGGTGAGCCGTTCCCGCACGCTCTCCAGGGACAGCTTCTGCGTCGCGGTCTCCAACCGGCGGAACAACAACGGACACGACCCGCAGTAGAAGCTCAGCTCGAAGGCGGGCTCGTCGTCCACCATGAGCAACCGCCGCCGCAGCCCGTCGCCGCCCTTCTGCCGCTCCGCCTCGAACCGCAACCGTGCCTCGGCCGCGGGGATGCCGAGTCTGCGCGGGTCACCCGTTCTGATCATCACGGGCCGACCGTACGCGACACCGTTGATCCCGCCCCACCGACTACTCTGCGCGCGGAGGGCCGGGCCATGGGCCGCCGCGATCGACCTAGGGGGCAGGCGTGAAGGAACGCGATGTCATGCTCAACGAACTCGCCCAGGGCCTCCGCCCGATGTCACAGGGCATCGCGTGGTTCGACGCGCTCGGTCCGGAGGAGCAGTCTGAGGTGCTGCTGTTTCTACGCCACCACTGTGACCAGGCACGCCCTGTCGCCGAGGACGGGCCGGAGGGTGTCCGCCGCGCCGGTCTGCGCGCGACGCACACGCCGGCGGTGCTGATCACACGCGGCCGGATCGAGGAGCAGTTGGGGAAGATCGCGTCTCTCACTCCCCGCGACGAACGCCAAAAGGCATTCCGGCTGCTGGTCGCGGTGCTCGCGCTCGCGGACGGACGGCGCCGGGAACGCTTCTGCGCGAACGGGTGCGCTCATTGGTGGCACAGGCTGTCGGGCGCCGACTGAGCCCGCTGCCGTCGCGACCGGCTCACCCGAACGTCACACGCATCCCGCCCCCGATCAGGATGTCGAGCACCAGGCCGAGCAGGTCATACCCCTCCCCCTCGGGCGACAGGGCGTGGGACAGGTACTCGCGTGCGGTCGCCGTGTCCCGCCAGAGCAGGGTCGCCGGAGCGGTGTGGCCGAAGTTGCCGCGCAGGCAGTCCGCGAGGGCGTCCGGGGAGCTGCCGAAGTAGCCGCCGGGGCCGTTGACGGCTTCGCCGAGGGCAAGGTAGAGGCCCGGTTCGTCGGTGATGTGGCGACCGTCCAGGTCGTAGGCGTGGCCGGGCTGCCGGGCCCGGTGCTTGAGGCGACAGCCTCGCTCCCGGACGAGGTCGAGCCAGGGCCCGCGCTCGCGGGTTTCGAGCCCCGCCCAGGCGCCAGAGGTGTCCGGTGGACCGGCGAGCCAGCGCTCCCAGATCGGGCGGACGTATCCCGGTACGGGTTCGAGGTGTCCGTCGAGTTCGAGATCGGTCAGGTCCGTCCTGCGGGAGGACGGCCGCCATGTACGAACCTTGGGGCGCAGCAGCCGGTCGGTGAGCGGTTCGCCCCGGCCGTCCCGTATCTCCAGCCGGGCCTCGTCCAGGTCGAGCGCACGCCGGGTGCCCGTGGCCAGTGCCCGCCGTAGGCGGTCACTCGGGGCGAGCCCCCGCAGGACGAGTGGAGGCTCTGGCCGTTCGGGCGGCAGGACGCGGGCGAACTCCCGGCAGGAGCCGAGCCAGCGGAATCCGTCGTGCAGCCGGACCGGCGCCCGGTGCCCCTCGGGCGGACCCTCGTAGTCGTCCAGGCCGGTGAGGACGAGACCGTCCGTTCCCGGGTGCCGTCCGAGGCTCTCCGCGTCCTCCAGCAGCCAAGGACCGAACGTCCCGTCATCCGGCACCAGCCACACTCGGCCGCCGACCCAGCCGCGCACCTCGGCTCCGTCCGGAACCCAGCCGAACAGCTCGTACGTCCCGCGCGGGGGTTCCCGGAACAGCCCCTCCACCTCGGCGCAGACGCCCCAGACGTGGCCGCTTTCCGTGTCCGTGAGCGCGTACCGCTCCCGCTCGCGATGGGTCCCGATCATGTGCACGACGGAAATCATGCCCGGCCGGATGCAGTCCGCGAAGCCCTTTACACCCGTCGGCCCGCCGCGTGCGGGGCGTGGGACCAGCGGACCGGATTCCCCTCGGGACCGGGGATCAAAAACGAGCCGTCGCCCAGGGGCTTCAGGTCGTACGGGTTGGTCGCCTCCACGACGAGCTCGCCGCCGATCACGCCCGTGTGCACGTCGACCAGGTGGTGGCGGAACCACTCGTCCCCGTCCTCGGTCTCGCCGCCCAGGGTGACGACGGCGGTGTCCGGGGTGAGGTAGCCGCCGGACCATTCCACGAACGCCTCCTCGGGGTCGTAGCCGAAGTCCTCGACGGAGAGAGCCAGAAGGACGTCTCCGCCGGGGTGTTCGTGGAAGGCGACGTCCGTCTGGCCGTGTTCGACGGACATGAACCGCTCCCCGCCCGGCGCCAGGTCGATCAGGCAGCGGTCCGACCACGGGTAGGTCGTGAACTCCGGTACGCCGTCGGCGCCGAGCGCGCCGCGCACGGTGACCACGCCGTCCTGGCCCTCGCCGATGTCGAGGTAGACGCTGCCGTCCACGGGGTGCACATGGTGGAAGGCGCCGTGCCCCACCGTCTCCAGTGACTGGCGGGCGAGGACCGCCCCACTGTCGGCGTCGTACACGACCCACTGGTCGGAGTCCCCGCGTCCCGCCATCGCGTCCGGTCGGTAGACCCATACGGTCCGGCCGTCCAGGGAGAAGGCACACCCGGGGCGGTGGCCGTGGTGCCGCTCGGAGTGCGGCCCGAAGTCCGACGCCCACACCGGGTCACCGGCGCGGGTGAGGCAGACGACGCCGTTCAGGGTCGTGTAGACGGCTCGCGACAGATCGGGGCGCACCGCCGACTCCACGATCTCGTCGCCGGGTCGCGGCCGGAAGACCGCCACGGGCTCCAGCGGCCCGAAGGCGTCCGGGTCCGCCGTCGGAAGGTAGGCGCGGATCTGTCCGTCACGGTGGCGCGTGATGACCTTCGGAGGGGGCGCGGGAGTCATCCGAGGAGGCTATGGCCTGTCTTTCGGATCAGCCCGAGTCGCGGGGGCTGGCACGCACATCTGCGGCGTTGTCGTCGGTCTCCCCCAAGCTCTCGGCTGCGCTCGAGCAGGGGGCACCCCCATCGCTCCGCGTCGACTCCCTCCTCCGCCTTGCAGCTGCACGCACCAGCCCCCGCTCGGGTCGGCCGAAAAGCTCGCTCGGCTGGAGCGGCCTGATCCGAAAGACAGGCCCTAGCGCCCGGGGAGTTCCGCCTGCCGGGTGCCGCCGGTGCCGGTTCACGTGCTCGGTCCCACCGGAGGTTCGGTGTTTACAAAGTTACGCTCGCTTGTTAAATTCGTAGCCATGCCAAAGGTTCCGTCCTCCCAGCTCGTCCTCGACAGCGCCTACCGCTGCTTCTGCCGCAACGGGTACCGCCGCACCACCATCTCCGACATCGTCGAGGAGGCGGGGCTGTCGCGTCCGACCGTCTACAAGTACGCCGGGACCAAGGACGAGGCGTTCGCCAAGGTCATCCGGGCGTGGCTGGAGTCGGCCGCCAAGGAGGCCGAGGCGGCGGCGGAGGCCGCGGGTACGGCCGAGGAGAAGGTGCTCGGTGTGCTCACGGTGAAGCTGGAGGTCGCCGTCCGGCTCTGGCAGGACAGCCCGGCGCACGCCTACGAGCTGCTGGCGGCCGCTTCCGCCCACACCCCCGAGCTGGTCACCGGCTACATGGACCACCTCGCGCGGCTGCTGACCGCCGCCCTGGCCGAGGTCGTCCCCGAGGCCGCGGACCGGGCGACCGGCGTGCTGCTCACGTTCACCCGTGGCCTGGAGGACGACCTGCGCGACGTCGACGCCGCGCGCCGTGACCTGGAGGCCGGCGTGCGGATGATCACCCGCGGGGCGCTCGCCCGTCCCAGCTCCCCACCCCCCGCCTGACCCACGCCTGACCCACGGTCGGGCCGGGCCGAAAGGCCCTCACCGAAAGGCCCTCACCATGAGCAAGACCCCCGCCATGGGCAAGACCCCCGCCCTCTACTGCGACCAGCGGGCCTGGCGCGAGCTGCAGCGCTTCCTCCCCGAGCGGCTCCGGCTGACCGACGCCACCGCCCCCGTCGAGGAGTTCTGGGACTGGCGCGGCCACCGTGTCCACCTCGACCGCTGCCCCAACCCCGCCGCTCCGGCCAAGGTCGTCCTGCACCACGGCGTCGGCACCAACGGCCGCCAGATGTCGCTGATCCTGGGCGCCCCGCTCGCCGAGCGCGGCTTCGAGACCGTCGCGCTCGACAACCTCGGCTACGGCCTCACCCAGGTCCGCCCCGGCACCACCCCCTCCTACGACGACTGGGTCGACCTCGTCGTCGACTTCCTCGCCCACGAGCAGTCCCGCGACGACCGCCCGATCGTGCTGTACGGGCTGAGCGCCGGAGGCATGCTCACGTACCACGTCGCAGCGAAGGCGCCCCGTGGCACGCTGCGCGGCATCGTCGGCATGACGTTTCTCGACCAGCGCGACCGGCGGGTCCGCGACGAGACCTCGCACGACCTGCTCACCGCCCGCCTGGGCGCCCCGCTGATGGGGCTGCTCGCCAGGACCCCGGCCGCCGCGATGAAGTACCCGATGAGCCTGGCGGGCAAGATGTCCGCGCTCGCCAACGACCCGGGCGCGATGAAGGCGCTGATGAAGGACCGTACCTCCGCGGCGAATTGGGTGAGCATCCGGTTCCTGGACCGCTATCTGAACTACGTCCCCGCCGTCGAGCCCGAGGACTTCGACACCTGCCCGGTGCTGCTGACCCAGCCCGCCGAGGACCGCTGGAGCCCCCACCGCCTCAGCCTCCCGGTGCTGTCCCGCATCACGAAGGTCCCCGTCGACACCGTCATGCTCGAGAACGCCGGCCACTACCCCCTCGAAGAACCCGGACTGCGGCAACTGCGGGACGCCATCGCCGACTTCGTCACGAAGAACACGGCCGAGACGGTACGGCGCTAGGCCGTTTCCTGTTGGACCGCCGGCGCCCTGCGCGCCCCGGCGGTGAGCCGGGGTACGCAGGGCGCGTGGTGATGCGGAGGGCGGCGGGGAACTACGCGTGGGGGCGTGCGGTGGGCACCGACCCGAGGGTGGCGGTCGGGGCCTTGCGCAGCAGGGCGAGATCCTGGCCGGCGTCCGGACCGGAATCGCCGCCCGCCCGGACAGCCTTGCGGGAAGCGCCGCTCGTGCCCGGGGCGCCGGTACCGCCCCCGGTGCTCGGCGGCGCCGGGACGGAGACCGCGCCGGACCGCGCCGACTCCATCTGCCCGTTGACCGCCGTCACCGCGAACTCGAAGTTCCAGCTGCCGGGGAAGAGGAAGGTGACGCCCCGCTCCGGGGTGTCCGAGATGTACTCGTCCGACAGCCAGGGGCCGTTCTCCGTGCGGTTGCGATACCAGACGCGGTATCCGGCCGCCTGCGGGGAGCCGCTCCAGTTCAGCTGCACCGTCACGGCGTCCACGGACTGGATGCGCAGATCCGTCGGGACCGGCGGGGTGCCCGCGCCGATGGTGACGGGCCGGGCGCCCGTGGGCAGGCCGCCGCCCACCGCGTTCCAGGTGTCCACCGCGACCAGGTAGTGATGGCCCGGGATCAGCCCGGAGATGTGCGCCGAGGTGCCGCGCACCGCCGTGCTGTTGAGGAAGGCGCCCGGCGTGTCCTTGTCCCAGGTGAGGATCTCGTAGCGGTCCACCGTGTCGCTGTACGGCCCGGTGGCGGCCTCCCAGGAGATGTCTATTCCGTCCAGGGTGGCGGCGGTGAGGACATGCGTGGGCGGGGCCGCCGTGTGCGGATGGGCGGTGGCCCGGATCACCGGGGACCAGGCGGAGATGCCGTCGCCCGCGTTGTCGACACGGACGGAGTACTCCCACTCCCAGCCGTCCGCGGTCCACGTGGTGTCGTAGCGGTTCGCCTGCACCGGCGTCTCGTTCCACGCGGTCGCGCCGACCAGCCGGGAGCGGACCGTGTAGCCGCGCGCGCCGTACACCCGGTCCCAGGTGACCGTGACGCCCAGGTCGCTGGAGACGGCGCTGACGTTCCGTGCCACGTCCAACGGGCGTTCCGGGACCGAGGGCGGAACGGCGGGGACGGACTGCCCGATGCCGTACCGGTCGTGGAGGGTGGTCTCGAAGGCGTGCGCGATCTGGAACTCGCCGAGCGCGTTCGGGTGCAGCCCGTCGTAGCCCGCGGGGCAGGAGTCGGGGGCACAGCTGTAGTTCCCCGACCAGTTCACGAGCTCGACCGGAGAGACGGGGGTGCTCCACTGCGGGACGGCCTGGCGCAGCATCAGGTCGTAGTCGGTGGTGCTGATCGGCAGGTCGTCCCGGCCGCCGATGTGCGAGCGCTGAGGGACGTCCGCGACGGCGAACTTCACGTCGGGACGGGCGGCCCGCGCCTCGTCCACGAACGTCTTCATGCTGTCGAGCGTCCCCTGCGGGCCGCTCACGAACCAGCCCATGTCGTTGAAGCCGAGGCCGACGAGGATCAGGTCCGGGTTGTACTGCGCCACCATGCCCCGGATCAGCTTCTTGTCCTGCATCGCCTGCCGGCCCCAGACCCCGAAGTGGTCGCTGTCGAAGGCCGGGTCGACGCCCGCCGCGTAGCCGCCGGAGGTGTCCGGGGCGTCCAACGAAGGGCCGGGGGTCTCGCCCTGAAGGGGCGGCCGCGCCGGGGGCTGCGGCTGGGCCTGTGCCTTGGTCCCCTTGTACGGGCCGACGAAGTCCACGGCGACGTGCTGGTCGTGGAACCACTTCCAGAGGCGGTAACGCCAGGTCCAGTCGCCCTCGTACCCCTGCGTCATCGAGTCGCCGACGACCATGACCCTCAAGGGCGCGCCGGTTCCTCCGACGCCGCGCTGGAGGTCGTTCAGGCGGCGTATCAGGGCCGGCACCATGTCGGTCAGGCGGTCGCTGATGTACGTCAAGGGGTTGCCGAGGTTGCCCAGCTTGGCGGCGATGCCCCGCAGGCTGAGCTGGAGATCGGTGACGAAGGTCCCGGTCGCGTCGCTCGCCCACTTGACCAGGTAACCCGAAGCGGCACCCTGCACCGCGCCCCAGAAGGCCGCGCCGAGCAGGGAGGCCCAGGTGTCCGTGTCCCCGAAGGACACGTTGTCGAAGGCCGCGTTCATCAGTTCGGTGATGAACCCGCCCATCGCGCCTCCCACGCCCAGACAGATGGGGGCGGCGAACGGAGCCCCGGGAGCCATCAACGCACCGCAGATGGCGCTCGCCCCGATGCTGACGGCCCAGCCGACCCCGGTCGCGATGAACTTCTGCCACCACGTGGCGCTCGTGCCGATCTCTCCTATCGGCAGGACGAGGACGACGCTGTCGCCCGCGGTCGTGACCCGGCCGTCGTAGTCACCGGCGTCCGTCACCGGGTAGAGCCCCACCGCGTGGTCCCGCGCGTGGTCGTAGAGCGCCTGGGCGAGCGTGTGACCCGAGTTCTGGTCGGCCTGGACGGCGGCGACCGCGTCCTGGGCCAGGGCGCGGGTCTCGTCGCGGCGCTCGGGCACGTTGAAGTCGAAGGCGAGGACGAGGTCGCTGTCGCTCTGGGCGAGCGTGCGGAGCGAACCCGCGTCCCCCGCGCAGCCCATGCGGAGGGTCATGGCCGGGGCGTTCGCCACGGCGCCGAAGGAGGTGGCGTGCGAGGCGCACGCCGCGCCCGCGTCCTGTGCCCCCGCCTCGGCCGCCGAGGCGGGTCCCGCGCTCAGCGCGGAGCCGGTCACCGCCATGGCCAGGGTGAGCAGGAACACCACCAGGTGATCGGCGAGAGCACGGCGCGAGCCGGTCCCGTGCTGTCTCCCCGCCGCCGATCTGTGTAACGCACGCATCGTGAACCGTGTTTCCTTCCGGATCGTCAAGAGGTGACGCCGTCGCGGCAAACGCACACCCGCCCCGCGCCGCGGTGCGGAGAACGCACAGCCCGGCATCGTGATCATCATCGTCCCTCGGAGCGCGCGCCGGAACGCTGTCACGTGAAGAATGCACGAATCTCCGCCGGCGCCCGCCGACCCGACATCATCGGGCACCGACAGTCGGGCCCGGGCTCCCCCGCCCCACCTAGCGTCGGTCACGTCAAAGGGAAGGAACCGGCGTGCTGGAGCGGCTCAACCACGTGATGGACCGGATCGAGCAGGGGCTCGACGGGACCGTGGACGTCGAGGAGTTGGCGCGGATCGCGGCCACCTCCGTGTATCACCTGCGGCGGATGTTCTCCGCGCTGGCGGGGATGCCGTTGTCGGAGTACGTGCGGCGCAGGCGGCTCACGCTCGCGGCGGCGGAGGTGGTCGCGGGCCGGGAGACGCTGCTCGACATCGCCGTCCGGTACGGCTACGGCTCGGGTGAGGCGTTCGCGCGGGCGTTCCGCGCGATGCACGGCGTCGGGCCGGGTGAGGCCCGGCGGACCGGCGCGCCGCTCAGTTCGCAGCCCCGGATGTCCTTCCGTCTCGTGATCGAAGGGAGCGGCAGTATGCGGTATCGGATCGTGGAGAAGCCGGAGTTCGGCGTCGTCGGGTTCAGGGCCAGGGTGCCGTTGGTGCACGCGGGACCGAACCAGGCGATCATGGACTTCGTCCGGGGGATCGACAAAAAGGAACTGGCGCGGCTGGCCGAGCTGTCGGACCAGGAGCCGGAGGGTGTCGTCGCGGTCTGCGACGACCTGGACCCGAGCCGGGCCGAGGGTACGGAGCTGGACTACTACCACGGGGTGGTCACCTCGGCGCCCACGCCCACGCCCTCACCGTCGCCCTCGCCCGATCACCTCGCGAGCCTGACCGTCCCCGCCGGTACCTGGGCGGTGTTCACCGTCTCCGGGCCCATGCCGGAGGCCGTGCAGCTGCTGTGGCGGGACGTGTTCACGCAGTGGTTCCCGTCGAACCCGTACGCGAGCCGCCCCGGCCCGGAGATCCTGCGGGTCCGTCCCACCCCGGACGGCACCGGAGCCGACTGCGAGCTGTGGCTGCCGGTGGAGGAGGCGGGCCGGTAGCCCGGGGGCGGGCGGCCGTAAGCTCGGGGCATGGATGCGAAAGGGGGCCGGGTGAACGGCGACCGTCTTCCCGTACCCGAGGTGCTGCCCGTTCCCGACGTGCTGGCCCATCTCGCCGGGCGCTGGCACGTCACCCGTGAGGTACGCGACCTCGCGAGCGGGGACACCGGCCGCTTCGAGGGCGTCACCGTCTTCGCGCCCCTGCCGGACGGCGAACCCGGGCTGCTGCACGAGGAGTCCGGGGAGTTCACCTGGCAGGGCGTGACCCGGCCCGCGACCCGTACGCTGCGTTTTCTGCCCGGCCAGGAGCCCGGCACGGCGGACGTACGGTTCGCGGACGGGCGCCCCTTCCACGAGCTGGATCTGCGCACGGGGCAGTACATCGCCGGGCATCCCTGCTCCGCCGACTTCTACCGGGGCGAGTTCACCGTCGCCGACGCCGACCACTGGCGCTCGGTGTGGCGGGTGGGCGGCCCGGCAAAGGACCTGGTGCTGACCACCGAGTACGCGCGCGAGGGCTGAGCAGCACCTCGCCTACGTGCGCGAGGGCTGGGCCGACACCCCGTCCAGGCGGAGGTTCCAGCGGCCGGAGCCGCCCGTGACGGTGGTGGCGGACAGCGGGCGTACGTCGAGGTTCCAGTAGGTCGAGGGCGGTGCCTTCAGCGCGTACACCAGGGCCGCGCGGATCACGGCGGGCTCGGCGACGGCGACGATCCGGCCGTACTCGTCCACCGGCCGGGTGTCGAGCCAGCCGCCGACCCGGGAGATGAACGCCAGCAGGGACTCGCCGCCGTGCGGTGAGGAGCGCGGGTCGGTCAGCCAGGCGTCCACCGCCTGCGGCTCGCGGGCCATCGCCTCGCCCAGGGTCAGCCCGCGCCAGCGGCCCATGTCGCAGTCGCGCAGGGCGAGTTGGACCAGAGGGGCGTATCCGAGGGCGTCGCCGGTGGCGCGGCTGCGCGGGGTCGGGGAGCAGTAGCGCAGCTCGGCGGCGGCCAGCGGGAGCAGGTACCCGACCATCCGCTGCACCTCGTCCCAGCCGGCCTGGTCCAGCGGCCGGTCGTCCCCGAAGCGCTCGGCGTACGACGGGGAACCGTGGGCGGCCGCGACGAACGTCACCCGAAGTGGCATGCGCCGATGGTGGGCCCAGGACGGGTACCGGTCAAGGGCGATCAGGCCCCCGCCACCCGGAGTGACCGGAAAACACCTCCGTGCCGGGTGTCAACCAACAGGCACCGCACGGGACTTGTCCGACTTCACCGTACTTCGTCGTACGCCGCCCGCAGCCGCCGTACCCCCTCCGCGATCTCGCCCGTCCCCGCGACCGCCGCGAAACTCAGCCGGATGTGGGCCGCCGGGGGCTCCGCGCTGAAGTAGGCGCGCCCGGGGGTGACGGAGACGCCCGCGCGCAGGGCGGCGGCGGTCAGGGCCGGTTCCGTGACTCCCTCGGGCAGCCGGAGCCAGAGGTGGAAGCCGCCGAACGGGATGTGGGACACGGTGAGTTCGGGGAGGTGGAGTGCGAGCGCGCCGGTCATCGCCTCGCGCCGTACCGCCAACTCGGCCGACAGTGACCGCAGATGGCGCGGCCACGCCGGGGAGCCGACCAGTTCGAGGGCCGCCTCCTGGAGCGGGCGGGGCACGAAGAAGCTGTCCACGACCTGGATGGCGCGCAGCCGTTCGAGGACCGGGCCGCGCGCGGCGAGCGCGGCCACCCGGAAGCTGGGCGAGGTCGCCTTGGTGAGCGAGCCGACGTGGACGACGACACCGTCCGGGTCGTCGGCGGCGAGCGGGCGGGGCAGCGGGGGCGCGTCGGCGTGGGCGAGGCGGCGTACGTAGTCGTCCTCGATGACGAAGGCGCCCGAGGCGCGGGCGATGCGCAGGACCTCGGCGCGGCGGTCGGGGGCGAGGACGGCGCCGGTGGGGTTCTGGAAGAGCGGCTGGCAGACGAAGGCGCGGGCGCCGGTGGCACGGAAGGCGTCGGCGAGCAGGTCGGGGCGTACGCCGTCGCGGTCCACCGGCACCGGGACGGGCCTGAGTCCGGCGGCGCGGGCGAGGTCCAGCATCCCGGGGTAGGTGGGCGACTCGACGAGGACGGGGGCACCGGCCGGGGCGAGGGCGCGCAGCGCGGTGGCCAGCGCGGACTGGCCGCCCGCCGCGATCAGCACCTCGGCCGCGGTGACAGCGCCGCCGATGCCGCGCGCGAACCACTCCCGCAGCTCGGGCAGCCCCTCCAGCGGCGGGCGGCCCCAGGCACCGGGGCGCCGTCCGGCGCGGGCGAGCGCGGCGGCCATGGCCTGCTCGGGCTGGAGGCTGGGGTGCGGGTAGCCGCCGCTGAGCTCCAGGACGCCGGGCGGCGGGGCGGGCAGCGAGATCATGACGCCGGAGGCGTCCACGGTGCGGGGTACGACGTCGCCGGTGCCGTCGGCGCTGAGCGCGACCTCCTGCCAGGAGGTGTCCCCGGCGGGCGCGGGAGTGGCGCGTGGCCGGGACCGGAAGGCACCGGCGCCGGGCCGGGTGACGACCAGTCCCTCGGCGGCGAGCTGGGCGAGCGCCCGCGAGACGGTCACCGGGCTCACCCGGAACCGTTCGACCAGGGCCCGGCTGGACGGCAGCTTCTCACCCGGTGAGTAGCGGTTCAGCTCCCTCCGCAGCTGTTCCGCCAGTTCGCGCACACTGCTACGCTCATTCATGAGAGCACAGAGTAGCGCTACTGCCACGACCCCGATAACGGTCACCGCGCCGCCGCGCGAGCCCCATCTCATGGGCAGCGGCCTGGCGGCCCTCGGCGTCGTCGCCTTCTCCCTCACCTTCCCCGCCACCGCCTGGGGCCTGGAGAGCTTCGGCCCCTGGTCGCTCACGGCGGTCCGGGGCGTCCTCGCGGCGCTGGTCGCGGGCGGCTGTCTGCTGTTCCTGCGGGTGCCGCTGCCCGCCCGGCGCCATCTGCCGGGGCTCGCGGTGGTCGGGGCCGGTACGGTGCTCGGCTTCCCGCTGCTGACCACGCTCGCGCTCCAGACCTCCACCACCGCGCACGCGGCCGTCGTCGTGGGCCTGCTGCCGCTGACGACCGCCGCCATGTCCGCGCTGCGCGTCGGGGTCCGGCCCTCGCGGCGGTTCTGGACGGCGGCGCTCGCGGGCGCGGCCGCGGTGGTCGCGTTCACGATCACCCAGAGCGGCGGCGCCCTGACCAGGGCGGACGCCTATCTCTTCGCGGCCCTGCTGATCTGCGCGGCCGGATACACCGAGGGCGGCAGGCTGGCCCGGGTCATGCCCGGCTGGCAGGTCATCGGCTGGGCGCTGGTGCTCTGTCTGCCACTGAGCGCGCTCGGCGCGGCACTGTCCCTCAGGCACGAGCCGGTCCATCTCACCGCGCACGGGGTGGCGGGCGTGCTGTGGGTCGCGCTGGGCTCGCAGTTCCTCGGCCTGGTGCTCTGGTACCGGGGCATGGCGGCGGTGGGCATCCCCCGGGCCAGCCAGTTGCAGTTGGCTCAGCCCCTGCTCACACTGGTGTGGTCGGCACTGCTATTGGGCGAGCATGTCACCGCGGCCGCTCCGCTGACCGCGCTCGCCGTGCTCGTGTGCATCGCCGTCACCCAACGGTCATGACCGTGAGGAGGGCCCGAAGATGCGTGCGCACAAGGGCGACCACCTTGTCCAGCACGGGCGGGTGGTCGGACAGCACGACCAGGTCTCGGAAGTGGTGGAAGTGATCGGCGAGGAGGGCAGCCCGCCCTACCGCGTCCGCTTCGAGGACGGACACGAGGCCATCATGTCGCCCGGACCGGACTGCCAGGTCCAACACCATGAGGACGAGCCGAAGTAGACGGAAGAGGCGGACGGAAACAGCCAGGACGAGGCAGGCGAACGGCAACGGGGTGCAACGGGGTCAGCGCGGGGGTCTCGCCGGCTGCCGGTAGTGGTCGGCGACCACCCGTGCCATCGCGCCCAGCGGGTCGCGGGCCACGTCCTGTGCGGCGAAGAAGACATGGCCGCGCACCTGCGGGTACCGCGCGGCCAGCGTGAGGTGCCGGGACAGCTCCGCCGGGTCCTGCCAGGCCGGAGGCTGTCCGGCGACGCCCACCTTGTAGAGCGCCTCGCCGATGTACAGCCGGGTGCGGCTGCCGTCGGCCTGCCGGGCCCACCAGTCGACGAGCTTCGCGTAGTCGGCGGCCGCGAAGCCGATGTTCCAGTACACCTGCGGCACGATGTAGTCGATCCACCCCTCGCGCACCCATTTCCGGGTGTCCGCGCCCAGGTCGTCGTACGTCTGCACGCCCGCCGTGGTCTCCGAGCCGCGCGGGTCGGTCGCGGCGTTCCGCCACACCCCGAAGGGGCTGATCCCGAAGCGGGTGCCGGGGCGTACGCGCCGGATTCCGGCCGCCATCTCGCGGATCAGCTTGTCGATGTTGGCGCGGCGCCAGTCGGCCCGGGTGGGGAAGTCCGCGCCGTGGGCCGCGTACGCCGCGTCGTCGTCGAAGGTCTGCCCGGCCACCGGGTAGGGGTAGAAGTAGTCGTCGAAGTGCACGGCGTCGACGGGGTAGCGGCGTACGGCGTCGAGCATGGCCCGCCGCACGAAGCGGCGGACCTCCGGCAGGCCGGGGTTGTAGTAGAGCTTGCCGCCGTAGGCGACGGTCCAGTCGGGGTGGGTGCGGGCGGGGTGCCAGGGGACCAGGCGGGCCGGGTCGGTGTGGTTGGCGACCCGGTACGGGTTGAACCAGGCGTGCAGTTCCAGGCCGCGCGCATGAGCCTCCCGCACAGCGGTGGCCAGCGGGTTCCAGCCGGGGTCGGCGCCCTGGGTGCCGGTCAGATACTCGGACCAGGGCTCGTACGGCGAGGGCCACAGGGCGTCGGCGGTGGGGCGCACCTGGAAGATCACGGTGTTGAGGCGGTCCCGTACGGCCCGGTCGAGGTGCGCGGTCAGCTCCGCGCGCTGCTCGTCGGGCGACAGGCCGGGGCGGGAGGGCCAGTCCCGGTTGGCGACGGTGGCGAGCCAGACGCCCCGCATCTCGGTACGGCGGGTGGGGTGCGCGGGGTGCGCGGGGCGGGGCACCTGGGCCTGGGCCGACTGCGCGCCCTGGGCCGCCACGAGGGCGGTGACGGCTCCCAGGGTGAGCGCTCTGCGCGAGACGCCCGTCACTCGCGAGCGGCCCCCGGACCCGGACTCGGACTCTCCGCGCATCACCATGCCCACCCCCACACGCTCCGAATCCGCCCCATGACGGACCGTCCCGACGGTACGGCTTGCCCCTACCCCGTCGATCGATCATCGATACTTGGCGGTAACGTGCACGATCGGAGCAGGCACCGATTCCGGGGCCCTGCGAGAGTCGAGAAACCAGCGAAGGGGACGATGTGACGGACTTCCGAGCCGGAGACATCTCGCGCGTCGGAGTCGTGGGCTGCGGCCAGATGGGTGCGGGCATCGCCGAGGTGTGCGCCCGGGCCGGCCTGGACGTGAAGGTCGCGGAGACCACGGGCGACGCCCTGGAGATCGGCCGGACCCGGCTGTACAACTCCCTGTCGAAGGCCGCCGAGCGCGGCAAGATCAGCGAGGAGGAGCGGGACGCGACGCGGGCGCGGCTGAGCTTCACCACCGACCTCGGCGAGTTCGCGGACCGTGACCTCGTGATCGAGGCCGTCGTGGAGAACGAGCAGGTGAAGACGGAGATCTTCCGCGTGCTCGACCAGGTGGTGACCCGCCCCGACGCGATCCTCGCCTCCAACACCTCCTCCATCCCGCTGGTGAAGCTGGCGGTCGCCACGTCCCGCCCGGACCACGTGATCGGCATCCACTTCTTCAACCCCGCGCCCGTGCAGAGCCTGGTCGAGCTGATCCCGGCGCTCACCACCTCCGAGGGCACCCTGAGCCGCGCCCAGCTCTTCGCCGAGAAGGTCCTCGGCAAGCACGCGATCCGCGCCCAGGACCGCTCCGGCTTCGTCGTCAACGCGCTCCTCGTGCCGTACCTCCTCTCCGCGATCCGTATGTTCGAGTCCGGCATCGCCAGCCGCGAGGACATCGACAACGGCATGGAAATGGGCTGCGCCCACCCCATGGGCCCCCTCAAGCTCTCCGACCTCATCGGCCTGGACACGATCGTCTCGATCGCCAACTCGATGTACGCGGAGTACAAGGAGCCCCTGTACGCCGCTCCCCCGCTGCTCCAGCGCATGGTGGAGGCGGGCCGCCTGGGCCGCAAGACGGGGTCGGGGTTCTATACGTACGCCTGACCTGGGTCTCCCCAGCACCGCGGCGAGGGTCGCCATCCGTACACCGGGTGGCGGCCCTCGCCGGTTCTCGGGGAAAAAAGGGTTGGCCGCGCCCCTGGTCGAGCTGGTAGCTTGCCGTTGACCGTGGCTTGGCTGGAGGAGGTGAGACCCATGAACGCTGTAGTGAGGTGGGTGCTCCCTCTGTGCGTCACGGTGTGCGACTGATCCAGGTGTCGTCGGGAGCGTCTGTTCGACAAGGCATTCCTGAAAGGCGAACACCATGGACACTGTGACCATCACGCGCGTCGCGGAGGCGCGCTGGGAGGCCGTGGACGAGGGCCGGATCGTCGGCCACGGCGACCTCTCGCACCGGCCCGACGGGCGGCTCTTCATCAGCATCGACGTATGGCAGGACGCGGCCTTCGACCGGCTCGCCGCCGCGATGCTGGCCGATCTCACGGAACCGCTCCACACCCTGGTCGGTGAGGACGACCACGGGCTGAAGTCGACGTGGGAGCGGCTCGGCTTCACCCTCGGACGCCGTGAGCGCGAGTACGTGCTGCCCACCGCGTCGGTCGACCTGCCGCAACTCCCCCAGGGCGTGACCATCCTGCCCGCGGGCCACGCGGACGAAGCCCCGCTGCGCGCGCTGGACCGTGCGGTCCGTGAGGAGGTCGAGGCCACCGTCGGCTGGCACACCATGCCCGCAGAGGTGCGTCCCCGCCCGGCCGGGGACACGCTGGTGGACCCGTCGAAGTACGCCGTGGCGGTGCGCGACGGCGACTACGCCGGTCTGATCCGGGTCGTACCGGTGCGCAGCCGGGCCAGGATCGGGCTCCTCGCCGTACGGGCCGACCAGCGCCGCCACGGCATCGGGCGCGCCCTGCTGACCCACGCGCTGGCCGCGCTGCACCGGGACGGGATCGGCTCGGCCTGGGCCGAGGTGGACGACACCAATATGGCGGCGATCACGCTGGTCGAGGGCGTCGGCGCCCGGCGATCGGGCAGCTACCTGGAACTGGTGCGCCACTGACACCCGCACACACCGGAACACCAACCCCGACAATCGAGAAACGAGCGATCTTGGCAAGAACACCGAAGGGCCTGGAACTCGAAGGCACCGTCCTCGAATGCCTGCGCAACGCCAACTTCAAGGTGGAGCTGCAGAACGGCCACCACGTACTCGCGCACATCAGCGGGAAGATCCGGAAGAACTACATCCGCATCCTCCCGTACGACCGCGTCCTCGTGGAACTCAGCCCGTACGACCTGACGCGCGGCCGGATTCTCTACCGCTACCGCAACTGAGGGGGGCGGGAAGCGCACCGGGCCCGCCGCCCTTCCTATGCTGACCCGATGAGGCTTGAGGGAGTCGGGTTGCGTTACGGGTGGCGTGGGCCCTGGGTACTGCGCGACATCCAACTGGATCTGCCCGCAGGGAAGTTGATCCGCGTTCAGGGGGCCAACGGCTGCGGGAAGTCCACCCTGCTGCGCGTCGTCGCGGGGGCCGTACGGCCCGCGCGGGGACGCGTGGTCGGGCGGACCGGCCGTGCCGCGTACGTACCGGAGCGGTTCCCGGCCACGCTGCCGTTCACGTCCGTGCAGTATCTGCGGCTCATGGGGCGGGCCCACGGGCTGTCCGCAGTGGAGGCCGAGCGGCGCGGAAGGCGGCTCCTCGATCGCTTCGGCGCCGGGGAGCACGCGGAGCGGCCACTGGCCCAGCTCTCCAAGGGGACCTGTCAGAAGGTGGCGGTGGCGCAGGCGTTGCTCGGCGAGCCCGCGCTGCTGGTGCTGGACGAGGCGTGGACGGGTCTGGACGCCCCGTCGCGCGACGAGCTGGACGAGGCCGTGGAGCAGCGGGTGGCCGAGGGGGCGACCGTCGTCTACGTCGACCACGCCCCGGCCCGGCTCGCGGACCGCACCGAGCTGCGGTGGACCGTCGGCGACGGCACCGTGACCGTGAACCAACAGGCCACCACTTCGGTGGTGTTGATCGAGTTCACAGGCGGCCCGGAGGACCCGTCCGCGCTGCCGGGCGTGCGGGCGGTGACCGCCCTGGCGGACGGTGCCGTACGGCTGCGGACCGACGAGGACCACTCGGACGCCCTGCTCCGCGCGCTGCTCACCGCCGTGCCGGGCGGCGACGGCGCCCATGTCCGCCGGGTGAGCGGAGGACGACGATGAAGGCGCTGCTCCACTACCAGACCGCCCTGCTCGTCCGCTCCCAGCGCTGGCTCCCGCCCGTCCTGTTCTACCTCGGGCTCCTGGCGATCTCCCTGGACAGCCAGTCCTCGCTCGGCAGCCAGCTCGGCTGGAACGCGGCCGCGCTGGTGCCCGCCCTCGCCTGGCTCACCCGGGCCCTTCCGGCGGCGGAGCCGGCCGCCGCGCGGGCCTGTCTCGCGGCTGCCACCGGCCCCCGCCGTCCCCAGTACGCCGCGCTGGCCGTCACGCTCGCGGTCGGTCTGCTGCTCGTCCTCCTCGCGGCGGGGGCCGCGCTGCTGACCTGCCGGGTGCCCCGGGGCATGGCGGGCGTGACGGTGCTCGGTGACGGGCTGGCCGTCGGAGTGGTCTGCCTGCTGGCGGGCAGTGCGCTCGGCGCGATCTGCACGCCGTCGCTGGTGCGTACGACGGCGGGCGCGGCGGGCGCGCTGATCGTCGGCTCGGTGCTGCTGCTGGTGCTCACCGGTTCCCCGGCGAACGCCGCCGTCCGCGCGGCCTACTCCTCCGGCGCGCACTTCCCGGCGCTGCCCCTGCTGATCACGCTCCCCCTGGCGGTGGGCTGCTGGTGGGTCTCCGCCTGGGCGGCGGGGCGTACCGCTGCCACCGCCGACCGGGAGGCGGGGTGAGGCGGACGGCCCCCCAGAAAAGAGGGCCGTCACCGGGCACCCCTCACCCCTCCCCCAGCCGCAGATGATGCAGCAGGAGTAACGCCGCCGCCATGTTCGCCGCCGGTACCTCGCCCCGGGTGATCAGGTCCGGGACGATCTTCAGCGGCACCCACTCGCGCCGGTCGGACTCGAAGTCGTCGACGGGCGGGCCGAGATACTCGCCCCGGTCGGACCAGTAGATGTGGTGCCGGGCGTCGGTGAGGCCGTTGGACGGCTCGACGCTCATGAGGTGGTGCAGCGGGCCGGGACGCCAGCCGGTCTCCTCCTCCAGTTCGCGGGCGGCCGCTTCCGCGATGTCCTCGCCGTCCTCCACGACACCGGCGGGCAGTTCCCAGCCCCAGCTGTCGGTGATGAAGCGGTGCCGCCACAGGAGGAGGACCTCGTTGGCCCCGTTGACCACCGTGGCGACGGCGACCGGCCGCAGCCGGATCATGAAGTGGTCGAGGTGCCGGCCGTCCGGCAGCTCCACATCCGCCAGGTTGACGCTGAACCAGCGGTTTGCGTACACAGTTTGTTCGTCCTGTTTCGTCCACTGCACGGTTCTGCCACCTTCCGCCGAGTCAGTGGCAATATCGCAGCAGGGAGACGGACGGGCCTACTGTGCGCCCGCCCACTGCATCCGAACGCCCCGCCTGCTTCTACAGGGGCACGCGCAGCGCCCCGTCGATCAGTTCCGCCGCCTCCGCCGCCCCGGACGAGCCGAAGCGCACCAGGTGTTCGCGCACTTCTCTGAGTCTCTCCCGCAGCCGGCGCGACTCCATGCCACGCGCCTGCTCGGCCATCTCCACGGCGGTCGCCACGGCATGATCGGCATCGCCCTGGCGCAGCTCGATCGTGCTGAGCATGGCGAGTCGGTGCACGCGGCCCCGGTCGTGCGCCGGGTTGTCCACCGCGGCGGCGGCATGCTCACGGGCGGCGGCGAGTTCCCCGAGGCTGAGCAGCGCCTCGGCGACCTGGACGTTGACCAGACCGGGCTGGACGTACCCGGTCTCGTCGGGCTCATGGCCGCGCCGGATGTGCTCGGCCGCCGTCTCCGCGCGCCGGATGCAGGACAACGCGCCCCCGCTGTCGCCGAGATGGGCGTACGCCTTGGCCTGCATCGCGTACAGGTCGGAGGCGAGCGCCGGGGTGATGTGCCGCCCCGCCGCCCGCAGCGCGGCCTCCGCGAAGGCCACCGCCTGCCGGAACTCCCGCATGTGCAGGGACTGGTTGACCAGCAGCGCTATGACGTACGCCCCGAATCCCCGGTCCCCGCTGGCCTTCGCGAGACGCAGTGCCTGGTGGAAGTAGCGCTGGGCGAGTCCGTGCGCGTCGGAGTCGTAGGCGCAGATGCCCGCGACGGCGACCAACCCACCTGTGGCGCGGTGGAGTTGACGGCCGGTGGCGTCGGTGTAGCTGCCGCGCAGGAGCGGGACGGCCTCGGCGTTGAGGAAGCCGACGATGCGGGTGCGGGTCGCGATGCCGCCCGCCTTGCGGTACATCTGCTCGTAGTGGGCGCGGGCCGCGCGGAGGGTGTCGAGGTCGGTCTGGGTGACCCGGTGGCGGCCGCCGCGCGAGACGTCGGTGTCCTCGGGCGGGTTCTCCCACTCCCACACCGGCATCACGGCGGGCGTGCCGGTGACCGCGGGTGCCCCCAGGACGTGCGGGCGCTGCTGTTCGTCCGAGCGCCAGAGCGCGGTGGCGCGCTCCACGAAGCCGGAGAGCGAACCGGAGTGCGCCACGGCCGCCCCGCCGGGCACCCCGAGCCCGATGTCGTCCAGGGTGACCGGCCGCCGCAGCCGCAGGGCCAGCACCTCGCAGATCAGGTCGGGCACCTGGCCGCGCGGCCGCTGGCCCTTCAACCACCGTGCCACGGCGGTGTGTTCGTACCGCAGTACGAGGCCGCGGCCTCGGCCCGCCTGGTTGACGCGCGCGGCGAGACCGGCGTGCGAGACGCCCGCCTCGTCCAGGATCGCGTCGAGCAGAGTGTTGGGCTGCATGGCATCGCCCCCCGGGGTGGCCTGGTGCCGTAAGCGTAGTGCGTCCGTCTTCACACGGGGTGTGAACGGAGTACGTCCACCCATGCGGTGTGCGCGCTGTCGCCGGGTGGGGCGGACCGGGTTCACTGAGTGCCTCGCGCGAGGCCGGCCGGGTCGCCCGCTCCCCCTCAAACGGCGGCGGCCCGGTCTTCTCGGCCCGCGCGAGAGCCGGGGCGCGGACCTGAGACCGGTTGCCGCGCGCCCGGCGAGACCGCCCCGAGGGGGCCGGAAACGGCGGCGGCCGGTCGCGGGATCTCCCACGACCGGCCGCCGCCGTCACATGCGCTCCGACGAAGCGCCGCGAAGAGTCAGCCTCGCAGGACCGCCCCCGTGCGCTCGCCCGCGAGGGCGACCGCGGCGTCGCGCGCGGCGGACGCCTCGTCCACCGTCAGCGTGCGGTCGGCGGCACGGAAGCGCAGCGCGTACGCGAGCGACTTGCGGCCGTCGCCGAGCTGCTCGGCGTTCTCGTAGACGTCGAACAGGCGGATGGACTCCAGGAGTTCACCCGCGCCGTCGCGCAGCGCCGCCTCGACCTCGGCGGCCGGTACGGGCTTGTCGACCACGAGGGCGACGTCCTGCGTGGCGACCGGGAAGGTGGAGATGCCCGGCGCCTGCGGGGTGTCGTCGCCGACCCGCTCCAGGGCGTCCAGGTCCAGCTCCATCGCGGAGGTGCGCTCGGGCAGGCCGAGGGCCTTGAGCACGCGCGGGTGCAGCTCGCCCGCGTGGCCGACGACCCGCTCGGTGCCGTCCTCGACGACGACCAGCTCGGCGCAGCGGCCCGGGTGCCAGGGGCCGTACTGGCCCTTGCGGATGACGAGCTCGGCGCCCGCCTCACCAGCGACGGTCCGCGCGGCCTCGATCGCGTCGGCCCAGTCGGACGGACGGCCCTTGCCCCACCAGCCGGCCTGCTCGCGCGCCCCGGCGAGGACGACGGCGACATGGCGCGGCTGCTCGGGCAGCGCGGCGTTCAGCTCGGCGAGCTGCTCGTCGGTGGGACGGCGGTCGGCCGACGGGTGCACGGCGGCGGCGCGCTCCGCACGGGGCAGGAAGACCAGACCCGTCTCGAAGAGCGCCAGGTCGTGCGTGCCGCGGCCGTCGTTGCGGCGCAGCGCGCCGAGCAGACCCGGCAGCAACGTCGTGCGCAGCGCGGGCTCCTCGTCGTTCAGCGGGTTGGCGAGCTTCACGACCCGGCGGGCCGGGTCCTCGGCGTCCAGGCCCAGCTGGTCGAAGACCTGCTCGGAGACGAACGGGTAGTTCGGCGCCTCGACGTAACCCGCGCCGGCCAGCGCGCGGCCGACCCTGCGGTGCAGCCGCTGGCGGTGGGTGAGACCGCGCCCGGAGGTGGGCCGGGGCAGCGTGGAGGGCAGGTTCTCGTAGCCCTCCAGGCGGATGACCTCCTCCGCCAGGTCGTTGGCCTCGGTGAGGTCGGGCCGCCAGGA
This sequence comes from Streptomyces sp. NPDC026659, assembly GCF_040638245.1. Taxonomy (NCBI): domain Bacteria; kingdom Bacillati; phylum Actinomycetota; class Actinomycetes; order Kitasatosporales; family Streptomycetaceae; genus Streptomyces; species Streptomyces sp. NPDC026659. Next base: position 216,612 of record NZ_JBEZXY010000006.1, on the reverse strand, counting down.
CGGGACGGTGACGATCAGCTCGTCCTGCCCGTACACGTCGCAGCCGATCTCCTGGAGACGGCGGACGACGGTCTCGCGGCCGTACGTCACGCCCGCGACCTTGTCCGGGTGGTCGGCCGGGATGGTGATGCTGTGCGGCGCGGACGGGGCGATGATCTCGGTGACCCCGGCCTCGGCGGTGCCGCCCGCGAGCAGCACCAGCAGGTCCACGGTCCGCTGCGCGGCGGCCGCGGTGGCCTGCGGGTCGACGCCGCGCTCGAAGCGCCGGGACGCCTCGGAGGACAGCTTGTGGCGACGGGCGGTGCGCGCGATCGAGACGGCGTTGAAGTGCGCGGCCTCGATCACCACGTCGGCGGTGGAGTGCGACTCGTCGTCGTGGTCGGCGATCTCGGTGTTCTGGCCGCCCATGACACCGGCGAGGCCGATCGGTCCGCGGTCGTCGGTGATGACCAGGTCCTCGGCGTGCAGCTTGCGCTCGACGCCGTCGAGGGTGACGAGCTTCTCGCCCTCCTCGGCCCGGCGCACCCCGATGGTGCCCTGGACCAGCGAGCGGTCGTAGGCGTGCAGCGGCTGGCCCAGCTCGGTCATCACGTAGTTGGTGACGTCCACGGCGAGCGAGACCGGGCGGATGCCGACCTTCTGCAGCCGGCGGCGCAGCCAGATCGGGGAGCGGGCCTCGGGGCTCAGACCGGTCACCGTACGGGCGGTGAAGCGGTCGCAGCCCATCGGCTCGGAGACCTTGACCGGGTAGCCGAAGGCGTTCGGCGCCGGGACGTCGATCAGGGCCGGGTCGCGCAGCGGCAGGCCGTAGGCGATGGCGGTCTCGCGGGCGACGCCGCGGATGGACAGGCAGTCGCCGCGGTTGGCGGTGACGGCGATGTCCAGGACCTCGTCGACCAGTTCCAGGAGCGCGATGGCGTCCTGGCCGACCTCGGTCTCCGGCGGCAGCACGATGATGCCGTGGGTGCCGTCGTCGCCCATGCCCAGCTCGTCGGTGGAGCAGATCATGCCGTGGGAGGTCTTGCCGTACGTCTTGCGGGCGGCGATGGCGAAGTCGCCGGGCAGGACGGCGCCGGGCAGGACCACGACGACCTTGTCGCCGACGGAGAAGTTGCGGGCACCGCAGACGATCTCCTGCGGCTCACCGGTGCCGTTGGCGGTGCCGACGTCGACCGTGCAGAAGCGGATCGGCTTCTTGAAGCCCTCCAGCTCCTCGATGGTCAGCACCTGACCGACGACGAGGGGGCCCTTGAGGCCGGCGCCGAGCTGCTCGACGGTCTCGACCTCGAGGCCGGAGTCGATGAGCTTGGCCTGTACGTCACGGCCGGTCTCGGACTCCGGCAGGTCGACGTACTCCCGCAGCCAGGAAAGCGGGACACGCATCAGATCTCCATCCCGAACGGCCGGGTGAACCGGACGTCACCCTCGACCATGTCTCGCATGTCTTCGACGTTGTGGCGGAACATCAGCATCCGCTCGATGCCGAACCCGAAGGCGAACCCGCTGTACTTCTCCGGGTCGACGCCGCAGGCGGCCAGGACCTTGGGGTTGACCATGCCGCAGCCGCCCAGCTCGATCCAGCCCTCGCTGGAGCAGGTGCGGCAGGGCCGGTCGGGGTTGCCGACGGACTCGCCGCGGCAGACGTAGCACACCATGTCCATCTCGGCGGACGGCTCGGTGAACGGGAAGAAGTTCGGCCGCAGCCGGGTCTTCATGTCCGGACCGAACAGCGCCTGGACCATGTGGTCCAGGGTGCCCTTGAGGTCGGCCATGGTCAGGCCCTCGTCGATGGCGAGCAGCTCGACCTGGTGGAACACCGGGGTGTGCGTGGCGTCCAGCTCGTCGGTGCGGTAGACGCGGCCCGGGCAGATCACGTAGACCGGCGGCTCGCGGTCGAGCAGCGAACGGATCTGGACAGGCGAGGTGTGGGTGCGCAGGACGACGCCGGAGTCGGTGCCGCCCTTGTCGTCCCGCACGAAGAAGGTGTCGGCCTCACCGCGCGCGGGGTGGTCGGGGCCGATGTTGAGCGCGTCGAAGTTGAACCACTCGGCCTCGGCCTCGGGGCCCTCGGCGACCTCGTAGCCCATGGCCACGAAGACGTCCTCGATGCGCTCGGAGAGCGTGGTCAGCGGGTGGCGGGCACCGGCGGGGACGCGGTCGTACGGCAGGGTGACGTCGACGTCCTCCTCGACCAGCACGCGGGCGTCCCGCTCGGCCTCCAGCTCCACCTGGCGGCCGGCCAGCGCCTTGTTCACCGCGCCGCGGGCCATGCCGACGCGCTTGCCCGCGTCGGCCTTGGCGTGCGGGGGCAGGGCGCCGATCTCGCGGTTGGCGAGGGACAGCGGGGAGGCCGGGCCGGTGTGGGCGACCTTGGCCTCGTGGAGCGCGTCGAGGGAGTCCGCGGCACGGAAGGCGGCGAGCGCCTCGTCCCGCATACGCTCGATCTCTTCGGGTTTCAACGCCTCGACCTCGACAGGGTCGTACGACTTATTCGGTGCCGACATCTCTTCCTGTGCTTCCGATTGGCCCCCAGCTACGGCTGGGAGGTGCCCCGGCTGATGGTCCCCGTCACCGGCTCCGGGACTCGCCAGGGCCGTGTGCGGACACAAAGGTGCCAGGGGCCGAGTCTAACGGGGACGGGGTGAACGAATGGCCCGTGGGCGCCTAGGCCAGATAGGCCGGGGTGCTCACGGGCAACGTAAATCGGAACTGCGCGCCGCCGCCGGGGGCGCGGCCGACCGTGATGGAGCCGCCGTGGGCTTCCACGATGCCCTTGACGATGTAGAGCCCGAGGCCGGTGCCACCGCGCTTGCTGCCCCGCCAGAAGCGGGTGAAGACGCGGTTCATGGATTCCTCCGGGATGCCGGGCCCCTCGTCGCTCACCGTGACCGACGTGCCTGTCTCCTCGCCTTCGCGCGGGGAGGGCGAGGGCGTGACGTCGATTGTGACGGTTCCGGCGCCGTGGCGCACGGCGTTTTCCAGCAGGTTGCTGAGCACCTGGTCGACCTTGTCGGGGTCGGCCCACAGGTCGGGCAGCGGGTTCTCGACGCGCAGCAGGAAGCGGTCGGCGGACTGGCCCGCGGCCACATGGGCCTGGATGTGCCGTCCGACGGCGGCGCCTATGTCGACGGGCTGGCGGCGCACCTCCAGGCGGCCGCTGTCGATGCGGGAGATGTCGAGCAGCTCGGCGATGAGCCGGGTGACCCGGTCGGCGTCGGCGTCGACGGTCTCCAGCATCAGCCGCTTCTGGTCGTCGGTGAACCGCTCCCACTTGGCCAGCAGGGTCGCGGTGAAGCCCTTGACGGAGGTGAGCGGGGAGCGCAGCTCGTGGGCGACGGTGGCGATCAGCTCGGCGTGGCTGCGCTCGGTGCGGTGCCGGGCCTCGGTGTCGCGCAGGGTGACGACGAGCCGCTGGACGGGTCCGAGGGGTTCGGCGCGCACGTACCGCGCGGAGACGAGGACCTCGCGGCCGCCGGGCAGCAGCAGGTTGCGCTCGGGCTGGCGGACCCGGATGGCGAGGCCGCCGTAGGGGTCGGTGAGCTGCCACCAGCGCCTGCCCTCCAGGTCCTCCAGCGGGAGGGCCTTCTCCAGGGGCTCGCCGAGGGCGTCGGCGGCGCGGACGGCGGTGACGCGGGTGGCGGCGGCGTTGAAGCAGACGACCCGGCCGTGCTCGTCGGCGACGACCAGGCCGTCGGGCAGCTGGTCGGGGTCGATGGCGGCGGTTTCCCCCGGCCGGGGCGCGGGGCGCACCTCACGTCCGTCCGGCGCGGTGCTCGTGCCGACCACACTCATCCCCGTACCCCACCTCTCAGGCTGCGCAGGGCCCCCGAGTGCGTCACCCTACTAGCTCCTGGTGACGGAACGGCACCCTCCGGGGGCGCGCTGTGCACGGGCCGACGCGTAGAGACATACGGCGGCGGCGGTGGCGAGGTTCAGGCTCTCGGCCTTTCCATGGATGGGGACGCTGACCACGGCGTCGGCGAGGGCGCGGGTCTCCTCGGGGAGGCCCCACGCCTCGTTGCCGAACACCCACGCGGTGGGGTCGCCCATCGCGCCCTTGTCCAGCTCCTCGTCCAGGTCGCGGTCACCGGCGCCGTCGGCGGCGAGGATGCGCACTCCGGCGTCCTTCAGCCCCTGGACGGCCTGCTCGACGGGGACGCCGACGGCGACGGGCAGGTGGAAGAGGGAGCCGACGGAGGCGCGGACGGCCTTGGGGTTGTACAGGTCCACGGAGGCGTCGGTGAGGATCACGGCCTCGGCGCCCGCGGCGTCCGCGCAGCGCAGCACCGTGCCCGCGTTGCCGGGGTCGCGGACGTGCGCGAGGACGGCGACGAGCTGGGGGCGGGCGGCGAGCACGTCCTCGAACGGGGTGTCCAGGAACCGGCAGACCCCGACCAGGCCCTGCGGGGTGACGGTGGTGGAGATGTCGGCGATGACCTCCTCGGAGGCCAGGTGCACCCGGGCCCCGGCGTCCCGCGCCTCGGCGACGATGTCGGCGTAGCGCTCCGCGGCCTCGACGGTGGCGAACAGCTCGACCAGCGTGGCCCCGCCGTCGGCCCCCCGGTGCGCGGCCCCCTCCCGCACGGCCTGCGGCCCCTCCGCGAGGAACAGCCGGTCCTTCCCCCGGAAGTTCCGCCGCGCGAGCCGACGGGCGGCACTGACACGCGGGGACCGGGGAGAGATGAGCTCGGGGGTGGCGTCGGGTGTTACGGGGGCCATCGGAAGTTCCACCTCATTCTTTCCCGTCGCAACGGCGCTCGGCCACGACGGCGGATTTCGACGGTGCCGAACCAGCCCGCACCACACAGAGAACGGACCCGCGGGCCGAAGCCCACGGGTCCGTAGAATCGCGCCGGCCTGAAGCCGGCGCAGCGTCACGCAGCCTTGGGCGCGTTGACGTCGGCCGGGAGGGCCTTCTGCGCGACCTCGACGAGCGCGGCGAACGCACCGGCGTCGTTGACGGCCAGCTCGGCCAGGATCTTGCGGTCGACCTCGACGTTCGCGGCCTTCAGACCCTGGATGAGGCGGTTGTACGTCATGCCGTTCTGGCGGGCCGCAGCGTTGATGCGCTGGATCCACAGCTGACGGAAGTCGCCCTTGCGCTTCTTGCGGTCGTTGTAGTTGTAGACCAGCGAGTGGGTGACCTGCTCCTTGGCCTTGCGGTACAGGCGCGAACGCTGACCGCGGTAGCCGGAGGCCGCCTCGAGGATCGCCCGGCGCTTCTTGTGGGCGTTGACTGCCCGCTTGACGCGTGCCACTTTTTTAACTCCTTGTAGCGGGGCCGTGGAGTGGACTCAGACTCGCACGACCCGGAAACGATTGGGTCCCGGTGAAGACGTACGGCGCTTGGTCAGCGCCGAGGCGTCACTTGCCGAGAAGCTTCTTGATCTTCGCGGCGTCGCCCGGGGCCATCTCGGCGGTGCCGGTCAGACGGCGCGTCACGCGGGACGACTTGTGCTCGAGCAGGTGGCGCTTGCCGGCGCGCTCGCGGAGCACCTTGCCGGAGCCGGTGACCTTGAAGCGCTTGCTGGCACCGCTGTGCGACTTGTTCTTCGGCATAGCGCCGTTATCTCCTCGTCGGTGGCGCTCCGGTGCCCGGTCGTGAAACCGGGCACGGTGGAGCGTCGCTCTTGTATGGGATTGCGTCCCCGGGGCTCGCGCCCCTGGGATCACGCCTCGGCGGAAGCCTCGGCGGCGTCCTCGGCAGGAGCCTCGGCGCTCTCGGCGTGCTCGACGCTGTCGGCGTCCGCGGCGTTCTGCGACTTGCCGGGGTTGGCCTTCGCGTCCGCCTTGCGGGCTTCCTGCGCCTGGCGGGCCTCGGCCATCGCCTCGGTCTTCTTCTTGTGCGGACCGAGGACCATGATCATGTTTCGGCCGTCCTGCTTCGGGTTCGATTCGACGAAACCGAGGTCCTGGACGTCCTCCGCGAGGCGCTGCAGCAGTCGGTAGCCCAGCTCGGGGCGGGACTGCTCACGGCCACGGAACATGATCGTGATCTTGACCTTGTCGCCCTGCTTGAGGAACCGGACGACGTGACCCTTCTTGGTGTCGTAGTCGTGCGGGTCGATCTTCGGCCGGAGCTTCATCTCCTTGATGACCGTGTGCGCCTGGTTCTTGCGCGCCTCACGGGCCTTCATGGCCGACTCGTACTTGAACTTCCCGTAGTCCATGAGCTTGCACACGGGCGGACGGGCGTTCGCCGCGACCTCGACCAGGTCCAGGTCGTACTCCTGCGCAAGCTCCAGTGCCTTGGCCAGCGGGACAATGCCCACCTGCTCGCCACTGGGACCGACAAGTCGCACCTCGGGAACGCGAATCCGGTCGTTGATGCGGGGCTCGGCGCTGATGGATCCTCCTCGGTAGCACCACGCGACGGTCTGGCGGACAGCCGCGTAACGTCTGTGTTCGTAAGACCTAACCGCGCCGAAGCACAAAAAATGCCCCGGACGATCACAGGCGGGTTCCTCGAACTACCGGAACACCGCCGTGAAAATCACGGGGCGCGCTTCGGACGGACGCCGTCGGCATTGCCGCGGTCCGTCTGACCGGTGACCCGCTGCCCCGGAGGGCGGTCAGGTGGGAGTTCGAAGCCTCCACTTGTGGGCCGGATCGCTCGCCACAGGGCGTGCTTGTCCGGCCGGTCGGATACCAGGTTAGCAGGCTTGTTTTGCCGGCACTAATCGGCGATCGCTTTACAAGCCGTAATCATGCCCGGCCCGAAGCCCGGACCACCCCGGCGCCTATCGTGTGGGGTATGAGTGAGACCCCTCCTGAGAACACCGACTTCGACGCGATGACGCGCGACATCGCCGAGGTCCCCGCCGTCGAGGTGATCGTCACGGTCGCCGTCAACCTGATGAGCGCCGCCGCCGTGAAGCTGGGGCTGAGCGAGGAGGGCGAGAAGTACAAGGACCTGGACGAGGCCCGCAAGCTGATCACCGCGCTCGCCGGCCTGCTCGACGCGAGCACGACCGAGATCAGCTCCTTCCACGCGGCCCCGCTGCGCGACGGCCTCAAGTCGCTCCAGCTGGCCTTCCGCGAGGCGTCCCTGGTCCCGGACGACCCGGGCCAGGGTCCCGGCGAGAAGTACACGGGGCCGGTGTACGGCTAGCTTCTACCGGGACTCTCGTACGTACAGGGGCTCGCCCGGAGGCGTGGTCCCGGCCGGCAGCAGTGCCAGGTCGAGGCCGCGCACCAGGCGGGCCCTCAGCGTTTCGTCGGCCGCCAGCCGCCCGGCGACCGCGCGGGCGGCCTCGGCGGGAGCGGCGGTGGGGTCGAGGACGAGGGCCAGGGTGCCGTCGGCCTGCCCGGGACCGAGGTGGGCGCGCAGCACGGCGGGCTCGGCGGCCACGGCCGCACGGACGGCGTCGACGACGGCCGGGTCGGCGAGCGGGTCGACGCTGGTGCGCCCCTCGGCGAGCGCGAGCAGCGCGGGCCCGGTCAGCTCGAAGGGCACCGGCCCCGCCATGTCCAGCAGGACGGTGTCGGCCTTCTCGTGCGCGGCGGCCTGGAGCGCCTGGTGCAGCGGTACGGCGACGGGCCGCGCGGCGGCGTCCCAGCGGGCGAGCGAGTCCGTGGAGGTGAAGGCGGGCAGCGCGGTACGTCCGGCGGCCTTCAGCGTGGGCACCGCCATGTCGCTGGTCTTCTCCCGGCGCAGCCCGTTCTCGTCCACCTCGACCTCACCCAGCACGGCGACGACGGGGACGAGCAGCCGGGCACCCTTCAGGGCCTCCAGTACGGGTCCGACAGCGGTGCGGTCCTCGGCCCAGGCCGCGAGCGCTGCGGTCAGCCGGGGGTCGGCGGAGCCGTCGTCGTCGGAGAAACCGGGGTCGGGAATGTTCTTGTTCGCCACGATGCCCGAGCCTAGCGGGGGCGGGCCCGGGGGAAGTCGGTGGGTTTGCGGCGGGCGGTAACGCGTTCGTCACCGGGCTCACAGGAAACCGGGATTCGCTGACCTGTCTCTAACGTCCGCCTAACGGAACACACAGCCCACACCCCGAGCATCGCGGCATGGAGTCCTCCCCGGGCGGCCGAGACCGCCGTCGCCGCCGTGGCCGCCGCCGTCCGCTGCTGTACGCCGCGCTGGTGGCCGTCGTGATCGGCGGGGTCACCGCCGGCGGCACGGTCTATGTGAAGGCGCGGGCGCACGACGGGGGGCGGACCGTATCGTCGGCTGCGTCGCCGTCGGCTTCCGCCCCGGCGGTCGAGGAGGAGGCTTCGGTGGAACCCGTGACACGACCCGCCGCCGTGGACCGTACGGCGCTGCTCGACGGGGCGATGAAGGCGGTGGACCTGCCCTCGGGCGCGGCCGTCTCGGCGGCGGTGCTCGACCTGGACTCCGGGCAGAGCGCGGTGTACGGCGAGGCGGACTTCGCTACCGCGAGCATCGTCAAGGTGGACATCCTCGCCGCGCTGCTCCTCCGGGCACAGGACGAGGGGCGGCGGCTGACGGCGGCGGAGAAGGCGTACGCCGTGAAGATGATCGAGGCCAGCGACAACGCCTCCGCCAGCGCCCTGTGGCAGGTCATCGGCGGGGCGGACGGGCTCGACGCGGCCAACAAGCGCTTCGGGATGACGGCGACCTCGGCCGGGGCGGACGGGCTGTGGGGTCTGACGCGCACGACGGCCAAGGATCAACTCACCCTGCTCCAGCAGGTGTTCGGGGACGACTCACTGCTCAGCACCGCCTCGCGGGCGTACCTCCGCGGGCTGATGGAGTCCGTGAACGCCGATCAGCGCTGGGGTGTCTCGGCCGCCGCCGGGGGCGGTACCACCGCCCTGAAGAACGGCTGGCTGCCCCGCAGCACGACGGGCCTGTGGGTGGTGAACAGCATCGGGCGGATCAAGGCGGCCGACGGCACCTTCTACCTGGTCGCGGTGCTGTCCAGCGGGACGGCGAGCCAGGCGAAGGGGATCTCGCTGGTGGAGTCGGCGGCGGGAGCGGCGGTGTCGGCGTTCACCCGTGACACCTAGGGGATCAGGCTCCCGGTGTTCTCCCGGCGGCTGCGCCACAGCACCACCGCCGCGACCAGCAGCACCCCGCCCGTGCCGCCCGCGAGCGGGGCCGCCCAGTCGGTCGCGCTGCCCGTCGGCTTGGGGGCGTCGGGGCCCGTGCCGAAGTACTTCCCGTTGTACGCCGCCGACTTCAGGCCCTGCGCCTTGAGACCGGCCGCGGACTTGAGCGCGGCGGCCGGGTCGATCATGCCGAAGCCGCGTGAGTCGTCGCGGCCGCCGGCCGGGGCGTTGCGGGCGGTGTCCTCCAGGAGCTTCTTGACCTGGGCCGGGGTGAGGTCGGGGTGGGCCGCCTTGATGAGGGCCGCCGCGCCGGAGACGAAGGCGGAGGCGGCCGAGGTGCCCCAGCCCTCGTAGTAGCGGTGGTCGGGGTCCGCGATCACGACGTCCACGCCGGGCGCGCTGACCGTGGCGTACCAGCGGCGGGTGGAGAAGGAGGCGCGGGTGCCGTAGCGGTCCACGGCGGTGGCGACGACGACACCGGGGTAGGCCGCCGGGTAGGAGACATGGTCCCCCTTGTCGCCGCCGTTGCCCGCCGAGGCGACGACGACCACGCCCTTGCGCAGGGCGTACTGCACGGCCTCGTCCTCGGTGGGCTCGGGGTGCGCGGAGTCGGAGTCGTCGCCGAGGGAGAGGTTGATGACGTCGGCGCCGTGGTCGGCGGCCCAGTGGATGCCCTCGGCGAGGGCGTTGGCGCGGGTGGTGCGGGCCTTGCCGCGGGCGGGGTCGCCGTCCTCCAGGATGACCCGTACGGGAAGGATCTTCGCCTTGGGCGCGACGCCCATGACACCGGCCGCGTCCCCGGGGCCGTGGCCGTGCCCGGCGATGATGCCCGCCATGGCGGTGCCGTGCCGGGCCCAGGCGCGGTCACCGGGTCCGGCACCGAAGCCGATCATGTCCTTGCCGGTCAGGACGTTCCCGGCGAGGTCCGGGTGGTCGTCCTCCACGCCGGTGTCCAGGACGGCCACGGTGACGCCCTGGCCCTGGGTCGTACGCCACGCGTCGTCCAGGTGGAGGGCGTCCAGGCCCCACTGCTGGGCCCGGATGCCGTCCGCGTGGGCGGCGGTGGCGGGGAGCAGCACGAGGGAGGCGGCGGCCAGGAGGCTCAGCGCCGGGCGGGTGACGGCGCGGGCGGCGCGCGGGCGACGGACGGTGGGGGTGGGGCGGGTGGGGCGCCTCATGCGGGTTTCTCCGTGGCCGGTCCGACTCTCTGTCTCAGCCGCCGCTCGACACGGTCGGCCAGGCCCTGCGCCTCGTTGCCGAGACCGGCCTGCGCCGGTGCGCTGGTGGCACCGCCGCGTACGGCGTCCGCCGCGGGCTCGGGCGTGTCGACCGTGCGGCCGTCGGCCCAGCCGGAGACGGCGAAGGCGACGACCGGGGCGTCCGTGAGGACGTCGACGGTCCAGCTGGCGCGCTGCGCGTCCCCGAACGTCGCGGCCACCGTGCCCTTGGCGGCGTACGGCCGGGGCAGCAGGTCGGTGCGCCGGTCCAGGTGCTCGCTGCGGAAGCGGTTGGCGAGCGAGGTCATGGCGGCGGGGTCGCCCTTGGTGAACAGCAGGCCGACGGTGGTGACATAGCTCTGGGTGGCGTCGGTGTAGGTGGCGCGCAGCAGCCTGCGGCAGCCGACGGGGGCGAGAACGCGGCGCAGCAACGGGTCGACCGCGTCGGCGCAGCCGCTGTCGGGAGCCACGGCGATCCGGGTCCAGACGCGGTCGGCCCCGCCGGGTCCGGCGCCCTTGCCGTCGACGGTGGGCGGAAAGAGCTGGTCCACGGGCACGTTGTGCCAGAGCGCCCCGGCGGCCTCGTAGGCACTGGCGGGCGCCTGGGCACCCCCGTCCCCGCTCAGCCAACTGCCCACGGCAGCGCCCCCGATGAGCCCGAGCCCGAGCACGACGCAGACGGCGGCGCCGACGACACGCCCCCGCACCCATCCCATCGGCCCCGACTCCCGCACCCCGCCGAACGGCTCCGGCTCCCCGAACGTCCCGAGCGACCACGCGGGCGTCCCGGCACTCCAGTTGTAGGCGGGGTCGGGCGACGGCGAGGGGTTGCCGAGGAGGGGCCGGGCGGGGGCGGCGGGGCTCCAGGCGGCACCGGAGTCGGGGACGACGAATCCCGGTGCGGGAGTCGCCTTGGCCCGAGCACCGGCCGCAACTCCACTATCGCGAGCGGGAGTTGATACCTCACGCTCCTTGGGCGCGGGCGGCACGGGACGCAACCGGGTCGTGGTCTCCACGGGCGTCTCGGCGGGCACGACGGGCCGCGGGGCGGGGCGAGTTGGCGGGACGGGGGCCGCCGGAGCGGCGGCCTGCGCGACGGGACGCGCCGGGCTGCCACCCACCTCGACCGGACGCGGCGGAACAGCTGCCCCCGACGCCTTGGCCGCCCCCTCCCCCACGGAGCGACTGGCAACAGGCGGGGTGTCCGGGAAGCGGGCCGACGCGGGCGGCGGAGGCGGGCTCGCCGGGGCGTCCGGGGCAGGCACGGCGGCCGTCGGCTTCTTCTCCGCGCTCTCCACGCTCTCCGCGTTCCCCGTGCTCTTCGCGCGCGGGCGCGGGGTGAACACGGACCGCTCGGCCTCGACACGCTCCCGCACCACGTCGTTCCCGGTGGTACTCGTGGACGAACCCTCGGAGTCGTCGGCCTCGGAAGACGGGGCGCGGCGCGCTTCCGTGCTCATGCACCCCCCGTTTCCTGTTGCCCGGGCCGACTGCTCGTGCGCGGGCCGTTCTGACTGGTCGGCCGGGCCCGGCGGGCGAGTTCCGTCCGGGCACGCATACCCGTACGGCCCGACGGCCATCCCTGTTCAGCCGATGCGGCCGGGGGCGCTCCGCCGTACGTGCGCGTCACTCTACGGGCTGCCGTCCCCGGAGACGGAACCAGTCCGCACCCCCGGGGCATCTGCCCGGAACGTCCCCCTACCCTGCGGTAATCGCGTCTGGCAGGCTGCCGTCATGACTGCGCGTGCCGCCGACAGGGCCCGGTACGACCGGGCCACCGCCGCTCTCGATGCCCCGCTCGCCCTGGTGGATCTGGACGCCTTCGATGCCAACGCGGACGACCTGGTGCGCCGGGCTCAGGGGAAGCCCGTACGGGTCGCCTCCAAGTCGGTCCGCTGCCGGGCGCTGCTCGAACGGGTGCTGGCGAGGGACGGGTTCCAGGGGATCATGTCGTTCACGCTGGCCGAGTCGCTGTGGCTCGCGCGTTCCGGGTTCGACGACGTGCTGCTGGCCTATCCGTCCGCCGACCGGGCGGGGTACGCGGAGCTGGCCTCCGATCCGAAGGCGGCCGCCGCCGTCACGGTGATGGTGGACGACGTGGCGCAGCTGGATCTCATCGACGCGGCCCGGCAGGGTGGGCGTGAAGTGGTACGTGTCTGCCTGGAGTTGGACACCTCGCTGCAACTGCTGGGCGGGCGCGTGCGCGTCGGCGCCCGGCGGTCTCCGCTGCACTCCCCCGCCCAACTGGCCGAGCTGGCGCGGTCGGTGGCCCGTCGGCCCGGGTTCCGGCTGGTGGGGATCATGGCGTACGAGGGTCATGTCGCCGGAGTCGGGGACGCGTTGGCCGGGCGGCCGGTGCGTTCGCGGGCGATACGGCTGATGCAGGCGGCGGCGCGACGGGAGTTGGCCGAGCGGCGCGGGGCGGCGGTGCGTGCCGTGCGGGCGGTGGCGCCGGAGCTGGAGTTCGTCAACGGTGGCGGGACGGGCAGTGTGCAGTACACGGCCGCCGAGGACGCGGTCACCGAGATCGCGGCCGGTTCGGGGCTGTACGTGCCCCGGCTGTTCGACAACTACACGTCGTTCAGGGGCCGTCCGGCCGCCCTGTTCGCGCTGCCCGTCGTACGGCGGCCCGGCGTCGGGGTCGTCACGGTGCTCGGCGGCGGCTATCCCGCGTCCGGCGCGGCGGGCCGGGACCGGCTGCCGGAGCCGTATCTGCCCGAGGGGCTGCGGTACGACCCGCAGGAGGGGGCCGGCGAGGTGCAGACGCCGCTGCTCGGCTCGCCCGCCGACGATCTGCTGATCGGCGACAAGGTGTGGTTCCGGCACGCGAAGGCGGGCGAGTTGTGCGAACGGTTCGACGTGCTGCACCTGTTGGAGGGGGACACGGTCACGGCGACCGTGCCCACCTACCGGGGCGAGGGGCACACGTTCCTCTGACGCTCCCTCAACAGGCATTGTCCATAGGTCAGTACACGGTGTCCGCCTGGTCCGGCACCACCGAGCCGTCCGGGCGCAGTACCGGAGTGCGGCTTCCGTCGGGGGCGTTGTAGGCGGTGGTGGAGCAGGGGTACCGTTCGGCCTTGCGGGGCAGCGGGTCGATGAACATGGGGTTGATCACCCAGCGGCCGTCGGCGTTGTCGTAGGCCCGGCACATCAGCTCGGCCTTGTTGCGGTTGAGGACGAGGTGGGCGCCGGTGGCGTCGCCGACGAAGGTGACGTCGGTGTCCGCGTCGCCGCCGCCGATCGCGATGCGCTTCGCGGCGGGCTGTTTCTTCCAGGCGGCGGGGCCGTGGATGCCGTAGATGTCCTGGTTGATCCAGCACCGCTTGCCGTCGATGTACGGGATCGCGGTGCCCTTGCCGGCCGGGACGCCGCCGCAGCCCTCGTTGGCGTAGGTGATGCGGCCGTGGCGGTCGAGGACGGAGCGGATGGCGATGGTGTGCGCGGCGTCGACGCCGAGGGCGCGGGACCAGACCTCGGTGACGGGTTCGGAGCCCGCCGAGACGATGTAGACGCGGAATCCGGCCCGTTGGAGGGTGCGGACGAGGTCGCGCTGCTGGTCGTAGTAGCGGACGTAGGCAGGGACGGTGTGGGTGCCGAGGGTGCGGGTGGCGCCGACGGGGGCGGCCAGGGCCTCGCGGCGGGCGGCGCTCGCGTAGGAGGTGAGCTGGGCGACGGTGCGGCCCGCGAAGAGCTGGGGCACCCAGGCGTACTGCGGGACGGTGTGCCGGTGGTTCCAGGTGCCCGCGAAGGCGGCGGCGCCGCTCATCGTCTTCGCGTTCTCGCGGATCTCCAGGATCTCGTCGGTGCAGCGGGGCATCCGGGAGGTCCGCAGGGCGACGCCCGCGCCGGTGCCGCAGGCGGCCGTGAGCGCGCGGTCGGCGGCGTCGGTCATCCAGGCGCTGGTGTCCTTCCAGCGGGCCGGACGGAGCAGGACGTCGTGACGCAGCGCCCAGGAGATGGTCGCGTCGGTGACGTCGTTCTTGGTGATGGTGTTGTCCCAGTCGAACGCGGCGACCGCGCCCCGGTGTCCGGAACAGGTGCCGCGGGCGTCGATGACGCGTTGCAGTCGAGCGCGGTTGTCGCCGTACCAACTGGTGCTCAGTCTCGGGCAGTTGGAGTCGGCTGCCGCTGCGGTGGGGGCGAGGGGCGGGGCGGCCGCCAGGGCGGCGGCCGCGGCCAGGGTCCAGGCGAGAAGCTGTCGCATAGGACGGGGACCGTACACCGTTGTGCTACAGCGGTGTTACATACGCGCCGGAGATTCCCCCGTCCACCAGGAAGTCGGTCGCGTTGACGAAGGAGGAGTCGTCGCTGGCCAGGAAGGCGACGGCGGCGGCGATCTCGTTGGCCTCGGCGAACCGGCCGAGCGGAATGTGGACGAGGCGGCGGGCGGCCCGCTCCGGGTCCTTGGCGAACAGCTCTTGCAGGAGTGGGGTGTTGACCGGTCCGGGGCACAGGGCGTTGACCCGGATGCCCTCGCGGGCGAACTGCACGCCGAGTTCACGGGACATGGCGAGCACGCCGCCCTTGGAGGCGGTGTAGGAGATCTGGGAGGTGGCCGCGCCCATCCGGGCCACGAAGGATGCCGTGTTGATGATGGAGCCCTTGCCCTGGCGGCGCATGTAGGGGATGGCGGCCTTGCAGCACAGGTACACGGAGGTGAGGTTGACCTCCTGGACCCGCTTCCACGCCTCAAGGCCGGTGTCGAGGATGGAGTCGTCGTCGGGCGGCGAGATACCGGCGTTGTTGAAGGCGATGTCGACGCTGCCGTAGGTGTCGAAGGCGGCCTGGAACAGCGCCTCGACCTGCTCGGGGTCGGTGACGTCGGTCTTGACGAAGAGTCCGCGGGTCTCCTCGGCGGCGGCCTTCCCGGCGGCCTCGTCGATGTCGGCGCAGACGACGTGCGCGCCCTCGGCGGCCAGGCGGCGGGCGGTGGCGAGGCCGATGCCGCTCCCGGCTCCGGTGACGACGGCGGTACGGCCGACCAGGCGGCGGCAGACAGGGTTCTCGGTCACTGTGCGGGGCCCTCCGTACTGATGAAGACGTTCTTGGTCTCGGTGAAGGCGGTCAGGGCGTCGGGGCCGAGTTCCCGGCCGAGCCCGGACTGTTTGAAGCCGCCGAACGGGGTCCAGTAGCGGACGCTGGAATGGGAGTTGACGGACAGGTTCCCCGCGCGGACAGCCTGGGTGACGCGCAGGGCGCGGCCGAGGTCGCGGGTCCAGACGGACCCGGAGAGCCCGTAGGGGGTGTCGTTGGCGAGCCGGATCGCGTCCCGCTCGTCGGTGAAGGGCAGCAGGACGGCGACGGGTCCGAAGATCTCCTCGCGGGCGGCCGGGCCGTCGGGGGGCACGTCGGTGAGGACGGTCGGCGGGAACCAGAACCCGGGGCCGTCCGGCGCGGTGCCGCGCAGGGCGGGGGCGTCGTCGGGGACGTAGGAGCGGACGCGGTCCAGCTGGGCGCGGGAGATGAGCGGTCCCATCTGCGTCTTCTCGTCGGCGGGGTCGCCCACGACCACGGCGGCGAGCGCGTCGGCGAGGAACGCGCGGGCCTCCTCGTACACCTCCTCCTGGACCAGGATGCGCGTGCGGGCGCAGCAGTCCTGGCCGGAGTTGTCGAGGAAGGAGAAGGGGTCGAGGGCGGTCTTCAGGTCGGCGTCGGCGAAGACGACGTTGGGGCTCTTGCCGCCGAGTTCCAGGGTGACCGGCTTGACCTGCCGGGCGCAGCGCTCCATGACCTCGCGTCCGGTGCGGGTGGACCCGGTGAACACGATCTTGGCGACGCCGGGGTGCTCGACCAGGGCCCGTCCGGCGGTGTGGCCGTATCCCGGCAGCACCTGGAAGAGGTCCTCGGGCAGGCCCGCCTCCAGGGCGAGTTCGGCCAGGCGGAGCGCGGTGAGCGGGGTGGTCTCGGCGGGCTTGAGGACGACGGCGTTGCCCGCGGCGAGCGCCGGGAAGGAGCCCCAGGCGGCGATGGGCATGGGGAAGTTCCAGGGGGCGATGACGCCGACCACGCCCAGGGGCTCGTGGAAGGTGATGTCCCAGCCGCCGGGTACGGGGATCTGTTTGCCGAGGAGCCGTTCGATGCCACCGGCGGCGTAGAGGAGGAGGTCACGGGCGTTGCCGGCCTCCCAGCGGGCGTTGCCGATGGTGTGACCGGCCTCGCGGACCTCCAGTCGGGCCAGTTCCTCGGTGTGGGCGTCGACGGTGTCGGCGAAGCGGCGCAGCAGCCGGGCGCGGTCGGCGGGGGCGAGGGCGGCCCAGGGCTCCTGCGCGCGGGCGGCGCGGGTGACGGCGGCGGCCACGTCGTCCCCGCTCGCGGCGGGGACGGTGGCGACAAGTTCCTCCGTGGCGGGGTTGACCACCGGGAGTTCGTGCGGGTCCGTCAAGGGGTGACCTTTCGCGGGGGCCGGTTCACGGGCGTCGGGGGTGTGTACGCGGTTCACAAGCGTTCGTCACAGCCGTTCAAACGATCGCCGCAGCTCCCAGTCCGTCACCGCCGCGTCGAACGCGGCCAGTTCCACCCGCGCCATGTTCAGGTAGTGCGCGACGACCTCCTCCCCGAACGCCTCCTTCGCCAGCGGGCTCGCCGCCCAGACGTCGGCGGCCTCGCGCAGGGTCGCGGGCACGTGGTCGTACTCGGCGGCGTAGGCGTTCCCCGCGCACGGCTCGGGCAGTTCGAGCCCCTGCTCGATGCCGTACAGCCCGGCAGCGACGAGCCCCGCCACCGCGAGGTACGGATTCACGTCCCCGCCCGGCAGCCGGTTCTCGAAGCGGAGCGACCGCCCATGGCCGACGACGCGCAGCGCGCAGGTCCGGTTGTCGTGCCCCCACGCGACGGCGGTGGGCGCGAAGGAGCCCGGCTGGAAGCGCTTGTACGAGTTGATGTTGGGGGCGTACAGGAGCGCGAAGTCGCGCAGCGCGGCGAGTTGCCCCGCGAGGAAGTGCCGCATCACGTCGGACATCCCGTCGGGTCCGGCCATCGCGTTGCCGCCGGAGGCGTCGGCCAGCGAGAGGTGGATGTGGCAGGAGTTGCCCTCGCGTTCGTTGAACTTCGCCATGAACGTCAGGGACACCCCCTCCTGCGCGGCGATCTCCTTCGCACCGGTCTTGTACAACGCGTGCTGGTCGCAGGTGACCAGGGCCTCGTCGTAGCGGAAGGCGATCTCGTGCTGGCCGGGGTTGCACTCGCCCTTGGCGGACTCGACGGTGAGCCCGGCGCCCGCCATGTCGTTGCGCAGGCGGCGCAGGAGGGGTTCGACGCGGCCGGTGCCGAGGATGGAGTAGTCGACGTTGTACTGGTTGACCGGGGTGAGGCCCTGGTAGTTGGCGTCCCACGCCTGCTCGTAGCTGTCCTTGAAGACGATGAACTCCAGCTCGGTGCCGACCTGGGCGGTGTAGCCGAGCGCGGCGAGCCGGTCGAGCTGGCGGCGCAGGATCTGGCGCGGGGCGGCGGTGACCGGGGAGCCGTCCTCCCAGGCGAGGTCGGCCAGGAGCAGCGCGGTGCCCGGATGCCAGGGCAGACGGCGCAGGGTGGCCGGGTCGGGGCGCATGGCGAAGTCGCCGTAGCCCCGGTCCCAGGAGGACATGGCGTAGCCGTCGACGGTGTTCATCTCGGTGTCGACGGCGAGGAGGTAGTTGCAGCCCTCGGTGCCGTGGCCGAGGACCTCGTCGAGGAAGAAGCGCGCGGCGAACCGCTTGCCCTGGAGCCGCCCTTGCATGTCGGGGAAGGCGAGGACGACGGTGTCGATCTCGCCGCCGGCGACGAGCGCCCGCAGTTCCTCGACGGTCAGCGGGGGTGTGCGGTCTGCCACCTGGAAAGCCTCCTTAGGCTCCTTCGCGCGGTGTGGCCGGTCCGGTGGCCATAAGGTATTGCCGGAAACCATTGCTTGGGAAGGGGGCGCGGCCGGATGCCGCGGGACACCGACATACGGGCAACCCACGTACGGGAAACGGGCGTACGGGAAACGGGCGTACGGGAGGCCGGCGTACGGGAGGCCGGCGCGCGCGAGCCGGGCGACCGCCTGGACGCCGTGCTGCGCCCCGTACGCGCGGGCAACGGTTTCGAGGAGGCGCTGGAGCAGATCCTCCAGGTGGTCCGCCTCGGACTGGTGCCCGGCGGTGAACGACTGCCCGCCGAAAGGGAGTTGGCGGAGCGTCTCGGGATCAGCCGGGTGACCCTGCGCGAGGTCCTGAAGGTGCTGCACGACCAGGGCCTGGTCGAGTCGCGGCGCGGGAGGTACGGCGGCACGTTCGTACGGCCCCGCGCGGACGCGGGCGGCGAGGACGAGTTGCGGCGCCGGATCGCCGAGGTCGACATCGAGGACGTGCTCCGCTTCCGCGAGGTGCTGGAGACCGGCGCGGCCGGGCTGTGCGCGGCGCACGGGCTGACGCCGGAGGACGCGGCCCGGCTGCGGCGGGCCCTGGAGCGCACGCACGACGCGCCCCTCGCGGAGTACCGCCGCCTGGACACCCTGCTGCACCTGACCCTGGCCGAGCTGTGTGGCTCGCCCTCGCTGGCGGCGCAGTACGCGGCGGTACGGGCTGACGTCAACGAACTCCTGGACTGCATCCCCCTGTTGGTGCGCAACCTGGAGCACTCCCAGCGCCAGCACACCGCGCTCGTGGAGGCGGTGCTCAGCGGGGACGCGGAGGCCGCGCGGGAGATCGCGCGCGAGCACTGCGCGGGCACGGCGGCGCTGTTGCGGGGCTTCCTTGCGTGAGCCAGGTTCTGCAAAGGTAGGCATGGAAACCTTTGCACGACGGGAGCACAGCGTGACCGCACAACCGCCACTGATCGGTGTGAGCACCTACCTGGAAGGCTCCGCCCGCTGGGGCGTGTGGGACCTGCCCACGGCCCTGCTGCCCGCCGCCTACCCCCGGCTGGTGCAGCGGGCCGGAGGCATCGCGGCCCTCCTCCCGCCGGACGCCCCCGAGCGTGCCGCCGCCACCGTGGCCCGCCTCGACGGCCTGGTGATCGCGGGCGGCCCCGACGTGGACCCGGCCCGCTACGGCGCGGAGCGCTCCCCGCTCACCGGCCCGCCCGCCCCCGAACGGGACGCCTGGGAGCTGGCCCTGATCGAGGCCGCGCTGGAAGCCCGCGTACCGCTCCTCGGCATCTGCCGGGGGTTGCAGCTGCTGAACGTCGCCCTCGGCGGCACCCTCGTCCAGCACCTGGACGGCCATGTGAAGGCGGTCGGGGTCATCGGCACCCACCCGGTGACCCCGGTGCCGGGCACGCTCTACGCCAAGCTCGCCGCGGAGGACACGGCAGAGGTGCCGACGTACCACCACCAGTGCGTGGACCGTCTGGGCCGGGGTCTGGTCCCCTCCGCCCACGCGGCCGACGGCACGGTGGAGGCGGTCGAGCTGCCGTCGGCCGACGGGTGGGTGCTCGGTGTGCAGTGGCACCCCGAGATGGGCGAGGACGTACAGGTCATGCGGGCGCTGGTGGACGCGGCGGCCTCCTGAACCCGGCCCGCACTGGCACCGCTACGGCTCAACTGCGGGTCAGCGCAAGGAGTTCACGCGCCGGACCCGTGGGCCGGTGTCCCGTCGGCCACACCGCCCGCAGCTCACGCCGCAGCTCCAGGCCTGCCACCGGGATACCTACCAGACGCCGGGTCGCCAGCTCCTCCCCCACGGCCAGTTCGCTGAGCACCGACGGCCCGGCCCCGCCCACGGCCGCCGCCTTCACCGCCGTGGTGGAGGACAGCTCGATCAGCGGGCGGGCGAGGCCGCCGAGGGCCGCGTCCAGGACCTGCCGGGTGCCGGAGCCGCGTTCGCGGAGGATGAGCGGGGTGGCGGCGAGTTCCTCGGGGTCGAGCGGGCGGCTCCGGCGGGCCCACGGATGGGTGGGCGCGGTGACGACGACCAGGCGGTCCCGGGCGACGACCGCCGAGTCCAGGGCCGTCGGCACGGTCAGCCCCTCCACGAAGCCGAGATCGGCCTCGCCCGCGAGGAGCAGTTCGGCGACCCGCGCCGAGTTGCCCGCGAGCAGCGAGACCGCCGTACCGGGGCGCCCGGCGTGCAGGGCGAGCAGCCAGCCGGGCAGCAGATACTCCGCGATGGTCATGCTGGCCGCGACCCGCAGCCGCGAGTCCCGCCGGTCGCGCAGCGCCCGCGCCCCCGCGTCGAACGCCTCGGCCGCCTCCACCACCCGCCGCGCCCAGTCGGTGACCAGGGCGCCCGCGTCGGTCAGGCGCGAGCCGCGCGGGGAACGGTCCACCAGGGCCACGCCGAGCTGCCGCTCCATGGACCGCAGCCGGCTGCTCGCGGCGGGCTGGGTGATGCCCAGCTCCCGGGCCGCCGCGCCCAGACTGCCGAGCCGCGCCACGGCGAGCAGCAGCTCCAGCGCGCCCAGGTCGGGCACCCGGTGCGCCAGCGGACCCTCGCTCTCACTCATAAACCCAGCTTATGCCCTGATAGAGACAGGGCCCCTGGTCAGGGCTTTTATGTACGGGAAACTGGTGTCATGGTCACACCTGTCCTCTGCCCGCCCGCCGCACGGGCCGTCCGCGTCCGGCATCTCGGCCCCAACTGGTACGCCGCCGTCATGGGCACGGCCGCCATCGCCGGGACGGGTACCGCCCTGCCCGCGCACGCGCGGCCGCCGCACGCCCTGCTCGCCGCCGTCTGGGTCCTGTCCCTCCTGCTCCTGGCCGCACTCCTCACCGCCCGCGCCCTGCACTGGACCCACCACCGCGACCAGGCCCGCGCCCACCTGCTCGACCCGGCGACGGCGCCGTTCTACGGCTGTCTGTCGATGGCCCTGCTGGCGGTCGGCGGCGCCGCCCTCACGGCGGGGCGGGGCCTGCTCGGCACCGGGACGGCGGTCGTGCTGGACGCCGTGCTGTTCACGGCGGGTACGGCGGTGGGGCTCGCGGCGGCGGTCGCGGTGCCGTATCTGATGGTCGTACGGCACCGGATCGAACCCGGGCAGGCCACCCCGGTCTGGCTGCTGCCGCTGGTCGCCCCGATGGTGTCGGCCGCGCTGGGTCCGGCGCTCGTCCCTCATCTGCCGCCGGGGCAGCCGCGCGCGACCCTGCTGCTCGGCTGCTTCGCGCTGTTCGGGCTCAGCCTGCTGGCCACGCTGCTGATGCTGCCGCTGATCCTCGCGCGCCTCCTCGTCGCGGGCCCGCTGCCGCTCGCGCTCACCCCGGCCCTGTTCCTGGTCCTCGGCCCGCTGGGCCAGTCCACCACCGCGACCGGCGCCGTCGCGGACCTGGCGCCCGGGGTCGTACCGGAGCCGTACGCGCACGGGCTCGCGGTGTTCGCCGTGCTGTACGGGGTGCCGGTCATGGGGTTCACGCTGCTGTGGCTGGCGTTCGCCGCCGCGCAGGTGGTGCGGGCGCGGCGGCGCGGGATGGGGTTCTCGCTGACGTGGTGGGCGTTCACCTTCCCGGTGGGCACGTGTGTCACGGGCGCGGCCTCGCTCGCCCGGCACACCGGTCTGACGGCGTACGCGGTGCTCGCGGTCGCGCTGTACGTCCTGCTGCTGGCCGCCTGGGCCGCCGCCGCGTCCGGCACCGTGCGCGGTCTGCTCAGCGGGCGGCTGCCCGCAGCGCCTCCGCCAGCACCCGCGGAGCCTCGGCCAGTGAGGGTCCGTACCAGGTCAGGTGCCGTCCGCTGACCAGGGCGCAGGGCAGCCCGGGGAAGGACTCGGGGCCGTCGCCGGGGGTGAAGCGGTAGGGCTCGTCGGGGAGGACGACCAGGTCAGGGGCGGTCGCGCACAGCTCGGGCAGGGGGACGCGGGGGTAGCGCTCGGGGTGGCCGGCATAGGCGTTGCGGATGCCGAGGCGGGCCAGGACGTCGCCCGCGAAGGTGTCGCGGCCGAGGACCATCCAGGGGCGGCGCCAGATCGGTACGACGGCGGTGGCGGGCGTCTCCGGGGCGGGGAGCGCGGTCCAGGCGGCCTCGGCCTCGTCGAGCCAGCGGGGGCGGGTCCGGGCGCCGCAGGCGGTGAGCACCCGGTCCAGCTCGGGGAAGGACTGCGGAAGGGTGCGCACCTCGGTGACCAGCACGTTCAGGCCCGCCGCGCGCAGGGCGGCGAGGTCGGGGGCGCGGTTCTCCTCCTCGTTGGCGATCACCAGGTCGGGGGCGAGGGCGGTGATCCGCGCGATGTCGGGGTTCTTGGTGCCGCCGATCCGGGTGACGTCGAGACCGGCCGGGTGGGTGCACCAGTCGGTGGCCCCGACGAGGGCTCCCGGCAGGGTGGTGGCCACCGCCTCCGTGAGGGACGGGACCAGGGAGACCACCCGCGCCGGGGAGACCTCCCGCACTAGCGGGACCGGTCCTTGACCGCCTCGATGTGCTCGGCGACGGCCACGACGACGACCCGGGTGTCCGGCACGGTGGCCCGCCAGCGGTGCCGGACACCACCGGTCAGGTACAGGGTGTCGCCCCGGCCGAGGCGGTAGGCGCGGCCCTCGGCCTCGATCTCCACCGCGCCGTCGGCGACGTACATCAGCTCGTCGTTGCGGTGCCGGAACTCGCGGCCCGCGTCGTGGTCGCCGGTGAACTCGGAGGCGTGCAGCTGATGGTGTCCGCGCACCAGCGGGCGCGTGCGCGGCTCGAAGTCGCCCTCCTCCACGTGCTCGGCGCGTACGACGTCGACGCTGCACGCGGGGTCGGCGGCGGCGAGGAGTTCCACGGCGGTGGTGCGCAGGGCGTCGGCCAGCTTCTCCAGGGAGGTGGGGCTCGGGCGGGCCCGGTCGTTCTCCACCTGGCTGAGGAAGGGCACCGACAGGCCGCTGCGCTCCGACACGACCGCGAGGGTGAGTTCGAGCGCGCGGCGACGCCGCCGGACGGCCGCGCCGACCCGCACGGGCTGTTGTTCTTTGTGGTCGCCCATCGCTGCGGCTCCCTCCTTCAGGCGTCGCGCGGCTGCCCGGGTACCCATTCGGGGGCGCCCGTGTCCGGAAACGTTGTCCGCAAGGTTGTCTGCACCCTACGCATGTTCGGCAAACCGTTCTGCGCGTCTGTCGCATCGATGTCATACCGGTCACGGCCAACACCACGGTTCACGCCACCGGCTCCGGCCCCGCGCCCCTGTGGCCCGTGACCGTCGGTCGGCTGCCCGGCGTCCGGCCGATCCTTCCCTCAGGGCCCGCCGGGCACCCCTGGTGTACGTTTCAATGCCTTCGCCGCCCGAGGTGTTCCCAGGTGTACACGCCGTCCGCCCGGCACCTGGGGACGGTGCCGGGCGGACGGGTGGCGTGCGGCGCCCGGGGCGTCGGCTCGCGCTGTGTGGTTGGCCGGATTCTTTCCGTGCGCGCCCTACCGGGTCGTCACTGCGGGGTCATGCGCTCCGCGACCTCCGGGTGTTCCTTCACCCAGGCGGCGACGGCCTGCTCGGCCTTGCCCTGGCCCGCCTTGGTGATCCGCGCCTCCAGGCTGCCCAGCTCGTCCTCGCTCATCCTGAAACTCTTGATCCACTCGGTGAGCTGCGGGTACTGCTCCGGGAACTTCCGGCTGGAGATGGTGCGGATGGTGTTGCCCACGCCGAACGCCTTCTTCGGGTCGGCCAGCTTGGTCAGGGCGTACTCGCTGTACGCCCAGTGCGGCGACCACAGCACCACGGCCACGGGCTCCTTCTTGGCGTAGGCCCGCTTCAGCTCGGCCAGCATCGCCGGGGTGGAGCCGTCGACGACCTTGTACTCCTTGTCCAGGCCGTAGCCGGGCAGGACCTTGGTCTTGAGCAGGTTCATCTCACCGGTGCCGGGCTCGATGCCGATGATCTTCCCGTGGAACCGGGAGGACTTGCCCTTGAGGTCGGCCAGGGACTTCACGTCCTTGACGTAGGAGGGCACGGCCACTTCGAGGGAGGTCGGCCGGTACCAGGTGCCGAGATCCTTGAGCCGGTCCTTGCTCTTGTCCCAGAAGTTCTTCTGGGCGTACGGCAGCCAGGCGTCGAAGTTGACGTCGAGGTCGCCGGAGGCGAGGCCGGTGTAGACCGGGCCGACGTCCATCTGCTTCAGGTTCAGCTTGTAGCCGCGCCGCTCCAGGACGTTCTTCCACAGGTAGGTGACGGCGATGTCCTCGTCCCAGGGGAACCAGGCGACGTCGACGGCGCGCTTGGCCTCGGCGGGCACGGCGCCGCCGGCGTTCTTCACCGGGGCGAGCTTGTCGACGACGCCGGGGTTCTTCTTGAGCCAGGCGCGGACGGCGTCCTGCTGCCTGCCCTTGCCGGCCTTGTTGATCTCGGCTTCCAGGCTGGTGAGCTGCTTCTCGCTCATCCTGAAGTTCTTCAGCCACTGGCCGACGACGGGGTTGTCGGCGGCGAAGCCCTTGCGGCTGAGGGTGTGCACGCCGTCGCCCTTGCCCCAGGCGCCCTCGGGGTCCTTGAGCTTGGTCAGGGCGTAGTCGTTGTACGCCCAGTGCGGCGACCAGAGCGTGACGACGATCGGCTGCTTCTTCGCGTACGCCCGCTTCAGCTCGGCGAGCATCGCCGGGGTGGAGCTGTCGACGACCTTGTACTCCTTGTCGAGGCCGTAGGCGGGGAGCACCTTGGACTTGAGCAGAGCCATCTCACCGGCGCTGGACTCGATGCCGGTGATCTTCCCGCCGAACTCCGACGCCCGGCCCTTGAGGTCGGCCAGGGAGTCGACGCCCTTCAGGTAGGAGGGCACCGCGAGCTCCAGGGAGGTCTGCCCGTACCAGGAGCCGAGGTCGTCGAGGTGCTTGCCGTACTTCTTCCAGTACTGCTCATGGGTGGTGGGCAGCCAGGAGTCGGTCTCGAAGTCGATGTCGCCCTGGGCGAGCGAGGTGTAGAGCGGGCCCGCGTCGAACTGCTTGGCCTCGACCTCGTAGCCGCGCCGCTCCAGGATCTCCTTCCAGAGGAAGGTGGAGGCGACGCCCTCGTCCCAGGGGATGTAGCCGATGCTGATCTTCTTGCCCTGGCCGACGTTCTGACTGTCGGCGGTGGTGGTGGACCCGTGGCCGCCGCCGAAGATTCCCATGCCGCCCGCGACCAGCGCGAGCACGACGATGCCGACCACGGCGACGGCGGGGCGCGGCCGGTAGGAGCCGATGCGTACGCCGCGTACCGCGCGCAGCTTGGCGGCGGCGCGGCGGCCGACCGGGGAGACCTGGGTGCCGAGGGCGCTGGTCATCCGGTCGAGGTAGATGGCGAGGATGACGATGGCGATGCCCGCCTCGGAGCCGAGGCCGACGTCGAGCTGGCCGATGGCCTCGTTGACGTCGCCGCCGAGACCGCCGGTGCCGACCATGCCGGCGATCGCGGCCATGGAGAGGCCGAGCATGATGACCTGGTTGACGCCGGCCATCACGGTCGGGAGGGCCAGCGGCAGCTGCACCCGCAGCAGGGTGTCGCGGGGCGTGGTGCCGAACGCGTCGGCCGCCTCGACCAGTTCCTTGTCGACCTGCCGGATGCCCAGCTCGGTCATGCGCACGCCGGGAGCGAGCGCGAAGATCAGGGTGGCGACGATTCCGGCCGGGGCTCCGGTGCCGAAGAACAGGATGGCCGGGATGAGGTAGATCATCGCGGGCAGCGTCTGCATGAAGTCGAGGACGGGCCGGACCAGGCCGCTGACGCGGTCGGAGCGGGCCGCCCACACGCCGACGGGCACCGAGACGACCAGGGCGATGATCGTGGCGACGAGGACCAGCGACAGGGTGACCATCGCGTCGTCCCACAGCCCGAGGGAGTCGACGAAGGCGAACCCCGCGAAGGTGAGGACACCGGCGACGGTGCCGCGCAGCCAGAAGGCGACGATCGCGAGGATGCCCGCGAGGATCAGCGGCGGGGGCGCCTGGAGGACGGTGTCGATGCCGTCGTAGGTGCCCTGGAAGACCGTCTTGAAGAAGTCGAACAGCCACGCCATGTGGCCGGTGAGCCAGTCGACGACGTCGTTGACCCAGGCGCCGAGCGGAATCCTAGGCATGGGCGGTCACCTTCTTCCCGCCCTGGTCGCGCCGGTTGTCGCAGGGTTCCGGGCCGCCCTCCTCCTCGCCGACGAAGCCGACGAGCCGCTGTCGGGGCACGACTCCGACGAGTTCGCCCTGGTCGTCGACGACGGCCACGGGGTGCGAGAGCCGGGCGCTGATCGCGCACAGGTCGGTGAACGGCGTCCGGGGCGTGGCGGTCTCGCAGCCGCAGTCGGCCTCGTCGCCGCGCACGTCGGTGTCCATGACGGCCCCGGCGGTCAGGACCCGGGCCCGGTCGACGTCCTGGGTGAAGGAGGCGACGTAGTCGTCGGCGGGACGCAGCAGGATGTCCTCGGCGGTGCCGGTCTGGACGACGCGGCCGTCGCGCATGACGGCGATGCGGTCGCCCAGGCGCATGGCCTCGTTGAGGTCGTGGGTGATGAAGACGATGGTCTTGCGCAGCGTCTTCTGCAGTTCCAGGAGCTGGTCCTGCATGTCACGGCGGATCAGCGGGTCGAGCGCGCTGAAGGACTCGTCCATGAGCAGCAGGTCGGCGTCGGTGGCGAGGGCGCGGGCGAGGCCGACGCGCTGCTGCATGCCGCCGGAGAGTTCGTCGGGCCAGGAGTCCTCCCACCCGGCCAGGCCGCACAGTGCGAGGGCCTCGTCGGCGCGGCGCTCGCGCTCGGCGCGGGGCACGCCCTGGACCTCCAGGCCGTAGGCGGCGTTGGCGCGGACGCTGCGGTGCGGGAAGAGCGCGAAGTGCTGGAAGACCATGCTGATCTTGTGGGCGCGCACCTCGCGCAGCTGGGGCGCCTTGAGCGCGGTGAGGTCCTGGCCGTCGAAGGAGACCTGGCCCGAGGTCGGTTCGAGGAGGCCGTTGAGCATCCGCAACAGGGTGGACTTGCCGGAGCCGGACAGGCCCATGACCACGAAGATCTCCCCCGGCTCGACGGAGAAGGAGGCGTCGATGACGGCGGCGGTGACGCCCTCCGCCCTCAACTTCTCACGGTCGGCGCCCTGTTCGAGCCTTTGCACTGCCTGGTCCGGTTCCGGTCCGAACACCTTGTACAGGTGCTCGGCGGCAAGTCTGGCGGACATGCGTACCTCTCGTCTCGACGGCAGGGGGAGCAGACGAGCGGCCGTTCTGTTGTTTACATGAGCAACTACTCCACTCCGTGGCGGCGCCTGCCCGGACGCTCACACGACAAACGCAAGAGTGATCCAGGTCACACCTCATGACTCCCGTTGTCGGTGCCGTACGGCATGATGCGAGCGTGACCGGACGACTCATGCTCCTCGACACCGCCTCGCTGTACTTCCGCGCCTACTTCGGCGTGCCGGACTCCGTGCGGGCACCCGACGGCACGCCGGTGAACGCCGTGCGCGGACTGCTCGACTTCATCGACCGGCTGGTGAAGGACCACCACCCCGACCGGCTCGTCGCCTGCATGGACGCCGACTGGCGCCCGGCGTGGCGAGTCGAGCTGATCCCCTCCTACAAGGCGCACCGCGTCGCCGAGGAGCAGCCGGCCGGCCCGGACACCGAGGAGGTGCCGGACACCCTGACGCCCCAAGTGCCGGTCATCGAGCAGGTGTTGGACGCACTCGGCATCGCCCGCGTCGGCGTCCCCGGCTACGAGGCCGACGACGTGATCGGCACCTTCACCGCGCGCGCCGACGGCCCGGTCGACATCGTCACCGGCGACCGCGACCTCTACCAGCTGGTGGACGACGCGCGCGACATCCGCGTGCTGTACCCGATCAAGGGCGTGGGCACGCTCCAGCTCACCGACGAGGCGGTGCTGCGCGAGAAGTACGGCGTCGACGGCCGCGGTTACGCGGACCTGGCGCTGCTGCGCGGCGACCCGAGCGACGGCCTGCCCGGCGTGCCCGGAGTCGGCGAGAAGACGGCCGCCAAGCTGCTCGCGGAGTACGGCGACCTGGCCGGGATCGTCGCGGCGGCCGAGGACCCCGCCTCGCGGATCACCCCGGCCCAGCGCAGGCGGCTGACCGAGGCGCGCGGCTATCTGGACGTGGCGCCGAAGGTGGTGCGGGTGGCCGGTGACGTCCCGCTGCCCGCCGTGGACACCGCGCTGCCGCGTACGCCGCGCGACCCGGTGGCCCTGGAGGCGCTGGCGACGCGCTGGGGCCTGGGAGGTTCTCTGCAGCGGCTGCTGGGCACGCTCGGCGAGTGACTCCGGCGAGAGGGCGCCACTGAAGCACAGGCCGAACCGTCGGCGCTTCGGCGGCCCGACCGGAGGGAATGTTCCGGACATGGCCGTTCACTCCTCCGCCGGGAGCGTGCCCCTGGCATCGGGATGCTAGCTTAGGTAAACCTAACCAAGGCAGCAGGAGGCCGTCATGGCAGAGCGTCCGGGGCGAAAGCCGCGCAAGCTCCATACCGCCCAGGTGGTGCGCACCGAGCGGCTGAGCCCGCACGTACAGCGCGTCGTGGTCGGCGGCGACGGCCTCGCCGAGTTCTCGGCCGACACCTGCACCGACCACTACGTGAAGCTGCTCTTCGCACCCGAGCCCGGGATCGTCTACCCCGAGCCCTTCGACCTGGACCGGATCCGCGCCGAACTTCCGCGCGAGCGCTGGCCGGTGACGCGCACGTACACCGTGCGGGACTGGGACGCCGAACAGCGCCTGCTCACCCTGGACTTCGTCATCCACGGCGACCAGGGCCTGGCCGGCCCGTGGGCCATCCGCGTACGGCCCGGCGACACTCTGCGCTTCATGGGACCCGGCGGCGCCTACGCCCCCGACTCCACGGCCGACTGGCATCTCCTCGCCGGGGACGAGAGCGCGCTGCCCGCGATCGCCCGCGCGCTGGAGGCGCTGCCGCCGGGCTCGCGTGCGCACACCTTCGTGGAGGTGTCCGGGCCCGAGGAGGAGCAGAAGATCGACTCCGACGTGGAGGTCGTCTGGCTGCACCGCGGCGACCGCCCGGTGGGCGAGGCCCTGGTGGAGGCCGTCCAGGCACTGGAGTTCCCCGAGGGCCGCCCGCATGTGTTCGTGCACGGCGAGGCGTCCTTCGTGAAGGAGCTGCGCCGGATGCTGCGCGTCGAGCGGCAGCTCCCCCGCGAGGACCTGTCGATCTCCGGCTACTGGCGCCTGGGCCACAACGAGGACGGCTGGCAAGCCTCCAAGCCGGAGTGGAACGCCCGGATCGAGGCGGAGCAGGAGGGCGACGGCGCCGCCGCCTGAGCCTTCCTCCGCCCCGCCCGCCCGAGCCCTTCCCCGCCCGCCACCGAGGGCGGGTCAGCGCTCGTTCACACGCGCGTGCAGATGCGTCTCGTTCACACGCGCGTGCAGATGCATGTCGTGCCAGCCGTCCTGGTGCAGGACGTAGCTGCGCCGGGTCCCCTCCAGGTCGTACCCGGACTTCGTGGCGACCCGGCAGGACGCCTCGTTGGCCGTGGAGTGCGTGAGTTCCAGGCGGTGGAAGCCGATCTCGTCGAACGCCCAGCGGGTGAGCGCCTCCGTGGCCGTCACGGCGACGCCCCGGCCGCGCGAGCGGGCCACCGTCCAGTAGGCGACCTCGGCGCAGCCGTCCTCCAGGTGGATCTCGCGCAGCGCGACCCGGCCCACCACCTCGTCCGTGCCCGCGTCGGCCACGGCCCACGTGGCCCGGTTCTCCTCCGCCCAGTCCTGCCGCCAGGTCTCGATCCAGTCCTTCGCCTCGTCCTCGGACTCGGTGAACCTGCCGTGCCACTGGCGCTGCACCGGGTCCTGGAAGGCCGCGTGCACACCGGGGGCGTCCGCCGTGCGCCAGGGGCGCAGGAGCAGGCCGTCACCGGCCGGGATCACGGGCTGCGCGAGGCGCGCGAGGGCTCCGGCGGACAGCACCGGGGGTACGAGAATCGGCATGCGGGCATCCTGCCAACGCCCTGCCCCCGTACGCACCGCATTTCCGGCCCCGCCCGCCCCCGTACCCTTGGACCCGATGAGACGCCGCCGTACCCCGCCCCCGCCCGCCCCGCTCCCCCAGCGCGGGGGAATCGACCCGGTGCGGCTGCGGCTGCCGGCCGACGGGGCCTGGGCCACCGTGCGGGAGCACCTGGTGGAGCGGCTGACGGGCGCCGGGCCGGGGACGATCGCCGCGATGTTCGAGGCCGGGCTGATCGTGGGGGCCGACGGACGCCCGGTGGCGCCGGACGCGCCGTACGAGCCGGGGATGTACGTGTGGTTCCACCGCGAGCATCCACCCGAGGTGCCCGTGCCGTTCGCGGTGGAGGTGGTGTACCGGGACGAGCACATCGTGATCGCCGACAAGCCGCACTTCCTCGCCACCACCCCGCGCGGCAGCCATGTCACCGAGACCGTCCTCGCCCGGCTCCGCCGCGACCTCGGGCTGCCCCTGCTGAGCGCGGCGCACCGCCTGGACCGGCTCACCGCCGGACTGGTGCTGTTCACGGTGCGGCCCGAGGAACGCGGCGCCTACCAGACGCTGTTCCGCGACCGTCTGGTGCGCAAGGAGTACGAGGCGGTGGCGCCGTACGATCCGCTGCTCGACCTGCCCCGGACGGTACGCAGCCGGATCGTGAAGGAGCGCGGCACGCTGGCCGCGTTCGAGGTGCCGGGCGAGCCGAACGCCGAGACGCTGGTGGAGTGCGCCGAGCACCGCGAGCGGGACGGTCTCGCCCGGT
This sequence comes from Streptomyces sp. NPDC026659, assembly GCF_040638245.1. Taxonomy (NCBI): domain Bacteria; kingdom Bacillati; phylum Actinomycetota; class Actinomycetes; order Kitasatosporales; family Streptomycetaceae; genus Streptomyces; species Streptomyces sp. NPDC026659. Next base: position 185,844 of record NZ_JBEZXY010000006.1, on the reverse strand, counting down.
ACCGGCTGGTGCCGCGCACCGGGCAGACCCATCAGCTGCGGGTGCATCTGAACGCCCTCGGCGTCCCCATCCTCGGCGACCCGCTCTATCCGGAGGTGGCCGCCCCCGAACCGCCCGGTGTCTTCCGGCGCCCTCTGCAACTGCTGGCGCGCGAGCTGGAGTTCACCGACCCGGTGACGGGGGCGCGACACGCGTTCACCAGCGGCCGCACGCTCCGGGCGTGGTCCTCCCCGGCCGCGTGGGCCGGGGAGGACTGACCGGGACCGGGTCCGCCCACCCCCGGAGCGGGGGCGTCACTCCCCGACCCACCAGCGCATCAGCCGCCGCCAGACACTCTCCCGGCCGGTCTCCCTGCCGGTTTCCCTGCCGACGCCGACCGCTCCGACCGGCTCGGGCATCCGCACGGACTCCCGTACGCGCACCGGCTCGGCCATGGGCTCGGGCCGTACCGTCTCCTGCCGCGGCTCCGGCACCGGCGCGGCCGCCCGCGCCGGGCCCGCGATCTGCCACTGTTCGCGCGGGCGCGGGATCGGGGACTGGCTGGGCGGCAGGCTGACGTCCTGCTGGATCTTGGGCTCGAACCGCACCGGCAGGGAGACGAGGTGCCGGGAGGCGATGGACGAGCGCCAACTCAGCTCCTCCTCCGGGCAGTCGAGGCGGATGTCGGGGAGCCGGGTCAGCAGAGCGTCCACGCCCACGTCGGCGATGGCACGCCCGATGTCCTGTCCCGGGCACTCGTGCGGGCCGCCGCCGAAGGCGAGATGGGAGCGGTTGCCCTTCATCTGGGCCCGGGGATCGGACCGTACCCGGGGGTCGACGTTGCCGGGGGCGGGCGCGAACAGCAGCCCGTCGCCCCGGCGGATGCGCTGGCCGCCCAGCTCGGTGTCCTGCTTGGCGTAGTAGCCGAGGACGGTGCTGAACGGCGGCTCGTCCCACAGGGATTGCTCGATGGCCTCCGGCACCGTCATCTGGCCGCCGTTGAGCCGGGCGCGGAAGCCGGGCTCGGTGAGCACCATGCGCAGGGCGTTGGCGAGCAGGTTGGCGGTGGCCTCGTAGGCGGCGAAGAGGACGAGCCGCAGATGTTCGCGGACCTCGTCGTCGCTCAGGCCCGCCTCGTGGGTGACGAGGTGGCTGGTGAAGTCGTTCTCGGGGCGGGCGCGGCGGCGCAGGGCGAGTCTGCCGAGCGCCTCCATGACGTAGGCGTGGCTCTGGATGGCGGTCTCGGTGCCCTTGAGCGCGTCGCGGGCGGCCTGCACCATCCGGTCGTTGTACTCCTCGGGCATCCCGAGGATCGCGCACAGCGTGGCCATCGGCAGATGCTCGGCGAACTGCGGGACGAGGTCGGCGTGGCCGCGTTCGCAGAAGGCGTTGACCAGGCCCTGGGTGTAGCGGCCGATGGTCCGGCGCATCTCGCGGTGGTCGATGGTGGCCATCGCGGAGGTGACCGCGTCGCGCAGCCGCTGGTGCTCGTCGCCCTCGGCGTGCGAGCAGATGGGCTGCCAGGCGATGTGCGGCATCAGCGGGTGATCGGGCTTGACCTGGCCGTCGAGCAGCGGGGTCCAGATGCGGCTGTCGCGGGTGTACTGCGAGGGGCTGCGCACCATCTGGAGGTTCTCGGCGTGGCCGAGGACGACCCACATCGGCACGTCCTCGTGGAGCAGGGCGGGGGCCACGGGGCCGTACTGCTCGCGCAGGCACTCGTAGAGGTCGTCCAGGTCCTCGGCGCCGGGGCCGTGGAGCCGGTGCAGGGCGCCGGGGCCGAGTTGGTGGGCGGGGCAGCCGGGCGGCGGCCCGGCGGTGGGGTCGTGGGTGCCCGTCGGGGGGTGGGATTCAGGCGTCACAGTGTCGCTCCGGGACGGATGGGATGCGGGTCGGCGGTACGCGGACCGGCGGGTGCGCGGGTCAGGCGAGGGCTCCGGAGAGCGCGAGCGAGTGCAGGAACCGCATGAGGGTCAGCAACACGTCCTTGCTGGAGGCCCGCCGTCGTACGTCGCACTCGACGATCGGGATGTCCTCGGCCAGGTCGAGCGCGGTGCGCAGTTCCTCGACGGGGTGGTGCGGGGCGTCCGGGAAGGAGTTGACGGCGACGATGAAGGGCACGCCGCGCTCCTCCAGGCGGCCCATGACGTCGAAGCTGACCTCCAGGCGCCGGGTGTCCACCAGGACGACCGCGCCGAGGGCGCCCTCGAAGAGGCGGTTCCACAGGAACCAGAAGCGCTCCTGGCCGGGGGTGCCGAAGAGGTAGAGCACCAGTTGGTCGGTGATGCCGATCCGGCCGAAGTCCATGGCCACGGTGGTGGCCGTCTTGGTGTCGGAGCCGTAGTTGTCGTCCACGCCGATGCCGGCCTGGGTCATGGTCTCCTCGGTGGTCAGCGGCCGGATGTCGCTGACGGAGCCGACCATGGTGGTCTTGCCGACGCCGAAGCCGCCCACGATCACGATCTTCACGGCGGCCTGCGCCGTGTGCGGGAGCCGGTCCTCGGTGCGGGGGCCGGGGATCGGGGCGCTCCGGGAGTCAGAGCCGTTGAAGTCCATGCATCACCGCTTCGAGGATGGATCGGTCGGGCCTCGCCTGCCGCACGATCGGGGCGCGCACCTGCACCAGTTCGGCCGTGATCAGTTCGGTGATCAGTACGGTCATCGCGCTGAACGGCAGTTTCAGATAGGCCGACAGTTCGGCCACGGACAAGGGGTTGCCGCAGAGCCGGAGCACGGCCGCCTGCTCGGGGGTGCCGGAGCGCGGCGGGGCGGAACGCGCCACGACCAGGGTGACCAGGTCGAGGTGCATCCGACCGCCGTCGCTGAGCCCGGTGAGGGCGTACAGCCGTTCCGGGTTGCCGGGGTTCTCCTCGCCCTCCGCCGGTGCGGCGGCGGGCGTGGGGGCGGGGACGGGAGGCGGCGAGGGCGGTTCCTTGGGCGCCCGCCGGGTGCGTCGCGGTCGAGTCATACGGTCTGCCCGTTCCGCCGGGGCGGACTGGTGAGGTGGGCGCCGATCCGGACGACGAGGTCGCGCATCATGCCGCTCATCCGGCCCGGTTCGCACACCACGTCGGCGAGCACCGCGAGATAGGCGTTGTCGCCCGCGGCCATGAGGTAGAAGTAGCCGCCGTCGATCTCGATGACGACGAGCTTCATCTCGCCGCTGCTGCCCGGCAGTTCCTGGGCGACGGCACCGGCGAGGCTCTGAACTCCCGCGCAGGCGGCGGCCATCCGGTCGGCGGCGTCGGGGTCGCCGCCGTAGCGGGCGATGCGCAGTCCGTCCGCCGAGAGGACCACGATCATCTCGATGCCCGGCACACCGTCGTGCAGCTGCTTGAGCATCCAGTCGAAGTTCGCGCGCTGCTGGATCACTTGAGGTCCCCCTCGTCGCCGGCTTCCGTGTCGGCCGAGTCGTTGATCAGGTGCAGATAGGCGGTCGGGTTCCGCGTGAAGTCGGTCGGGTGCACGCCCGGGTTGTCCTTCTTCAGCCCCTCCCAGAAGGCGTCGACCCACAGCCCGGGCTCCCGGTCGAGCAGCTTCTGCCGCTCGGGGTCGATCTCGGGTTCCGGTTCGGGTTCCTGCCGCTGGGACCAGATGGTGGGCCTGCCCTCGGCCTCGGCGCGCTCGATGGCCTCCTGCTCGGCGTACCGCTGGGCGAGCGGGGTCTTCACCCGGCTGCGGCGCTGCGGCAGCCCGCCCGCGGTCCACTCGGTGACCTCGGGGACGTCGTCCTCCAGGGAGACACCGGCCGGGATACGGGGGCTGGTGGGGCGGCGCTTCTTGGGCGGCCGCTTGGGGCCCTCCAGGGCGCCGAGTTCGGGCATGGGTACGGCGGTGGCGCCGATGCCATGGGCGACGCCCACACCGGGTTCGGTGGTGGTCATGTTGCGCGGCACCATGAGGATGGCGCGGACACCGCCGTACGCCGAGGCGCGCAGCGAGACGTCCATGTCGAACGAGGTGCACAGCCGGCCGACGACCGCGAGACCGAGCCGGGGGTTCTCACCGAGGGAGTCGGCGTCGTCCGCCTGCTTGGCGTCGTCGATCATCTTCTCGATGCGGGCCCGCGACTCCTCGCTGAGACTGACGCCCGCGTCCTCGATCTCGATGACGACACCGCTCTGCACCTCCACGGCGGTGACGTGCACCTTGGCGGTGGGCGGCGAGTAGCGCGTGGCGTTGTCGAGGAGTTCGGCGGCCGCGTGGATGATCGGCTCGACCGAGGTGCCCTTGATGTTGATGTTGACGATCGAGCTCAGGTTGATGCGCGGGAACTCCAGGATGCGGGACATCGCACCGCGCAGCACGCTGTACAGCGACACGGGCTTGGGCCACTGACGTCCGGGGCGGCCACCGCCGATGACGGAGATGGTGTCGGCGAGTCGGCCGATCAGCGCCGTGCCGTGGTCGATGCGCAGCAGGTCGTCGAAGACCTCGGGGCTGCGTCCGTGGTCCTCCTCCATCTCCCGCAGTTCCTTGGCCTGTTGGTGCACGATGGCCTGGACGCGGCGGGCGATGGTGACGAACGCGCGCTCGGAGGCGTCACGCATCGAGATCTCACGGTCCACCGCGCGCAGCGCCGCGTAGAGCAGGTCGCGCTGCGAGCGCGGCATGTTCCGCAGTTCGGGGTCGTTGTCGACGACCTTGGGCAGGACTTCCCGGAGCAGGTCGCCGCCGCGCAGCCGGTACACCGCCGTGGGCAGCACATCGGTGGTCAGCCGGTCGAGCTGGGCGTCATGGGCGGCGACGCGCTGCTCCAAATAAGCGGTGTGCCGGGCGTGTTCGGCCCGCACCGCCCGCAACTCCCGCCCCCGCCGCACGGCTTCACCGGCCGTGACGAGCACCAGCAGCGTGGCCACCGCCCCGCAGCAGGCGACGGCGATCCGGGCGGCGGCCGGCACCAGGGCGACGGCGGCGGCGGTCACGGCGATCATCAGCAGGCCGGGGGGCAACAACACGCGTGCGTAAGGACGTTCACGGACACCGGGAGGTTTCTGAACACTCACCATGGATGCCTTCTGGGGCGAATCGTATGTTTGGGTACAGGCACCCGAATCCATCTCAACCGGGTGCGTCGCGGGCGAGCTTAGTCCGACCGGATCATCGCGGTGTCATATTCGGCAAGCACCTGAAATCGCCGCGCTACCAGGAGTAACCTCAACCCCATTTGCACGCAGGGAAGTTATTCGAACACAGTAAGTAGCGAGGCATGGGCATACGAAAGGCCAACCGCCACATTTCAACCCAGAGAAGGACAGTTGGCCTTTGTCTTTTAGGGGCGCGGGGAACTGCGCGACAAGCCACGCACAACCCGCAGCCGCCAGACGACAGTTACCCGACGGACGAGTAGGCCACCACACCCCGCAGCAACTGATCAACAGCCTTGCGAGCGTTCTTGGCCACCGTCGATCCCTCCGAAGGAGGAGCCGCTGCCGAGATCTGACCCAGAACGTCAATCACCTGCTTCGTCCACCGCACGAAGTCCCCCGCCGGCATCTCCGCCTCACGCAGCACCTCGTCCAGCCCCTTCCCCGAGGCCCACTGATGGGCGACCCACGCGAACCCGAGGTCCGGCTCCCGCTGTCCCACACCCTCGGTCTGGCTGATCCGGAAGTCCTCTTCGAGCGCGTCGAGGCGCCCCCAGATCCGCACCATCTCGCCGAGCGCGGTCTTCGCCTTGCCCGCGGGCAGCTTGGGCGCCATCGCGTCGTCGGACATCCGCGCCTCGTACACCAACGCCGAGACGCACGCGGCGAGTTCGGCCGGGCTGAGCCCCTCCCAGACGCCCTCGCGCAGACATTCGCTGGCGAGCAGGTCGAGTTCGCCGTAGAGCCGGGCGAGTCGGCGCCCGTGCTCGGTGACCTCGTCGCCGCGCAGATAGTCCAGCTCGGTCAGCAGCGCCACGATCCGGTCGAAGGTCCGCGCGATGGTGTTGGTGCGGCCCTCGATGCGCCGCTCCAGCTGCGAGGTGTCGCGCTGCAGCCGGTGGTAGCGCTCGGCCCAGCGGGCGTGGTCCTCGCGGTCGTCGCAACCGTGGCAGGGGTGCGCGCGGATCTCGGTGCGCAGTCGGGCGATCTCCCGGTCGTCGGCGGCCTGCGCGCGCTTCTTGCGGGCCCGCTCCGGCGGGATGTGCCCGGCCTTGGCGCGCAGCGCGGAGGCGAGGTCCCGACGGGACTGCGGGGAGCGGGCGTTGAAGGTCTTCGGGATGCGCATCCGGTCCATCGCCTCCACCGGGACCGGGAAGTCGATGGACGCCAGCCGCTTGACCTGCCGTTCGGCGGTGAGCACCAGCGGACGGGGCCCGTCGTGGTGGTCGAAGCCGCGATGGCCGCCGGTCCGTCCGGCGGGCAGGCCGGGGTCGAGGACCAGGGCGAGGCCCGCGTACTTGCCGGAAGGCACGTGGATGATGTCGCCCGGCTTGAGCTTCTCCAGCGCGACGGTGGCCTCGGCGCGCCGCTGGTTGGCGCCCTGCCGGGCCAGCTCGGTCTCCCGGTCCTTCAGCTCGCGGCGCAGGCGCGCGTACTCGTCGAAGTCGCCGAGGTGGCAGGTCATGGACTCCTTGTAGCCCTCCAGACCCTCCTCGTTGCGCTGCACCTGCCGGGAGATCCCGACGACCGACTTGTCGGCCTGGAACTGCGCGAACGACGTCTCCAGGAGCTCGCGCGAGCGGTGCCGCCCGAACTGCTCGACCAGGTTGACCGCCATGTTGTACGACGGCTTGAAGCTGGAGCGCAGCGGATAGGTGCGGGTGCCCGCGAGCCCGGCCAGGTGCTCGGGGCTCATCCCCCGCTGCCACAGCACCACGGCGTGGCCCTCGACGTCGATCCCGCGCCGTCCCGCACGGCCGGTGAGCTGGGTGTACTCGCCGGGGGTGATGTCGGCGTGCTGTTCGCCGTTCCACTTGACGAGCTTCTCCAGCACGACCGAGCGGGCGGGCATGTTGATGCCGAGCGCCAGGGTCTCGGTGGCGAAGACGGCCTTGACCAGGCCGCGCACGAACAGCTCCTCCACGACCTCCTTGAAGGTCGGCAGCATGCCCGCGTGGTGGGCGGCGATGCCCCGCTCCAGGCCCTCCAGCCACTCGTAGTAGCCGAGGACGTGCAGGTCCTCCTGCGGGATGTTCGCGGTGCGCTCCTCGACCAGGGCGCGGACCTGTTCCCGCTCCTCCTCGTCGTTGAGCCTGAGTCCTGCGTACAGGCACTGCTGGACGGCGGCCTCGCAGGCCGCGCGGCTGAAGATGAAGGTGATGGCGGGCAGCAGACCCTCGGCGTCGAGACGCTCGATGACCTCGGGCCGGCTCGGCGTCCACACCCGCGAGCGCTGCCTGCGCTCGCGCTCCCGGTCCGCCTCGCGCATGGCCCGGCCGCGCCTGCGGTCCTGGTACGAGGGGCGGGTGGCCTCCATGCGGGCGAGCCGGGCGAGGTCGGGGTTGACGGCCTTCTTGTGGCCCTCGCCCTCCTCGAACAGGTCGTACATCCGCCGCCCGGCGAGCACGTGCTGGAACAGCGGCACGGGCCGGTGCTCGGAGACGATCACCTCGGTGTCGCCGCGCACGGTGTCCAGCCAGTCGCCGAACTCCTCGGCGTTGGACACGGTGGCCGACAGCGAGACCAGCGTGACCGACTCGGGCAGGTGGATGATCACCTCTTCCCAGACGGCGCCCCGGAAGCGGTCGGAGAGGTAGTGCACCTCGTCCATGACCACGTAGCCGAGGCCGAGCAGGGTCTGGGAGCCCGCGTACAGCATGTTCCGCAGGACCTCGGTCGTCATGACGACGATCGGGGCGTCGGAGTTGACGCTGTTGTCACCGGTGAGGAGGCCGACCTTGTCCGCGCCGTAGCGGCGGCACAGGTCGGCGTACTTCTGGTTCGACAGCGCCTTGATGGGTGTCGTGTAGAAGCACTTCTTGCCCTGTTCCAGGGCGAGGTGGACGGCGAACTCGCCCACGATCGTCTTGCCGGAGCCGGTGGGGGCGGCCACCAGCACGCCCTTGCCGCCCTCCAGCGCGGAACAGGCTTCCACCTGGAAGTCGTCGAGACCGAAGTCGTACATCTCGCGGAAGCCCGCGAGCGCGGTGGCCTGCTCGGCTGCCCTTACTCGGGACGCCGCGTACCGCTCGGCCGGTGAGAGGTCCTCTGTCATCGTGCTTTCGAGCGTACCGGGCCACACCGACAACAGGACGATCATTATCCGGAAGTCGGGTGATCCATGCGGATCCGCCGAGGCCGGGCGGAGCTGGGGAGGTGGCGGTACGACGGATGCCCCCGTCCCAGGTGGGAGGGGGCATCCGGTGGCGGTGCGGCGGCGCTCAGGTCACGTCGTCGTAGTCGCTCGACCGCTCGCCGGTCGCCTGCTCGGGCAGGGTGCGGCTGGCGGGGACGGGCTCGACGGCTCCGATGGCCTCGGGGGTGAGGTCCAGCTCGGAGGCCTCGTCGTCGGCGGGGCCCGCGGCCAGGCGGCGGGCCTTGCGCCGGTCGTTGAGCAGCGAGAGGACGACCGCGCCGAAGTACAGCACCCAGATCGGCGCGGCGAGCGCCAGCATGGTCAGCGGGTCGGTGCTGGGGGTGGCGACGGCCGCGAAGACGGTGATGCCGAGGATCATGCCGCGCCACCAGCCGAGCATCCGCTTGCCGGTGAGCACGCCGGTCAGGTTGAGCATGACCAGCAGGAGCGGCAGCTCGAAGGAGAGGCCGAAGACGAGCACCATGCGCATGACGATGTCGAGGAGATCGTCCAGCGGCAGCAGGTTGTCGGCGTTGTCCGGGGTGAACCCGATCAGGACCTTCGCCGAGGTGGGCAGCACCTTGTAGGCGAAGTAGGCACCGGCGAAGAACAGCGGGGCGCCGGTGGCGACGAAGCCGAGCGCGTACTTCTTCTCGTGCCGGTGCAGACCCGGGGCGATGAACGCCCACAGCTGGTACAGCCACACCGGGGAGGCGGCCACGACACCGGCCATGAGGGAGACCTTCAGCGCCAGCGTGAACGGTCCGAGCAGGCCGTTGACCGTGATCCGCGCGCAGGTGTGGCCGTCCTGCGCCTTCGCCAGTTCCGCGAAGGACTTGGTGCAGCCGACCGAGTCCATGATCGGCCTGGTGACGACATCGATGATGTCGTTGTAGTAGAAGGCGGCGGCACACGTCACCAGCGTGACGGCCAGCAGCGCCTTCGCAAGCCGGTTGCGCAGCTCACGCAGGTGGTCCGCCAGGGGCATCCGCCCCTCGGGGTCCTTCTCCTGCTTGCGGGCAGACTTGAGCAACCCACGTCCTCATCTCGTGCGGCAGGCCGGGGGTCCGGCCGCGGGTCAGCGCTTGGTGGTGTCCGTCGGCTCGTTGACCGGGCGCGAGCTGTTCACGTCGCCCGGGGCGGCCTGGATGGTGCGCTGCGCGGGGGGCTGCTCGCCGGTGGCCGGCGAGGTGGCCTGAGTGCTGCCGCCCTCCTCCTTCATGGCCTTGGCCTCGCTCTTGAGGATGCGCGCGGACTTGCCGAGCGAGCGGGCCATGTCCGGAAGCTTCTTCGCGCCGAACAGCAGGATGATGACGACGAGGAGGAGAATGATCTCGGGGGCTCCGAGCCTTCCGAACATAAGTCTTTACCTTCTCACCGAGGCGGCTGGATGGGGTGCCGTCCGAACAGTCGGGCAGGCGTCCGAGCGATCGTGGTCGTGGCGATCGTAACGCTCAGAGGTGAACGCGAAGCGATCCCCGCGCATCGTCCCGGTCCGCGATGCGAGCCTCGTTCCGCGCACCGCGAGAAGCAGCGTACCTGCCCGCCCCGGTCGTCCGACAGGAGGAGGGGCGCCCCGCCCTTGGTGCGGCCGGGGGTTCGGGGGCCCGGGATGGCGGACGTCACAGCGTGTCGGCGGCCCGTGCCGCGCTGACCGCGGCCCGCTCCAGGTCCTCCGCCGCCCGGCCGATGCGCTCGGCCGACCGCGCGACCTGCTCCCCGAGGCCGCGCGCCGCCAGGAACACCCGGACGGCGAGCACCCCCAGGACGAGAAGACCCAGGAAACCCACGGCTACCGCGAACATCGGCCAGAACATGCCGTTGAGCCTAGACGGTTCCGAACGGTCGGCCGGTCACGGGTGGAGTGCGGCCGTCGGCCCACGCGCTCCTACGGCCATGGGGCTACGCGGTGGAGTGCAGCCGCAGCGTGCTCACCCCGCCGCCGGTCAGCAGCTCCACGATCCGTTCCCCGGCCGGTTTACGGACGGCCGCGCCGCAGCCGGGGCAGGTGAAGGCGTAGAAGGTGGTGCGGCTGGAGGCTCCGACGGCCAGGCGCAGCGCGCTCGCGGCGAGTTCGAAGCGGCCCCGGCAGTCCGGGCAGCCCGCCTTGAACACCACCGGCACCACGCGCCGCATCCCGGCGAAGGCGGCGGCGACCGTCATCCCCCGGACCCCCGTCCCCCGGCCACCGCCCGCTGTCCGGGCCTCGGACACCGAAACCTCGCTCACAGCCCGCGCTCCCCCCGGTCGTGCGTCCCGTCCGCGCCGCCGGACACCCCCTCCGACCCGCCGTCGGCGCTGTCGTGGGCGTCGTACGACTCGTACGCCGCCAGTGCCTCGCGGGCCGCCCGGCGGGCGCTGTCGGCCAGTTCGGGCGGCGAGACGATCCGGCCGTCACGGCCGAGCCGCAGCGCGAGGCGCCGCAGGGAAGCCGGGTCGGGGGTGCGCAGGGTGATGCGCAGCCCGCCGTCGGGAAGCTCGTCGGCGCTGTCGTGCGGGTAGTACTCGGCGACCCAGCGGCCGCCCGGGCCGACCTCGATCACGACCTCGGGGTCCTCGGCGGCCGGCTGCACCAGCGCCTCGGAGAGGTCGCGGGGTGCTATCTCGGGCGGCGCGGACGGCTCGTCCAGGATGCGGATCTCGGCCACCCGGTCCAGGCGGAAGGTGCGGCGCGCCTCCGAGCGGCGGCACCATGCCTCGACGTAGGTGTGGCCGACGCTGACCAGCCGGATCGGGTCGATCTCGCGCTCGGTCAGCTCGTCGCGGGCCGGGGAGTAGTAGCGGATCCACAGCCTGCGGCGCTCGGAGATGGCCCGGTCCACGTCGGCGAAGACACCGCCCTCGGACTCGAAGGTCACCGAGAGCCGTGAGCTGGCCCCGGCGGCCTCGCCCGCGGCGGTCTCCACCTTGGCGGTGGCGCGCAGCAGTGCCTGGCGGTCGCTCTCGCGCAGTCCGGGCAGCGTGGCCACCGCGCGGGCGGCGACCAGCAGCGCGGTCGCCTCGTCGGCGGCCAGCCGGAGCGGCTCGGCGGCGTCCGCGCCGAGGGCGGCGGGGTTGTGCCACCAGATGCGCTCGCCGTCGGTGTCGATGTCGAGGAGGTCGCCGCCCCGGAAGCTGGTGCCGCACATGGGCAGCACGTCGAGGTCGGAGACCAGTTCGTCCTCGGTGATGCCGAAGGCGCGCGCCACGTCCGCGATCCGGGCGCCGGGGCGCTCGCGCAGATAGGTCACCAGGGACAGCATCCGCCGTGTCTGGTCGATGGCGTTGGCGGGCCTGACCGCTTTTCCTGCCATGGTTGTGCTCAGCTCCCCCATCAGCCCTTGGCCACGGCACGCAGCCGGTCCACCACGTCCGCGCGCAGCTCGGCCGGTTCCAGCACGACGACGTCGGGCCCGAACTCCACCAGCCAGGCGTCGAGGCCGTGCCCGTACGGAATCTCCAGCTCGTCCCAGCCGTCGCCGAGGTCGCGGACCTTGGCGGCCTTCGCCCGCAGCGGGTACCCGGCGCCGGAGCGCAGCCGGATCAGCGCCGAGCGGTCGGCGCTCTCGCCCGCCCACCCGGCGACGGTCTCGCGCACGGTGACGACGTCGGGCACCGGCGCGGTGAAGCCGGTGCCGCGCGCGCGGACCTTGCCGGTGATCCGGGAGAGCCTGAAGACGCGCTCGGCGCCCCGGTCGCGGTCGTAGCCCGCGAGGTACCAGTGGCCGCGCCAGCACTCCAGCGCCCACGGCTCGACGTGCCGGGGCTCGGGGTGGGCGGCGGAGGCCTTGCGGTAGTCGAAGAGCACCGGGCGGCGGTCGCGGCAGGCCAGCATCAGCGGCTCGAAGGCGGCCTCGTGCACCGGGATGCGCGGCTCCAGGGCGCCGTGCGCGCCGTAGGGGTCCACGTCCTCGGGGAGTCCGGCCGCGCGCAGCTTCTGCAGGGCGCCGCTGGCGGCACCGGCGAGGCGGGCCTGCTGCCAGACCTTGGCGGCGAGCCCGAGGGCGGCGGCCTCCTCGGCGTCCAGGGTGATGGGCGGCAGCCGGTTGCTGTCGCCGCGGGCGAGATAGCCGACCTCGCCCTCGATGTTCTCGACGGTCTCGATGACGAGACCCAGTTCGCGCAGATCGTCCTTGTCCCGCTCGAACATGCGGTTGAAGGCGTCGTCCGAGCCCGCTTCCAGGTACGCCTCGATGGACTCGCGCAGCTCGCGCTTGCTGAGCGGTCGCCGTGTGCCGAGCAGACACAGCGCTAGGTTCATCAGCCGCTCGGCCTTGGCAATGGCCATCGACGCCCTTCGCCTCCCTCTGGTGCTTCCGATCGTCGACCGTACCGCTCCGCGGTGGCGCGGCAAAAGCCAGAACAAAGAAGAAGGGCCATTACGGACAGCACAGGTCATAAAAGAAGGGCCCGTACGCCAGGTACGGGCCCTTCTTCGATCAGATCCGGTCGGTCACCGGGTCAGCGCTTGCCCACGCCCACCAGGTCGCAGACGAAGATCAGCGTCTCGCCCGGGGCGATCGCGCGACCCGCGCCACGGTCGCCGTAGGCGAGGTTCGCCGGGATGGTCAGCTGACGGCGGCCGCCGACCTTCATGCCCTGCACGCCCTTGTCCCAGCCCTGGATGACCTGGCCGACACCGAGCTGGAACTCCAGCGGCGTACCGCGGTTCCAGGAGGCGTCGAACTCCTCGCCGGTGGAGAACGCGACACCCACGTAGTGGACCTTGACGAAGTCGCCCGCCTGGGCGACCTCGCCGTCGCCCTCCCAGATCTCCTTGATCTCGAGGTCCACCGGCGGCTCGCCGCCCGGGAAGTCGATCTCCGGCTTGTCGATGTTCACGTCAAAAGCTCCTGCTTGTGTACGACACGTAACACGGACAGTCTTTCATTTCCCCCGGCTCCACCGCCCCTCGCGGGGCAAGGGGCACCCCCTACATCGCGGCGAGGATGTCCACCGTGAAGACCAGCGTGGAACCCTTCTTGATGTCGCCGCCACCGGGCGGGTTGTCCCCGTAGGCGAGGTCCGGCGGGACCACGACGAGCACACGGCTGCCGACCTTCTTGCCCGCGATCCCCTGCGCCAGCCCCTTGACGACCTGCTCCATCTGCTCCACGGAGAACTGGCTCAGCCGCCCGGTGCCGTACGTCTGCTGGAACACCTTGCCGCTGTCCCACACCAGCCCCTGGAACTGGCACAGCACCGTCTGGTCCTTCTTGACCGGCTGCCCGTCGCCCTCCAGCACGTAGTTCGACACCAGCTTCTTGGGCGGCGCCGACTTCGGGACGGTCACCTTCGGCGCGGCACCGTCGGTGTTGGTGCCGACCTTCGGCAGCGCCGCGTCGTTCTGCGGGACGCTCCTGCCCTTCGCCGAGCTCTTGGAGTTGAAGGAGTCGATCACGTCGATGACGAACACCAGCGTGTCGGTGCCCTTGATGCCCGCCTGCGAGTTGCCCGACTCGCCGTACCCCCAGGTCGGCGGCACCGCGATCTCCACCCGGCTGCCGGTCTTCTTGCCCGTCAGCGCGTACCGCCAGCCGTCGATGATGCTGCCCTGCGCGAGCTGGATCACCAGCGGCTGCCGGTCGTAGGAGTTGTCGAAGACCTTGCCCGAGCTCCAGATCTGGCCCAGGTAGTTCGCCTGCACGAAGTCGTTCTCCGCGACCGTACGGCCGTTGCCCGCGATAACCGTGCGCACCGCCAGGTTCTTCGACGGCTCCCCCTCGCCCTTCGCCACCGTCGGCTTCTGGCCGAACTCCTTGCCCGCCGTGATCGCCGGCAGCGGACCGTCCACGATCTTCGGCGGTGGCGCGGACGACACCGCCGGAGACGGAGAAGCGCTCGCCTTGCTGGACTTCGAATCCCCGTCGCCACACCCGGCGAGCGTGACCAGTCCTGCGGGAACGGCGGCGGCGAGGAGCAGTGAACGTCGGCGCACGGAGTTGCCTCGTAATCGGTCGATCTTGCGGATTGGCGTGCGCGCAACTCTACGGCGTGAGAAGGGCGCCGTACGGTAAACGTACGGCGCCCGTGTGGCGATCCGTCAGACGCCCGCGGAAAAACCACCCTTCACGCGGACCGGACTACATTCCCGCGATCAGCTTCTCCACCCGGTCGTCCACCGAACGGAACGGGTCCTTGCACAACACGGTGCGCTGCGCCTGGTCGTTGAGCTTCAGATGCACCCAGTCCACCGTGAAGTCCCGGCGCTGCTCCTGCGCCCGCCGGATGAAGTCACCACGAAGGCGCGCCCGAGTCGTCTGCGGCGGCACCGACTTGCCCTCGAAGATCTTCAGGTCGTTGCAGATCCGCGTCGCCTGCCCCTTCCTCTCCAGCAGGTAGTACAGCCCACGACGACGGTGGATGTCGTGATACGCGAGGTCTATCTGCGCGACCCGCGGATGCGACATCGTCATGTTGTGCTTCTCGCGGTACCGCTCGATGAGCTTGTACTTCATCACCCAGTCGATCTCGGTACCGATCCGGTCCAACTCCTCAGTCTCGATCGCGTCCAGCGTGCGGCCCCACAGCTCCAGCACCTGCGCCACCGTGCCCGTGCGGATGCCCCGGCGGTCGCAGAAGTCGACCGCCTTGTCGAAGTACTCCCGCTGGACCTCCAGCGCGGAGGCCTCCCGGCCGCTGGCCAGGCGCACCTTGCGGCGCCCGGTGATGTCGTGGCTCACCTCGCGGATCGCCCGGATCGGGTTCTCCAGGGTGAGGTCCCGCATCACGGTGCCCGCCTCGATCATGCGCAGCACCAGGTCCGTCGCGCCCACCTTCAGCAGCATGGTCGTCTCGGACATGTTCGAGTCGCCCACGATGACATGCAGCCGCCGGTAGCGCTCGGCGTCCGCGTGCGGCTCGTCGCGGGTGTTGATGATGGGCCGCGAACGCGTCGTCGCCGACGACACGCCCTCCCAGATGTGCTCCGCCCGCTGACTGACGCAGTACACCGCGCCCCGCGGCGTCTGGAGCACCTTGCCCGCGCCGCACAGCAACTGCCTCGTCACCAGGAACGGGATGAGAATGTCCGCGAGGCGGGAGAACTCCCCGTGCCGGGCCACCAGATAGTTCTCGTGGCACCCGTACGAATTGCCCGCCGAGTCGGTGTTGTTCTTGAAAAGGTAGACGTCGCCCGCGATTCCCTCCTCGTGCAGGCGTCGTTCCGCGTCCACCAGGAGTCCTTCGAGAATGCGCTCGCCGGCCTTGTCGTGAGTGACCAGTTCGGTCACATTGTCACACTCGGGTGTCGCGTATTCCGGATGTGAGCCCACGTCGAGATACAGCCGGGCGCCGTTTCGCAGAAAGACATTGCTGCTGCGACCCCATGACACGACACGGCGGAAGAGGTACCGCGCCACCTCGTCAGGAGACAGACGCCGCTGTCCCCTGAACGTGCACGTGACGCCGTACTCGTTCTCCAGCCCGAAAATGCGGCGGTCCATGCATGAACATTACGCCCGATCACCTGAACTGAAACGGGGTTGGGCAGCACGATTCGGATCATTTTCCGAGGACACCACCACGACCCCGCCCACCACCGGGGCCGTCAGCACCCGCCCCGTGGCCAGCAGGACCAGCAACGACACCGCCCCCGCCATACCCGGCAGCGCGAAACCCCACAGCGCCCCGCCCGCCTCCACGACCGGACCCGCAAGGCCCGTACCCACCGACGCACCCACCACGAACGTCGTCACCAGCCACGAGAACGCCTCCGTGACCGTCCCCGCCGGAGCATGCCGGTCCACGATCACGAACGCACACGCGATGCACGGCGCCAGGAACACCCCCGCCAGCACCGACAGCAACACCATGGACACCGGACCCGGCATCAGCGTCAGCGGCACGTAACACACCGCCAGAAGCGCCACCAGCACCCGCAGCCGCCGCTCCGGCGCCCCGGCCCACCGCCGCGCCCCGTACACCGTCCCACCGGCCAGCGCACCCAGGCCCACCGCCGCCATCATCCAGCCGTACACCGCGTCACCACCGTGACCGTCCGCGTACGACACCGCCGCCACCGCGATCGACCCCATCGCGATGCCCACGAACAGGAACGCGGCGAGCAGCGCCAGCAGCCCCGGCGAACGCAGCGCACCCAGCCAGTGCGCCTCCCTCGGCTCCGAACGCCACTCCCGCGACGGCCGCGAGACCACCACCGACAACGCCCCGAGCATCCCCAGCGCGTTCAGCACCAGCAGCGCCGCCCGCTCCGACCACAGCGACACGCACAGCGTCACCAGCAGCGGGCCCACCGTGAACATCACCTCCTGCGCCACCGCGTCCAGCGCGTACGCCGTGTGCACCTGGTCCTCCCGGCGCAGCACCGACGGCCACAACGCCCGCAGCCCGCCCTCCAGCGGCGGCGTGAACAGCCCCGACGCCGCCACCAGGACGTACGCCGGCAGCGAACCGATGCCCACGAAGGCGAACCCCGACATCGCCAGCGCCGACAGCACCGACGCCGGAAGCTGCACCCGGGGCTGCCCGTAGAGGTCCACCAGGCGGCCCAGCAGCGGCTGCCCCACCGCGTTCGCCACGCCGTACACCGCCGCCAGCGCCCCAGCCAGGCTGTACGAACCCCCCTCGGCCCGCACGAACAGCAACAGCGCGATCGACGCCACCGCGTTGGGCAGCCGCCCCACCAGAGTGCCCGTGAGCAGCCTCACCGCGTGTTTCGCCCGCAGGATCTCCAGATACCCCGTCGCCATGTGCAGCCCTTCGCCCAAGCCCCTCCGGGCCGCCTCGACGCCTCCGAAGTGTTACGTATAACTAACGCATTCATACGTACCATGTGCGCTGTTCACCCGTCCACACGAAGGAGCAGGCCCACGGTGGCACGCAGCAGCAGCACGCGCCCGACCAGCCGTGACGTGGCCACGGCCGCCGGAGTCTCCCAGGCCGCCGTCTCCCTCGTACTCGGCGACAAATGGCGCGGCCGCGTCTCCGAGACCACCGCCGAACGCGTCCGCGAAGCCGCCCGCACCCTCGGCTACCGACCCAACCTCGCCGCCCGCAACCTCCGCCTCGGCAGCACCCGCACCGTCCTCCTCGTCGTCCCCGCCCTCACCACCGAGTTCTTCGCCGGCGTCTACACCGGCGCCGCCCGCGTCGCCGCCCGCCACGGCTTCGGCGTCGTCCTCTACCCCTCCCCCGAAGGCGTCGGCCCGGCCCGCGACCCCTTCGCCTCCGCCGAAGCCGCCCTCGACGGCGTCATCGCCTCCTCCATGGCCGCCGACGCCCTCACCGCCATCCGCGGCGACCAACTCCCCCTCGTCATGCTCGACAGCGACCCCCACGGCAGCCTCGGCGCCGCCACCGTCAACCTCGACATCGCCGACGGCGTCCGCCAGGTCGCCGACCACCTCCTCGGCCTCGGCCACCGACACCTCCTCCACCTCGCCGCCGACATCCCCTCCTGGACCTTCCGCGCCCGCGCCCAGGAACTCGCCGACCGCCTCGCCGCCACACCCGGCACCCGGCTGCGCACCACCACCGCCCCCATCACCATCGAAGACGCCCGCGCCGCCACCGAAGCCGCCCTCACCACACCAGGACCCCGCCCCACCGCCGTCGTCTGCGACGACGACAAACTCGCCGCCGGCGCCTACAAGGCCCTGCGCCGTCTCGGACTGCGCGTCCCCGACGACATCTCCGTCACCGGCCTCGACGACCTCGCCCTCGCCACCGCCATCGACCCCGAACTCACCACCGTCCGCCTCGACGCCGAACTCTTCGGCGAACGCGGCATGGAAGCCCTCCTGGCCGTCCTGGACGGCCGCGCACCCACGAACGGGGACATCCCCGTCCAACTCGTCGTACGGGGCTCCACAGGCCCGGCCAGGGCCGTCTAAGCGCGTCCAAGGGGCCACGGTGCCCGGACACACGGAAGCCCCGGCCGGAGAACCGGCCGGGGCTTCACCAGGGTCCCGGAAGGATCACTCCTCCTCGGAGCCCCCCTCCACGGAACTCTCCGCCTCCGTCGCCGCACCGTCCGCCTCCAGCAGACGGTCCAGCTGACGGCCCACGATCCGCTTGAACTTCCGCTTCTGCGGGCGCGTACGGTCCAGCACCGCCACCTCCAGGCGCTCCGCCGGAATCTCCCGCTCACTGCCGTTGGTGTCCCGCGACAGCGCCTGCACGGCCAGCTTCAGCGCCTCCGCCAGCGTCATCCCGTCCCGGTGCCGCTGGTCCAGGAACGTGCTGATCTGCTCCGCGTTGCCGCCCACCGCGACCGAACCGTGCTCGTCCACGATGGAACCGTCGTGCGGCAGCCGGTAGATCTGGTCGCCGTCCGGAGTCTCACCGACCTCCGCCACCACCAGCTCCACCTCGTACGGCTTCTCGGCCGCCGAGGAGAAGATCGTGCCCAGCGTCTGCGCGTACACGTTCGCCAGACCGCGCGCGGTCACGTCGTCACGGTCGTAGGTGTAACCACGCAGGTCCGCGTAGCGCACACCGCCGATGCGCAGGTTCTCGTACTCGTTGTACTTGCCGGCGGCCGCGAAACCGATCCGGTCGTAGATCTCGCTGAACTTGTGCAGCGCACGGGACGGGTTCTCACCGACGAACACGATGCCGTCGGCGTACTGCATGACCACCAGACTGCGACCGCGCGCGATGCCCTTGCGGGCGTACTCCGCGCGGTCCGCCATGGCCTGCTGGGGTGAGACATAGAACGGCGTCGACACCGGTTATCCGTCCCTTTCTGTCATGGTCACTGAATCACCTCGGCTTGAGAAGTCCGGCCGGGAAGTCCGGCCCGCGCTCAGAGCAGCGCGGCCCGCGGACCGTCCGGCTCCTCCAGACGCCGCTGGAGCACCGCACGCGAGATCTCGGACGCCTCGTCCTCGGTCAGCCTGCGGAAGCCGTCCTCGGTGATCACGGTGATGATCGGATAGATCCGGCGCGCGACGTCGGGACCACCGGTCGCCGAGTCGTCGTCGGCCGCGTCGTACAGCGCCTGTACGACGAGGGTGGTGGCCTGCTCCTCGGTCAGGTCGTCCCGGAACAGCTTCTTCATCGCACCCCGCGCGAAGACCGAGCCGGAGCCCGTCGACGCGAAATTGTGCTCCTCGGAGCGGCCGCCGGTGACGTCGTAGGAGAAGATGCGGCCCTTGTCGCGGTCCACGTCGTACCCCGCGAACAGGGGGACCACGGCCAGGCCCTGCATGGCCATGCCGAGGTTGGAACGGATCATGGTCGACAGCCGGTTCGCCTTGCCCTCCAGGGACAGCTGGGCGCCCTCGACCTTCTCGAAGTGCTCCAGCTCCAGCTGGAAGAGCTTCACCATCTCCACGGCGAGACCGGCGGTGCCGGCGATACCGACGGCCGAGTACTCGTCCGCCGGGAACACCTTCTCGATGTCCCGCTGCGCGATGACATTGCCCATGGTGGCCCGCCGGTCACCGGCGAGCACGACGCCCCCGGGGAACGTGACGGCCACGATGGTCGTGCCGTGCGGGGCCTCGATCACACCCTGCGTGGGCGGCAGCGTCCGCTTGCCGGGCAGCATCTCGGGCTGGTGGTCCGAGAGAAAGTCCATGAACGAGGAGGACCCCGGCGTCAGGAAGGCAGCTGGTAGACGCCCGGTGCCACGAGTATTGGCTTCCACGAGATTCCTTCCAGATAGGCGGCGGCCCGGCGTACGGCCCCGGGGTCGTCCCCCAGCTTGCCAATGGCCGAATTGCAGTTGAAGCACAGTACGCCACGGACCCTACCCGTCTTGTGGCAGTGATCCACATGTGCGGCGGGGGCGTTCAGACAGATCACGCAGAGACCGCGCTGTGCGGCGATCATGGCGTCTCGTTCGGCTTCGGTCAGGCCGTAATTACGCTTCAGGTGATGAGCGCGGCCTTTGGCCGCCCGACATGCCTTACAGCTCGTTGACAGACCATCGGAGGCCGATGCATTGCGATGCCACTCGCTCCACGGCTTGACCGTATTGCAGCTCCGACAGAACTTGTATCCCTCGGGCGTTTCCACCCGCGGCCTCACGTTCTTCCCTTTCGCCAGTTGGCGAGCTTGGTGGTAAGCCGCCCAGCACTCCCGGCAGTAGGCCTGCAAACCGTCACGAGCTGACTTGTTGCTGGCGAACGCCGCCCGCGGCTTGGTCTCCTTGCACCGCGAGCAGCGCTTCGCCTTCAACTCTTTCACTCACACCCCCGCACCTTCGATTCGAAGGCAGAACCGGCCTACTGGCCACCCTTCTGAACGAAACTTCGCACGAAGTCCTCAGCATTCTCCTCGAGGACATCGTCGATCTCGTCCAGAACCGAGTCCACGTCGTCGCTCAGCTTTTCCTGGCGCTCCTTGAGGTCCTCGGAGCCCTGTGCGTCCTGTGTCTGCTCCTCGGCCTCTTCGGTGGAGCGTGTGGCCTTCTGCTGGCCGCCGCCGGTGTCCTTGGTCGCCATATCCCTCACCCCGCTCAGTTCGCCGTTCGGTGATGATCAGACCCTACAAGCCGGGTCCGACATCGGCCCCGTAGTTCAGGGAACGTACGGGGGCCATATCGATGATTCCCTGGCGCCGGGTTTTCCACCCTGCGGAGGGAGCCCAATCAATGCCCCACGCAGGGGTTTCAATTGCCGGAGAGCACCCTGACCAGCTCGTCCGCCGTGCGGCAGCGGTCCAGCAGCTCCTTGACGTGATTTCGCGTTCCGCGAAGCGGTTCCAGGGTCGGCACCCGCTGGAGCGAGTCGCGGCCCGGGAGATCGAAGATGACCGAGTCCCAGGAGGCCGCGGCCACGTCGTCCGCGTACTGCTCCAGGCAGCGGCCGCGGAAGTACGCCCGGGTGTCCTCCGGCGGCTTGGTGCGCGCCCGCTCGACCTCGTCCTCGGTCAGGAGGCGCTTCATCCGGCCCCGGGCCGCCAGCCGGTTGTAGAGGCCCTTCTCGGGGCGTACGTCGGCGTACTGGAGGTCGACCAGGTGCAGCCGGGCGGCGTCCCAGTCGAGGTTGTCGCGGCGGCGGTAGCCCTCCATGAGCTCCCGCTTGGCGACCCAGTCCAGCTCGCCGGCCAGGCTCATCGGGTCGTTCTCGAGCCGGGTGAGGGTGTCCTCCCAGCGGGCGAGGACGTCCTTGGTCTGGTCGTCGGCGTCGGCGCCGTAGCGCTCCTCCACGTACTTGCGCGACAGCTCGAAGTACTCCATCTGTAGCTGCACCGCAGTGAGCGTGCGTCCGCTGCGGAGTGTGACGAGGCGCTTGAGCGAGGGGTCGTGCGAGACCTGGTGGAGGGTGCGTACGGGCTGGTCGACAGCGAGGTCCACGGCGATGAAGCCGTCCTCGATCATGGAGAGGACCAGTGCCGTGGTGCCGAGCTTGAGGTAGGTCGAGATCTCGGAGAGGTTGGCGTCGCCGATGATCACGTGCAGGCGGCGGTACTTCTCCGCGTCCGCGTGGGGTTCGTCGCGGGTGTTGATGATCGGGCGCTTGAGGGTGGTCTCCAGGCCGACCTCGACCTCGAAGTAGTCGGCGCGCTGGCTGAGCTGGAAGCCGTGTTCGTGGCCGTCCTGGCCGATGCCGACGCGTCCGGCGCCCGCGAAGACCTGGCGGGAGACGAAGAAGGGCGTGAGGTGGCGCACGATGTCCGAGAAGGCGGTCTCCCGCTTCATCAGGTAGTTCTCGTGCGTGCCGTAGGAGGCGCCCTTGTTGTCGGTGTTGTTCTTGTAGAGGTGGATGGGCTGGGCGCCGGGCAGTGCGGCGGCGCGTTCGGCGGCCTCGGCCATGATGCGTTCGCCCGCCTTGTCCCAGAGGACGGCGTCGCGGGGGTTGGTGACCTCGGGGGCGCTGTACTCGGGGTGGGCGTGGTCGACGTAGAGGCGGGCGCCGTTGGTGAGGATGACGTTGGCGAGGCCGATGTCCTCGTCGGTGAGCTGGCTGGAGTCGGCGGCCTCCCGTGCGAGGTCGAAACCGCGCGCGTCGCGCAGCGGGTTCTCCTCCTCGAAGTCCCAGCGGGCCCGGCGGGCCCGGTGCATCGCCGCCGCGTAGGCGTTGACGATCTGGGACGAGGTGAGCATGGCATTGGCGTTGGGGTGGCCGGGGACGGAGATGCCGTACTCCGTCTCGATGCCCATTACTCGCCGTACGGTCATGCGGCCCTCCTTGCCCGGCGGCGCCCTCGGTGGTGGGCGCCGCTCGCGTACCGCTGGCGCTCCGGTGCGTGTGCGGTGCCCGTCCCCGCACTGCGCGACTCGGCGGTAGGAAAGAGCCTAGAACGCCTTTGCGCTGGTGTGGAGATCATTTGCGTCTTTGCCTGGTGCGGTGGCGGTCCGGAAAAGCAGGCGGCTGCGGGTGCCCCGCCGGGGGCACCCGCAGCCGGCCGGCCTTTTACAGGTACTGACCGGTGTTCGCCACCGTGTCGATGGAGCGTCCGGTGTCCGCGCCCTGCTTTCCGGTGATGAGGGTGCGGATGTAGACGATCCGCTCGCCCTTCTTTCCGGAGATGCGGGCCCAGTCGTCCGGGTTGGTGGTGTTGGGCAGGTCCTCGTTCTCCTTGAACTCGTCCACGCAGGCCTGGAGGAGGTGGGAGACGCGGAGGCCCTTCTGGGTCTTTTCGAGGAAGTCCTTGATGGCCATCTTCTTGGCGCGGCCCACGATGTTTTCGATCATGGCGCCGGAATTGAAGTCCTTGAAGTAGAGGACTTCCTTGTCGCCGTTGGCGTAGGTGACTTCCAGGAAGCGGTTTTCCTCGGATTCGGCGTACATCTGCTCGACCGCCGTCTGGATCATGCTCTGGACGGTGGTGGTCTTGTCGCCGCCGTGCTCGCCGAGGTCGTCGGCGTGCAGCGGGAGGCGTTCGGTGAGGTACTTGCCGAAGATGTCCTTGGCGGCTTCGGCGTCCGGGCGCTCGATCTTGATCTTCACGTCGAGGCGGCCGGGGCGCAGGATGGCGGGGTCGATCATGTCCTCGCGGTTGGAGGCGCCGATGACGACCACGTTCTGCAGGCCCTCCACGCCGTCGATCTCGGCGAGCAGCTGGGGGACGATGGTGTTCTCCACGTCCGAGCTGACGCCCGATCCCCGGGTGCGGAAGAGGGATTCCATCTCGTCGAAGAAGACGATGACGGGGGTGCCCTCGCTGGCCTTCTCCCGGGCTCGCTGGAAGACGAGGCGGATCTGGCGCTCGGTCTCGCCGACGTACTTGTTGAGGAGTTCGGGGCCCTTGATGTTGAGGAAGAAGCTCTTGCCGGCGGCCTGGCCGGTGACCTCGGCGACCTTCTTGGCCAGCGAGTTGGCGACGGCCTTGGCGATGAGCGTCTTGCCGCATCCGGGGGGTCCGTAGAGGAGGACTCCCTTGGGCGGGCGGAGTTCGTGCTCCTTGAACAGGTCGGGGTAGAGGTACGGCAGCTCGACCGCGTCGCGGATGGCCTCGATCTGGCCGCCGAGGCCGCCGATCTGCTCGTAGCCGATGTCGGGGACCTCTTCGAGGACGAGTTCCTCGACCTCGCTCTTGGGAACGATCTCGTAGACATAGCCGGAACGGGGTTCGAGCAGGAGGGCGTCACCGGGCCGGATGGTGATGCCCCGGAGGGGTTCGGCGAGCCGGACCACTCGTTCCTCGTCGGTGTGGCCCAGTACCAGGGCGCGTTCGCCGTCCTCGAGGATCTCCTTGAGGGTGACGATGTCGCCGACGCTCTCGAACTCCATGGCCTCGACCACGTTGAGCGCTTCGTTGAGCATCAGCTCCTGGCCGCGCCTGAGTTCGTCGAGTTCGACGCTGGGGCTCACGTTCACGCGGAGCTTGCGGCCGCCGGTGAAGATGTCGGCGGTGCCGTCCTCGTTGGCCTGGAGGAAAACTCCGAAGCCTGCCGGGGGCTGGGCGAGCCGGTCGACCTCTTCCTTGAGGGCCACGATCTGGTCGCGGGCCTCACGGAGCGTGTTGGCCAGGCGTTCGTTCTGCGCGGAGACGCCGGCCAGATTGGTCTGCAGCTCGACGATCCGCTCCTCGAGAATCCTCGTGTGCCGCGGAGAGTCGGCGAGCTTGCGTCGCAGGACGGCGATCTCCTGCTCAAGGTAGGCGATCTGCCCGGACGGGTCGTCGGACCCTCGTCCCGGGCGGATGCCGCGGTTCATGTCGTCGTCGTGGGCTGCCACGGTCCTCACCTCCTCCAAGGGGAGCTGGACGCTTCCAGACCCTACCTGGGTGGGTGTCGATTGAAACCCCTAGATCACAAAGACTGTCAAGGTGTGTCGTCGGTCACCCGGTGCGCTCCCTCTCGCACGGAGGGGATACCCACTCAACGTGATTCGGAAGCCGCTTGTTCCGTGCCGGGTGTGGTCAAGACCCTTCAGGAGTGGCTGGAGTTGTCCGGTGCGGGTCGTCCGGCCGGTTCCTGGGCAGGAGTACGAGAGTTCATACGATGATCACACAGAGCAATGATCCGAGTGGCCGGGGTGAGACGAGGGGGCTTGGGGGGCCGCTTCCGGGCGGCTTGATTTCGCCGGTGCCCGGTGGCGTTCGACCGCGCGCGCCGTCCCTGCCGCGCCCTGCCGTGCGCGGGGAGAAACCCCCGCACCCCGGCGCACAGGAGCGAAAAGCAGGCGGGAGGTAGGGTCGGGGTGTTCATGAGCGGCCGGGACCGACCGGGCCGGGGCGCGCCCCCGGACCGTCGCCCGGCGAACCGACGGCAGGAGAGGTGACCGTGCAGCAGGAGGCCCCGGGCGGCGAGGCGCTGGAGGTCTGGATCGACCAGGACCTGTGTACCGGCGACGGCATCTGCGTCCAGTACGCGCCGGAGGTGTTCGAGCTGGACATCGACGGGCTGGCCTATGTGAAGAGCGCCGACGACGAGCTGCTCCAGGAGGCGGGAGCCACCACGGGTGTGCCGCTGCCATTGCTGACGGACGTGGTGGACTCGGCGAAGGAGTGTCCGGGCGCGTGCATCCATGTACGCCGCGTTTCGGACAAGGTAGAGGTGTACGGCCCCGACGCGGACTAAGCCGGGGGCGCGGGTCCGGGCGGACCCGGTTGTTTCGTGGCGCGCGTGCGTGCCGGTGGAAGCCGGCGGCACGCGCGCGCGTGTATGCGCGTACGGGCGCGGTAGCGGTTGAGGACGTCGGAAGCCGTGCGGGCGGCGGTCAGACGCTGTGGGACGCCGTGGGCGTGGAGCGTATGAAGGCGTTGCCCTTCCACTGCCACTGGGCGGGGGTCTTCACGTCGGGGCAGCAGCTGGGCACGTCGTCGGAGGAGTATCCGAGCAGCGTGGCGGTCACGGTGCGCGCGCCCACGGCGAGGTCGGTGACGGTGAGCCGGTCCTTGGGGTCGACGAGGGTGGCGACGACGCGGGAGCCGGTGCCGTCGTGGTTCCGGGTCAGGACGTAGAGGCCGTCGGGCGGGGTGCCCATGGCGGAGTCGCAGTGGACGACGGCGACGGTCTCCGGGTTGCCGTCCCCGTCGAGGTCCCCGGTGGCCTTCTTGGCGACCAGGGCCTTGACCGGGCCGCACTGCAGCGGGAAGGCGACGCCCTCGGTGACGGGTGGCGCGGCGGTGGTGCGGGCGGGCGCGGGGGCGCCGGTGGCGGGGGTTGCCTGGGCGGCGGTGGCCGGGCCGGGCTGCACGAGGGAGCACAGCGCGATCACCCCGGCGACCGCGGTGGCGGTGCCGGCCCAGTGGATGGGCTGGGGGTGGGCGTGGGCGAGCTCCGGGACGGCGGATTGCTGCACTAGGAGTGTCTCCTGTGAGGGCTGTGCCGAGGGGGTGGCCAGCATGGTGCCACAGGTCACTGTGCGGGGGGAACGGCGGGGTGGGGGCCGGTTTCCAGTGGTGGCGGGCGTGGTGGGTGCGGGGGCGCGGTTTCTGGTGCGGGGTCACGCGGAAGGCGCCGTGGCCGAGTTCCGGACGGGGTCCGGCAACTCGGCCACGGCGCCTTCGTGTTGTGCGGGGTGGGGGCCGGTCAGCGGCCGGAGCCGCCGTCGGCGTTGGGGCCGGAGTAGTCCTCGCCGTAGGCGCCCTTGGCGGGGCGGCGACGGCGCATGGGCGGCTCGACGCCGTCGGCGAGACGGCGGGCGGTGAGCAGGAAGCCGGTGTGGCCGATCATGCGGTGGTCCGGGCGGACGGCGAGGCCCTCGATGTGCCAGTTGCGGATCATCGACTCCCAGGCGGTCGGCTCGTTGAAGCAGCCGATCTCGCGGATGGACTCGACGGTCCGGGCGAGCTGGGTGGTGGTGGCCACGTAGCAGCAGAGGATGCCGCCGGGGACGAGGGCCTTGGAGACGGCCTCCAGGCACTCCCAGGGGGCGAGCATGTCGAGGATGACGCGGTCGACGTCCGTGTCGGACAGGTTGTCCTGGAGGTCGCCGACGGTGAGCTGCCAGGCGGGGTGTTCGCCGCCGAAGTAGCGCTCGACGTTCTGCTTGGCGATCTCGGCGAAGTCCTCGCGGCGCTCGTAGGAGTGCAGCATGCCCTGGTCGCCGATGGCGCGCAGCAGGAAGCTGCTGAGCGAGCCGGAGCCGACGCCCGCTTCCACGACGCGTGCGCCGGGGAAGATGTCGGCGAAGGCCAGGATCTGCCCCGCGTCCTTGGGGTAGACCACGGCGGCGCCGCGGGGCATGGACAGGACGTAGTCGGGGAGCAGGGGGCGCAGCGCGAGGTAGGCGACGTTGCCGGTGGTGCGGACAACGCTGCCCTCGGGAGCGCCGATCAGTTCGTCGTGCGGGAAGGAGCCCTTGTGGGTGTGGAAGTTCTTCCCGGCTTCGAGCGTGAACGTGTAGTGACGGCCCTTGGGGTCGGTCAGCTGAACCTGGTCCCCGACCTTGAAGGGCCCGCGCCTGCGGGCGGCACCGGTCGGTTCGGACATAAGACCAGCCTACCGGCAGCAGCGGGGGGTGCCGACCACACACCGGGTTCAGCTGGGGCGGGCCATGGCCTTCACGAAGGCCTTTTCCACGTCCGCCGCGGACAGGACGCCGTAGATCTCGCCGGTCTCCTCGACGACCAGGTATTCGGTGGCGGGGGCGGCGCGGAGGGTGTCGAGGAGTTCTTCTCCGGAGAGTTCGGCGGAGACGCGCATGCCGTCGGTGATGTCCTGGGCGAGGCCGCTGACGGCGACCCAGGGGCGGCGGTGTTCGGGTACGCCGACGATGGCGGATTCGCGGACGAGGGAGAGGGGGGTGCCGTCGGGGTCGACGACGACGAGGGCGCGGGCTCCGGCGGCGTTGGCGCGGCGCAGGGCCTCGGAGAGGGGGGTGTCGGTCTCGACGGGGACGGCGCGGCGGGTGAGGGTGCGGGCGCTCAGCTCGGGGAGGTGTTCGCGCAGCCGGGCCATGCGGAGGCTGTTTCCGGCGCCGGTCCAGATGATGGCGGCCAGGATGGCGGCGAGCAGGGCGTCGGTGATGGTGTCCATGCTGCCGAGGTCGGCGTCGCCGCCGAAGAAGCGGGAGTGGTTGAGCAGGGGCAGGCCGATCAGGACGCTGAGGGCGAGGGCGCGGCCGACCCAGGCGGCGGCGACGGTGCCGGTCATGGGCTTGCCGGTGATCTTCCAGACGACGGCGCGCAGCATCCGGCCGCCGTCGAGGGGCAGGCCGGGGAGCAGGTTGAAGATGGCGACGATGAGGTTGGAGATCATCAGTCCGGCCAGCAGGACGCCGGGGACGGTGCCGGGCTGGACGGGCTTGAGGGCGAGGTAGAAGAGCCCGGCGAGGATCAGGGAGAGCAGGGGTCCGACGAAGGCGAGGACGAATTCGCGTCCGGGGGTCTCGGCCTCCTTCTCGATCTCGGAGACGCCGCCGAAGAACTGGAGCTGGATGCGGCGCACCGGGAGTTTGAAGCGGAGGGCGGCGACGGTGTGGGCGAGTTCGTGGACGAGGACCGAGGCGTAGAAGGCGACGGCGAAGAAGAGGGAGACGAGGTAGCGGGCGGCGCCGAGTTCGGGCAGGACCTGGTCGAGCTGGCCGCCGAAGACCCAGGTGATGAGGGCGGCGACGAGGAACCAGCTGGGTGCGACGTAGACGGGTACGCCGAACGGGCGGCCCATGAGGATGCCGCCGCCGGGTTCGGCGGGGGGCTGGGGCGGTGCGCCCTTGCCGGGGCCGGTGCCGGAGTGGGCGAGGGAGCGGTGGTCGTGGGCCGGGTCGCCGCCGGGGGTCGGGCCGTCGGGGTGGTCCTCGGAGACCGGCCGGGGCGCCTGCGGGGGCTGTTCGGGGGTCGTGTCGCCGGTGCCGCGGGCGTCGTGCTCCGGCTCGCGGCCGGGGTCCGGACTGCCGGGGCCGGGGCTGGGGGTCGCAGGGACTTCGGGGTGGCCGGCCGGCTCGTCGCTGCCGGACCGCGGCTGCCCGTTTCCGCCGCTCACGTCCACGGTGTCCCCTCGTTCGAAGCGTCCTCGCACCTGTGGGCACAAGGGTCTCGGGTCGATGGTATGCGGCCGGGGTGGCGCCGTACCCCTCGGCACCCCTTGTGTTTGCCCCGGCCGGGCGCGGGTGACGCCCGGCGGGAGTGGGTCACTGTCAGTGGGGGGCCTTATGGTCTGTGGTCATGGACAGCAGCAGTGAGGACACGGGGACGGCGCCGGGCGTGGCCGAAGGCGCGGACCCGGTGTGCGTGACGGTGCCCGTCGCCGCGCCGGCCGCCGCGCCCGTCGCGGTGCCCGGACCGGCGCGGCCCGGGGACGGTGCGGGTGCGCGGCGTGCTCCGGCGGCGCCCTCGTCGTTGTCGCCGTCGCGGGCGAGCGACTTCATGCAGTGTCCGCTGTTGTACCGGTTCCGGGTGATCGACCGGCTGCCGGAGAAGCCGAGCGAGGCGGCGACGCGGGGCACGCTGGTGCACGCGGTCCTGGAGCGGCTCTTCGACGCCCCGGCGGTGGAGCGTACGGCGCCTCGGGCGAAGTCGCTGGTGCCGGGGCAGTGGGACCGGTTGCGGGAGAGCAGGCCGGAGCTCGGTGAGCTGTTCGCGGACGATCCGGAGGGCGAGCGGCTGGCGCGCTGGCTGGGTGAGGCCGAGCAGCTGGTGGAGCGCTGGTTCACGCTGGAGGACCCGACACGCCTTGAGCCCGCCGAGCGCGAGATGTTCGTGGAGGCGGAGCTGGAGTCGGGGCTGCGGCTGCGCGGGATCATCGACCGGGTGGACGTGGCGCCGACCGGCGAGGTGCGGATCGTCGACTACAAGACGGGCAAGGCGCCCCGGCCGGAGTACGCCGAGGGCGCGCTGTTCCAGATGAAGTTCTACGCGCTGGTGGTGTGGCGGCTGAAGCGGGTCGTGCCGCGGCGGCTCCAGCTGGTGTACCTGGGCAGTGGTGACGTGCTGACGTACGACCCGGTGCCGGGGGATCTGGAGCGGATGGAGCGGCGGCTGCAGTCGCTGTGGGAGTCGATCTCGCGGGCGACGGAGACGGGTGAGTGGCGGCCGCGGCCGACGAAGCTGTGCGGCTGGTGCGACCACCGGGCGAGCTGCCCGGAGTTCGGGGGGACTCCCCCGCCGTATCCGCTGCCGGTGAGGGCGGCGGAGTCCGAGGCGGACGGGTTGGGCAGAATGGGGTCCGACTAGCGAAGGAGTTGTCACGTGGCGATCCGTGTCCTGCTGGTGGACGACCAGCCGCTGCTGCGTACGGGCTTCCGGATGATCCTGGAGGCCGAGCCGGACATCGCGGTCGTCGGTGAGGCCGGGGACGGTCTGCAGGCTCTCGACCAGGTGCGCGCACTGCAGCCGGATGTGGTCCTGATGGACATCCGTATGCCCCGGATGGACGGGGTGGAGGCGACCCGGCAGATCACCGGTCCCGGCCGGGACGGTCCGGCGAAGGTGCTGGTGCTGACCACGTTCGATCTGGACGAGTATGTGGTGGAGGCGCTGCGGGCGGGGGCGAGCGGCTTCCTGCTGAAGGACGCCCCGGCGAACGAGCTGGTGCAGGCGATCCGGGTGGTGGCGGCGGGCGAGGCGATGCTGGCGCCGAGCATCACGCGCCGTCTGCTGGACAAGTACGCGACGCATCTGCCCTCGGGCGAGGAGCCGGCGCGGGACACGCTGCACACGCTGACGGACCGTGAGGTCGAGGTGCTGAAGCTGGTGGCGCGTGGGCTGTCGAACGCGGAGATCGCGGCGGAGCTGTTCGTCAGCGAGACGACGGTGAAGACGCATGTGGGGCATGTGCTGACCAAGCTGGGTCTGCGCGACCGGGTGCAGGCGGCGGTGTACGCGTACGAGAGCGGGCTGGTGCGTCCGGGGGCGCAGCCGTAGCGGCGGCGTACGGTACGACGGCGAAGGGCGCCCTTCCGGAGGGAGGGGCGCCCTTGGCGTGGCCGATGCGTGTCAGCTCTTGCTGAGTTCCCAGAACCGGAAGACGGTGGAGGCGTCGAGGCAGTACTCGAGGCCGTAGACCCCGTCGCGGACGACGGCGTACTGCTTGCCCTGCCAGACGGGCAGGACGGGGATCTGTTCGGCGACGATGTCCTGCAGCTCGGCGAAGGAGCTGTCGGTGGAGGTGCGGTCGGTCTGGGCGGCGGTGGCGGGGATCAGGGTGCGGGTGATCCTGCTGTTGTCGTAGTGGTTGTCGAGGACGTTGCCCTTGCCGAAGAAGGGTGCGGTGAAGTTGTCGGCGTCGGGGTAGTCGGGCACCCAGCCCTTGACGTAGACGCCGTACTTCCCGGCGGCTATGTCCTTCTCGTACTGGTCGAAGGCGACGGACTTCACGTCGGCGGTGAAGAGGCCGCTGGCGTTGAGCTGGGCGGCGAGGGCCTTGAGTTCGGCGTCGGTGCCGGGGCCGTAGCGGGTCGGGGTGGACCAGAGGGTGAGCGTGACCTTGCCGGTGATGCCGTCGGCGCGCAGGGCCCGGGCGGCCTTGGCCTTGGAGGGGCGCTCGCCGTAGGTGTCGAAGAAGGCGGTGTTGTGGCCCACGATGCCCGCCGGGATGATCGAGTAGAGCGGGGTGGCGGTGTTCTTGTAGACGTCGCGCATGAGGGCGTCGCGGTCGATGAGGTAGGCCATGGCCTTGCGGACGCCGAGTTTTCCGGCGACGGGGTCCTTCATGTTGAAGACGAGGTGCTGGACCTCGGCGCTGCTGCCCTCGACGACGTCGATGCCCTGGGTGCCGTCCTGCTTGTCGATGTCGTCGATGTCGCGGGCGCTCAGGCCGCGGTAGGCGATGTCGACGGAGCCGTCGAGGAGGGCCTTCTTCAGGGTGGTCTGGTTGCCGTGGAAGAACTTGAGGGTGACGCCCGCGTTCTTGGTCTCGGCGGTGCCCTTGTAGTGGGAGTTGACGGAGAAGACCGCCTGGCCCTTGTCGAAGGAGTCGAGCGTGTAGGGGCCGGAGCCGACGGCCTTGTGGTCGCCGCGCAGCCGGTCCGCCGGGTACTGCCGGTGGTCGACGACGGACCCCGCGCCGGAGGCCACCTTGCTGGGGAAGGTGGCGTCGGGGACGGTGAGCCGGAAGACGACGGTGCGCGCGTCCGGGGTCTCGACCTTGCCGAGCGAGGGGAACATGACGGCGGGTCCGCCCGGATCGTTGATCTTCAGCATCCGGTCGAAGGAGAACTTGACGTCCTCGGAGGTGAGCGAGTCGCCGTTGCTGAACTTCAGGCCGTCCTTCAGCTCGCACTTGAAGACGGTGGCCCGGGTGTCCGTGAACTTGCAGGACTTGGCGAGTTCGGGCTCGGGCAGCGTGCCGCCCTTGGGGAAGCTCAGGAGCGATTGGAAGACGTTGTTGAACAACAGCCAGGAGCCGGGGTCGTAGCCGGAGGCCGGGTCGGTGGCGAGGACGTCGTCGGACATCCCCATCACCACGCGGTGGCCTTCGGTCCCGGAACCGTCGCCGCTCGTGCCGCAGCCGGTCAGCAGGCCGCAGGCCAGCCCTGCCACGATGGGCAGGACTGGCCAGGGGGTGCGCATGTTCACAGCATGTGCCTTCTCGTCGGGGGCCTCCCGGGGCCGCCGTCCCGGCCCCGGCGAGGGAGCCGTCAGCCGCTCACACCGCGGCCGAGCTCCCACAGCTGAAGCGTCGAGGAGGAGTTCAGGGCGTAGGAGACGCCCGTGATGTCGTCCCGTGCGGCAACGTACTGCTTGCCCTGCCACAGGGGCAGCACGGGGACGTCCTCCGCGACGGCGTCCTGAATCGTCGTCAGGGTCTTGCCCGCCTCCAGCCGGTCCGCCTGGCGGCGGCTCTGGGGGATCAGCGTCTGCTGGATGGTGGCGTTCGTGTAGGGCGAACCGAGGAAGTTGTCCTTGTCGAGGAAGGGCGCGATGAAGTTGTCGGCGTCGGGGAAGTCGGGGAACCATCCCATGCCGTAGACGTCGTACTGGCCCTTCTGCTCCGCGGGGCGGAAGGTGGCCCAGGGGTGGCCCTGGATGCTCACGTCGAACAGACCGCTGTTGTTGAGCTGCTTCTGCAGGATCTGGAACTCCTGCTTGGTCACCGCGCCGTAGTGGTCGGTGGTGTAGTGCAGCGTCAGCTTGATCGGGGCGGTGATGCCGGCCTTGGTGAGCAGTTCCTTGGCCTTCGGGACGCTCGGGTCGCCGTACTTGTTGAAGAACGAGTTGGAGTGGCCCGCGAGGGTGGCCGGGACCAGCGAGTACAGCGGCTCGGCCTGGGTGCCGTAGACCTTGGCGACGAGCTCGCCGCGGTCGATGACCTGGGCCATGGCCTGGCGGACGGCCTTGTCCTTGACGCTGGTGGCGTCGGTGTTGAAGGCCAGGTAGCGGATCTCGAGGCCGGGCATGTCGACCAGCTCGGCGTTCTGGTCGGAGCCGGAGTCCAGCTTCTGGATCTGCGACGGCGTCATGGTGCGGGTCATGACGTCGATGTCGCCGCGGTCGAGAGCGGCGCCCATGGCGTCCGCGTCGGCGAAGGACCGGATCTCGACCTTGTCGTTGTTGACCTTGGTGCTGCCCTTGTAGTTCGGGTTCTTCGTGTACGTGGCGCTGACGACCGCGTTGTTCTTGACCTCGGCCTTGAAGGTGTACGGGCCGGAGCCGTCCACCACGAAGCCGTCACGCAGCTTGTCGGCCGAGTAGTTCTTGGGGTCGACGATGCCCGCGACCGGGGTGGACAGCTTGTACGGGAAGGTCGCGTCGGCCGTCTTCAGGTGGAAGATGACCTCGCGGTCGCCCTGGGTCTCCACCGTGTCGATGGTGTTCAGCAGGGCCGAGACACCACTCTCCGCCTTGAGGTGGATGGCGCGGTCGATGGAGAACTTGACGTCCGCCGCGGTGACCGCGTGGCCGTTGGCGAACTTCAGGCCGTCACGCAGCTTGCAGGCGTAGCGCTCGTTGCCGGAGTCGGTGAAACCGCAGCTCTCGGCGGCCTCCGGAACCGGGTTGCCCTCGCCCTTGGGCTGGGTCATGAGGGTCTGGACGGTCTGGCGGAGGACGTTCCAGGTGCCGACGTCGTAGGCGTAGGCGGGGTCGAGCGGCGCGGGGGCGTCCGAGGTGGCCGTGAACTGGTCCGTGGTACCTACGACGATGGGCTTGCCGCCCTGGCTCCCGCTGTCCGATCCACCGCACGCGGCGAGCACCGGCGTAAGCAGGCCGGCCACTGCCGGCAGCACCAGAGTCTTGCGGTTCATGCGGGACTTTCTCCAGAGCGTTCGGTTCCGTGGACCCGGCAACAGGGATGGCGCGTCGGTTCACGGGAGTTGCTGCGATGTTGTCGCGACGACATTAGTCCGCGCCCGCGGAAGGGCCGACGGGTGCCCGAGTTGAGGGCTCATCACGCAGTGAAACCGGGTGTGGACGCACCGAAAAACCGACAGTGGCAGGATTGGTGCAACGGATCATCAACTGGGACACAAAGACCGGCCGACCACCCCGGTTCCGGGATGGTCGGCATATGGGCCCTGCGATGTCCAGACCTTCCGGAGTGGTGAACCTCACAATTCAACTCCGGTGGCCATTACCGGAATTCGCTGAGTGACGACCGGGTCGTCGGGAACGCCCGCTAGCGACTGCCCGCCAGGAGCCCGCGCAGGAAGGCCAGATCGACCTGTTCCAGTGAGGTGACGACGGTGCGCCGGTGGGCCGGGACGATGGGGGCGATGGAGGGCACGGCCACGACATGGCAGCCGGCGGCCTCGGCGGCGGCGACGCCGGTCGCGGTGTCCTCGACGACCGCGCAGCGGGCCGGGTCGGCGCCGAGTCCGGCGGCGGCCAGGAGGTAGGGGTCGGGGTACGGCTTGGTGCGGGAGACCTCGTCGCCGCCGATGGACAGGGTGAAGTGGTGCGGGCCGAGGACGGTCAGCACACGGTCGATGATGCGCCGGTGGGAGGCGGAGACCAGGGCGGTCGGGACACGGTGCCGGTGGAGTTCGGCGAGGAGGTCGGCGGCGCCGGGCATCAGCGGCAGGGCGCGGCCGATGCGCTCCTCGAAGCCGTCGTTGAGCAGGACGGAGAGTTCTTCGAGGGTGATGTCGGCGCCGGTGGCCTCGATGAGGAAGCCGGCGCTGCGGGTCATGGGACCGCCGACCACGACGTGCCGCCAGGACTCGTCGAGGGTGTGGCCGAGGCGCGCGAAGACCTCGGCCTCCACGTCCCACCAGAAGCCCTCCGTGTCCACCAGTGTGCCGTCCATGTCGAGCAGGACCGCCTGTAGGGCGTAGTCCTCGGCCGTGGTGGTCTTCGTTGCCCGAGCGGGGCCGGGCGCGGGGACCGTACTGGTCATCCGGGCGCACCTCCTTGAGGGACGACCAGGCCGGCCCCCCGGACAGGGAGCCGGCCTGCGATGGACCGACCAGTGTACGACTCCGCGCGGCGAACCGCCTCGTTTATCCGGGGCGCGCCGGGGTACACCGGAAAAGCCTGCGCCGCAGGCCAGGGGACGTTCCGGCATGCCCTTTGCCGTGCCCGGAGCGTGCCCCGGGGACCGCCGCGCTCCGCCCGTCAGCGTGCGTTGAAGTACTTCGCCTCCGGGTGGTGGATCACGATGGCGTCCGTGGACTGCTCGGGGTGGAGCTGGAACTCCTCGCTCAGGTGGACGCCGATGCGCTCGGGCTCCAGGAGCGTGGCGATCTTGGCCCGGTCGGCGAGGTCGGGGCAGGCGCCGTAGCCGAGGGAGAAGCGGGCGCCGCGGTACTTGAGGGCGAACATGTCTTCGATGGCGGAGGGGTCCTCGGTGGCGAAGCCGAGTTCGGAGCGGACCCGGGCGTGCCAGTACTCGGCCAGCGCCTCCGCCAACTGCACGGACAGGCCGTGGAGTTCGAGGTACTCGCGGTAGGCGTCGGCGGCGAAGAGGCGGGCGGTCTCCTCGCCGATGCGGGAGCCGACGGTGACGACCTGGAGGCCGACGACGTCCGTCTCCCCGGACTCCTCCGGGCGGAAGAAGTCGGCGAGGCAGAGCCTGCGACCCCGGCGCTGGCGGGGGAAGGTGAAGCGGGTGCGCTCGTTACCGCGCTCGTCCAGGATGATGAGGTCGTCGTCCTTGGAGACGCAGGGGAAGTAGCCGTGGACGACGGCGGCTTCGAGCAGGTTCTCGGTCTGGAGCCGGTCGAGCAGACCGCGCAGCCGGGGGCGGCCCTCGGTCTCCACCAGTTCCTCGTAGGTCGGCCCGTCCCCGGCGCGGGCCTGCTTCAGGCCCCACTGGCCCTTGAACAGCGCGCCCTCGTCCAGCCAGCTCGCGTACTCCTTGAGCTGGATGCCCTTGACGACGCGGGTGCCCCAGAAGGGCGGCTCGGGGACCGGGTTGTCGGTGGAGACGTCGGAGCGGACGTGGCCCTCCTCGGGCCGTTCCTCGACCTCCACGACGGCCGGGCGCACCCGCCGCTGCCTCAGCTCGGGCAGCTTGGCGCCGGGTACGCCGCGCTTGACGCCGATGAGGGCGTCCATGAGGCGCAGTCCCTCGAAGGCGTCGCGGGCGTAGCGGACCTCGCCCTCGTAGATCTCGTGGAGGTCCTGTTCGACGTAGGCGCGGGTGAGGGCGGCGCCGCCGAGGATGACGGGGTAGTCGGCCGCGAGTCCGCGCTGGTTCAGCTCCTCCAGGTTCTCCTTCATGATCACGGTGGACTTGACCAGGAGGCCCGACATGCCGATGACGTCGGCCCGGTGCTCGGCGGCGGCGTCCAGGATCGCGGAGACGGGCTGCTTGATGCCCAGGTTGACGACGTTGTAGCCGTTGTTGGACAGGATGATGTCGACGAGGTTCTTGCCGATGTCGTGGACGTCGCCGCGGACGGTGGCAAGGACGATGGTGCCCTTGCCCTCGGCGTCCGACTTCTCCATGTGCGGTTCCAGGTGGGCGACCGCGGTCTTCATGACCTCGGCGGACTGGAGCACGAACGGCAGCTGCATCTGGCCGGAGCCGAACAGCTCGCCGACCACCTTCATGCCGTCCAGGAGGGTGTCGTTGACGATGTCGAGCGCCGGACGCTCCGTCAGCGCCTCGTCGAGGTCGGCCTCCAGGCCGTTCTTCTCACCGTCGATGATGCGGCGCTTGAGGCGCTCCTCCAGCGGGAGGGCGGCCAGTTCCTCGGCCTTGCCCGCCTTGAGGGACTTGGCGGTGGCGCCCTCGAACAGCGCCATCAGCTTCTGGAGGGGGTCGTAACCCTCGGCGCGGCGGTCGTGGATGAGGTCGAGGGCGGTGTTCACCTCTTCCTCGCTGAAGCGGGCGATGGGCAGGATCTTGGAGGCGTGGACGATGGCCGAGTCCAGGCCGGCCTTGACGCACTCGTCCAGGAAGACGGAGTTGAGCAGGATGCGGGCGGCGGGGTTGAGGCCGAAGGAGATGTTGGACAGGCCGAGCGTGGTCTGCACGTCCGGGTGACGCCGCTTCAGCTCGCGGATCGCCTCGATGGTGGCGATGCCGTCCCCCCGGGACTCCTCCTGGCCGGTGCAGATGGTGAAGGTCAGACAGTCGACGAGGATGTCCTCCTCGCGGATGCCCCAGTTCCCGGTGAGGTCGTCGATGAGCCGTTCGGCGATCTCGACCTTCTTCTCGGGGGTGCGGGCCTGGCCCTCCTCGTCGATGGTCAGCGCGATCAGCGCGGCGCCGTGCTCCTGGGCGAGCCGGGTGACCTTGGCGAAGCGGGACTCCGGGCCGTCGCCGTCCTCGTAGTTGACGGAGTTGATGACCGCGCGGCCGCCGAGCTTCTCCAGACCGGCGCGCAGGACGTCGACCTCGGTGGAGTCCAGGACGATCGGCAGGGTGGAGGCGGTGGCGAAGCGGCCCGCGAGCTCCTCCATGTCGGCGACGCCGTCGCGGCCGACGTAGTCCACGCACAGGTCGAGCATGTGCGCGCCCTCGCGGATCTGCTCGCGCGCCATCTCCACGCAGTCGTCCCAGCGGCCCGCCAGCATGGCCTCGCGGAACTTCTTGGAGCCGTTGGCGTTGGTGCGCTCGCCGATGGCCAGGTAGGCGGTGTCCTGGCGGAACGGCACCGACTGGTAGAGCGAGGCGGCGCCCGGCTCGGGGCGCGGGCTGCGCGTCCCCGGGGTGAGGTCGCGGACGCGCTCGACGACCTGGCGCAGATGTTCGGGGGTGGTGCCGCAGCAGCCGCCGACCAGCGAGAGGCCGTACTCGCGGACGAAGGTCTCCTGGGCGTCGGCCAGTTCCGGCGCGGTGAGCGGGTAGTGGGCGCCGTCCTTGCCGAGGACGGGCAGGCCCGCGTTGGGCATGCAGGACAGCGGGATGCGGGCGTTGCGCGCGAGGTGGCGCAGGTGCTCGCTCATCTCGGCGGGGCCGGTGGCGCAGTTCAGGCCGATCATGTCGATGCCGAGCGGCTCCAGCGCGGTGAGCGCGGCGCCGATCTCGGAGCCGAGGAGCATGGTGCCGGTGGTCTCGACGGTCACGGAGACGATGACGGGCAGGTCCAGGCCGAGGGCGTCCAGGCCGCGCCGGGCGCCGAGGACGGCGGCCTTGGTCTGGAGCAGGTCCTGGGTGGTCTCCACCAGCAGGGCGTCGGCGCCGCCGGTGACCAGGCCCTCGGCGTTGCGCTGGTAGGCGTCGCGCAGGGTGGTGTACGGGGCGTGGCCGAGGGTGGGCAGTTTGGTGCCGGGGCCGATCGAGCCGAGGACCCAGCGGGCGCGGCCGTCCCGCGCGGTGAACGCGTCGGCGGTCTCGCGGGCGATGCGGGCGCCGGACTCGGACAGCTCGTGGACGCGCTCGGGGATGTCGTACTCGCCGAGGGCGGAGTGGTTGGCGCCGAAGGTGTTGGTCTCGACGCAGTCGACGCCGACGGCGAAGTACGCCTCGTGGACCGATCGGACGATGTCGGGGCGGGTGAGATTGAGGATCTCGTTGCAGCCTTCGAGCTGCTGGAAGTCGTCGAGCGTGGGCTCCTGGGCCTGGAGCATGGTGCCCATCGCTCCGTCGGCGACCACCACACGGGTGGCGAGTGCCTCTCGGAGCGCGGACACACGGGTCCGGAGGTCGGCGTGGGGGGACGTCGGCGACGAGGCCATGAAGGGGCTCCCTGGGATGCGACGGCTGTCGGCTATGCGCCCTCCCCCGGCGAGCCGGGCGAGGGGCACGGCGTCAGACTAACCGGCGGTGGGCTTGGATGGGCACCGGCGTCCACCACACGGACGCGGACGGCGGAACGGGCCCCTCCGGGCATGGCGGCCGGGTCCGCGGACCGCGTGGATACGGCGCGGTCATTGGCGGGAGGTCGGCATGGACCGGTACTGTTCGGCATTGTCGAACGATGCCTGAGGTGTCACCCGCGGGGTCATCCGAGGTGTCGTTCGACGGCGGCCGGAGCGGACGGAGGTAGGACGGGGATGGCACGGAACATCCAGTCGCTCGAACGGGCGGCCGCGATGCTGCGGCTGCTCGCGGGCGGCGAGCGGCGGCTCGGCCTGTCGGACATCGCCTCGTCGCTGGGCCTCGCCAAGGGCACGGCGCACGGCATCCTGCGCACCCTCCAGCACGAGGGCTTCGTCGAGCAGGACGAGGCGTCCGGGCGCTATCAGCTGGGCGCGGAGCTGCTGCGGCTCGGCACCACCTACCTGGACGTGCACGAACTGCGGGCCCGCGCGCTGGTGTGGACCGACGACCTGGCCCGCTCCAGCGGGGAGAGCGTGCACCTGGGGGTGCTGCACCAGCAGGGCGTGCTGATCGTGCACCACGTCTTCCGCCCGGACGACAGCCGGCAGGTGCTGGAGATCGGCGCCATGCAGCCGCTGCACTCGACGGCGCTCGGCAAGGTGCTCGCCGCGTACGACCCGGTGGCCCACAGCGAGGCCCTGGAGGCCCCGCGCAAGTCCTTCACCGACCGTACGGTGTGCGGCCCCGAGGACTTCGAGCACATCCTCGACCTCACGCGCGCGCGGGGTTACGCCGCCGACGTGGAGGAGACCTGGGAGGGCATGGCGTCCATCGCGGCCCCCATCCACGACCGCCGCCGCATGCCGGTGGGCGCGGTCGGGATCACCGGCGCCGTGGAGCGCCTGTGCCGCGAGGGCGAACTCCGCCCGGAACTGATCGCGGCGGTGCGCGACTGCGCCCGCGCGGTGTCGCGGGACCTGGGCGCGGCCCGCTTCTGAAGCGCCCTTGTCGTACATCACCGCCCCGGCGCAACGGCCGGGGCGGCCACACGCATGCCCGCGCCCACCCGCGCGCCCCTCACGCCCGCCCCAGGCGATAACCCCCGCCGATCAATAACGATCGCGTTTTCGATTACAGAACCCTTGACGCATGGACGACCCCAAAGCGAGACTCCCGTCCATCGGTCGGCATTGTCGAACACTTGCCGTTAATGCACGTTAGGGTGTGACAGCGCCAAGGGCCGACACCGCTCTCATCCCCGAGAGCACGAGAACCCCCGAAGGGACGCGGGGTTCGGCTTTCCCTGGACGAAGGACAAAGGAGTCGCGGGTGTCCAGCTCCGACATCTTCATCGGCGAGACCATCGGTACCGCCATACTCATCCTGCTCGGCGGCGGTGTCTGTGCCGCCGTGACGCTGAAGGCCTCCAAGGCGCGCGGCGCCGGCTGGCTCGCCATCGCCTTCGGGTGGGGTTTCGCCGTTCTGACGGCGGTCTACACCTCCGCGCCCCTCTCCGGCGCGCACCTGAACCCGGCCGTGACGCTCGCGCTCGCCATCAAGGACAAGGACTTCAGCAACCTCCCGGTGTACTGGGGCGGTCAGCTGCTCGGCGCGATGATCGGCGCGACGCTGGTCTGGGTGGCGTACTACGGCCAGTTCCACGCCCACCTCACCGACCGGGAGATCGTCGGCGGGCCCGGCGCGCAGGACACCGTCAAGGCGGTCGAGGCCGAGGAGGCGGCCGCGGGGCCGGTCCTGGGCATCTTCTCCACCGGCCCGGAGATCCGGAACGCGGTGCAGAACCTCCTCACGGAGATCATCGGCACGCTGGTGCTGGTCCTGGCGGTGCTCACCCAGGGCCTGAACGACAAGGGCAACGGTCTCGGCGTCCTGGGCGCCCTGATCACCGCGCTGGTGGTCGTCGGCATCGGCCTCTCGCTCGGCGGCCCGACGGGGTACGCGATCAACCCGGCCCGCGACCTGGGCCCGCGCATCGTGCACGCCCTGCTGCCGCTGCCCAACAAGGGTGGTTCGGACTGGAGCTACGCGTGGGTCCCGGTGGTCGGTCCACTGATCGGCGGCGCCATCGCTGCGGGCATCTACAACGTCGCTTTTGCTTGATGAGTAACGGTTTGCCACACATGCGCCGATCTTTCGAGTACGCACCGCACGCACCGCACCCTCACCTCGGATCTCCCAGGAGCACACAGTGACCGACGCCCACACCGCAGGCCCGTTCATCGCGGCGATCGACCAGGGCACGACCTCCTCGCGCTGCATCGTCTTCGACCGGGACGGCCGGATCGTCTCCGTCGACCAGAAGGAGCACGAGCAGATCTTCCCCAAGCCGGGCTGGGTCGAACACGACGCGAACGAGATCTGGACCAACGTCCAGGAGGTCGTCGCCGGAGCCGTCGAGAAGGCCGGCATCACCCGCGACGACATCAAGGCCATCGGCATCACCAACCAGCGCGAGACCACCGTGCTGTGGGACAAGAACACCGGTGAGCCCGTCCACAACGCCATCGTCTGGCAGGACACCCGCACCGACGCCCTCTGCCGCGAGCTCGGCCGCAACGTCGGCCAGGACCGCTTCCGCCGCGAGACCGGCCTGCCGCTGGCCTCCTACTTCGCCGGGCCCAAGGCCCGCTGGCTCCTTGACAACGTCGAGGGCCTGCGCGAGCGCGCCGAGGCGGGCGACATCCTCTTCGGCACCATGGACAGCTGGGTCATCTGGAACCTGACCGGCGGTGTCGACGGCGGCAAGCACGTCACCGACGTCACCAACGCCTCGCGCACCATGCTGATGAACCTGCACACCATGGAGTGGGACCCGAAGATCGCCGAGTCCATCGGTGTGCCGCTGGCGATCCTGCCCGAGATCCGCTCCTCCGCCGAGGTCTACGGCGAGGTGACCGGGGGCAGCCTCGGCGACCTGCTCGGCGGCATCCCGGTGGCCTCCGCGCTCGGCGACCAGCAGGCGGCCCTGTTCGGCCAGACCTGCTTCTCCGAGGGCGAGACCAAGTCCACCTACGGCACCGGCACCTTCATGGTGATGAACACCGGTGAGAAGATCATCAACTCCTACGCCGGTCTGCTGACCACCGTCGGCTACAAGATCGGCGACCAGCCGACGGTGTACGCCCTGGAGGGCTCCATCGCCGTCACCGGCTCGCTGGTGCAGTGGATGCGCGACCAGATGGGCCTCATCTCCACCGCCGCCGAGATCGAGACGCTCGCGCTCTCGGTCGAGGACAACGGCGGCGCCTACTTCGTACCGGCCTTCTCCGGCCTGTTCGCCCCGCACTGGCGCTCCGACGCGCGCGGTGTGATCGCGGGTCTGACCCGGTACGTCACCAAGGCGCACCTCGCGCGCGCCGTCCTGGAGGCCACGGCCTGGCAGACGCGGGAGATCGCGGACGCCATGACCAAGGACTCCGGCGTCGAGCTGACCACGCTCAAGGTGGACGGCGGCATGACCGCGAACAACCTGCTGATGCAGCAGCTCGCGGACGTGCTCGACGCCCCCGTGGTGCGCCCCATGGTCGCCGAGACCACGTGTCTCGGAGCCGCCTACGCCGCCGGTCTCGCCGTCGGCTTCTGGACGGGCACCGACGAACTGCGCGCCAACTGGCGCCGGGCCGCCGAGTGGACCCCCCGCATGGACGCGGAGACCCGCGACCGTGAGTACAAGAGCTGGCTCAAGGCCGTCGAGCGGACCATGGGCTGGCTCGAGGACGAGAGCTGAGCGGCCCGAAGGACCGCCCATCCGGCTCTGACGAGGAGTGAAGTACCCGACATGACCAGTCCCACCACCCTGCCTTCCGTACCCACCCTGGGCACGCGCCCCGCCTCGGGCTCCAACCCGAGCCGGGCCGAGACCAGGGAGCAGCTCGCCAGGGCGTCGTACGACCTCCTGGTGATCGGCGGCGGCATCCTCGGCATCTCCACCGCCTGGCACGCCGCGCAGTCCGGGCTCAGGGTGGCGCTGGTCGACGCCGGTGACTTCGCCGGTGCCACCTCCTCCGCCTCCTCCAAGCTGCTCCACGGAGGACTGCGGTACCTCCAGACCGGCGCGGTGAAGCTGGTGGCGGAGAACCACTTCGAGCGCCGTGCGGTCTCCCGCCAGGTGGCCCCTCACCTGGCGAACCCGCTCACCTTCTACCTCCCGGTGTATAAGGGCGGGCCGCACGGCGCGGCGAAGCTCGGCGCGGGCGTGTTCGCGTACTCGGCGCTCTCCGCGTTCGGGGACGGCGTGGGGCATCTGCTCTCGCCGTCCCGGGCCGCGCGGGACGTGCCCGAGCTGCGCACCGAGAACCTGAAGGCCGTGGCCGTCTACGGCGACGACCAGATGAACGACGCGCGCATGGCGCTGATGACGGTCCGCGCGGCCGTCGACTCGGGCGCCGTCGTCCTCAACCACGCCGAGGTCACGGGGCTGCGCTTCACGCGCGGCCGGGTCACCGGTGCCGAGCTGCGCGACCGGGTCTCCGGCGAGGAGTTCGGCGTGAACGCCCGGCTGGTGCTCAACGCCACCGGGCCCTGGGTCGACCATCTGCGCCGGCTCGAGGACCCGGGCGCGGCGCCGTCGATCCGGCTGTCCAAGGGCGCGCACCTGGTGCTCAAGCGCACCGCGCCCTGGAAGGCCGCGCTGGCGACGCCCATCGACAAGTACCGCATCACCTTCGCCCTCCCCTGGGAGGACATGCTGCTGCTCGGCACGACCGACGAGGAGTACGAGGGCGATCCGGGCGAGGTGTCCGTCACCGAGAAGGACATCGCCCAGATCCTGGACGAGGCCGCGTTCTCCGTCCGGGACAACCAGCTCCGGCGCGAGCTGATGACGTACGCCTTCGCGGGGCTGCGGGTGCTGCCGGGCGGGCCCGGCGACACCGCCAAGGCCAAGCGGGAGACGGTGGTCACCGAGGGTCGGGGCGGGATGCTGTCCGTCGCGGGCGGCAAGTGGACGACGTTCCGGCACATCGGCCGTACGGTCATGACGAAGCTTCAGGAGCTGCCGGGCCACCCGCTCGGCGACGACTTCGAGCCGGTCTCCACGCTGCCCAGGCGGCTGCCGCTGCCCGGCGTGGCCAACCCGCGCGCGGTCGCCCACCGGCTCCT
Source organism: Streptomyces sp. NPDC026659 (assembly GCF_040638245.1). Taxonomy (NCBI): domain Bacteria; kingdom Bacillati; phylum Actinomycetota; class Actinomycetes; order Kitasatosporales; family Streptomycetaceae; genus Streptomyces; species Streptomyces sp. NPDC026659. The sequence continues at coordinate 142,148 of NZ_JBEZXY010000006.1, read as the reverse complement.
GGTGGACCGTCCGGCGCCCGGCCCGCGCATGGCCGCCGACACCGCCCGGCATCTGGCCACCCACTACGGCTCGCTCGCCTTCGACATCGCCCGCCTGGCCAACGAGCACCCGGAGCTGGCCGAGCGGGTCCACCCCGACGCCCCGGAGATCTGGGCACAGGTGGTGTGGGCGCGGGACCACGAGTGGGCCGAGACGCCGGACGACGTGCTGCGCCGTCGCACCACGCTCACCATCCGGGGCCTGGCCACCGACGAGATACGCGCCGGGGTGCAGGGCCTGCTCGACCAGCGGTAGCCCGTCGGCTCCCCCGGCCCGGATCGCCGCGACGTGCGGGGTGTTCCGGGCCGGGGTTCGGGGCAGTGATCCGTTCAACCCCCCGTCCAGGGGGCTGCGGGCGCTCCGGCCGGACGCCGTAAGGTTGGGTGGTCAGGCGAGAGCACGTCGGAAGGAGGCACTGGGTGATCGAGCTGGAGGGTGTTCCCGAGCTGATCGACCCAGTCATGGTGGCCGCGTTCGAGGGCTGGAACGATGCCGGTGACGCCGCCTCCACGGCGGTCGCGCATCTGGAACGCGAGTGGAAGGGCGAGGTCTTCGCCGCGCTGGACGCGGAGGACTACTACGACTTCCAGGTCAACCGGCCCACGGTCTTCATGGAGGGCGGCGTACGCAAGATCACCTGGCCGACCACGCGGCTCTCGGTGGTCCGGGTCGGCGGTGACAAGCCCCGTGACCTGGTGCTGGTGCGCGGCATCGAGCCGTCGATGCGCTGGCGCTCGTTCTGCAACGAGATCCTCGGCTTCGCCCATGAACTGGGCGTGGAACTGGTGGTGATCCTGGGCGCGCTGCTCGGCGACACCCCGCACACCAGGCCGGTCCCGGTCAGCGGAGTGACCTCCGACGGGGAGCTGGCGCGCCGGATGGACCTGGAGGAGACGAAGTACGAGGGCCCCACGGGCATCGTCGGCGTCCTCCAGGAGGCCTGCACGCACGCCGGGGTTCCGGCGGTGTCGCTGTGGGCGGCCGTGCCGCACTACGTGTCGCAGCCGCCCAACCCGAAGGCCACCCTCGCGCTGCTCAACCGCCTGGAGGACCTGCTGGACCTGCGCATCCCGCAGGGCGAGCTGCCCGAGGACGCGCGTGCCTGGCAGGTGGGCGTGGACCAGCTGGCGGCCGAGGACAGCGAGGTCTCGGAGTACGTGCAGACGCTGGAGCAGGCGCGGGACACCGCCGAGCTGCCGGAGGCGTCCGGCGAGGCGATCGCCCGCGAGTTCGAGCGCTATCTGCGGCGGCGGGACGTCGGGCCGCCCGGCGGGCACGCCACGGCGGACGGCTCGGACAGCGGGCCGTTCCGGCGGGACACGCCGAGCGGCCGGACCCGGCCGCCCAAGCCCCCGAAGCCGGAGGCGCCGGGCCCGTCGGAGGGCGGCGAGGACACGGACGGCTCGGAGGACTGAGCGAACGCGGTGGGGCGGTACCCGGATCGGGTACCGCCCCACCGCGTTGTGCGGGTGTCAGAACTGTGCGGGCGTCAGAGCGCCACACCCAGCAGCGCGTCCACGGTACGGCTGACCAGACCGGGCGCGCCCATGTCGGTGCCGCCCTCGGCCTCCTGACGGGCCGCCCAGCGGTCCACGGCCTCAAGTGCGGCGGGCGCGTCGAGATCGTTGGCCAGGGCCGCGCGGACCTCGTTCACCAGCGCGTCGGCGGAGGGGCCGTCGGGCCGGGAGACGGCGGCACGCCAGCGGCCGAGCCGGTCCACCGCGTCCTGGAGCACCTGGTCGGTCCACTCCCAGTCGGAGCGGTAGTGGTGGGAGTGCAGGGCGAGCCGGATCGCGGCCGGGTCGACGCCGTCGCGGCGCAGCTGGGAGACGAAGACGAGGTTGCCCTTCGACTTCGACATCTTCTCGCCGTGCAGGCCGACCATGCCCGCGTGGACGTACGCCTGGGCCATGGGGAACTCGCCGGTGAGCACCTGGGCGTGCGAGGCGCCCATCTCGTGGTGCGGGAAGGCGAGGTCGGAGCCGCCGCCCTGGACGTCGAAGCCCATGCCGAGGTGGTCGAGGGCGATGGCGACGCACTCGATGTGCCAGCCGGGGCGTCCCCGGCCGAGCGAGCCGCCGTCCCAGCTGGGCTCGCCCTCGCGGGCCGCCATCCACAGCATCGGGTCGAGCGGGTTCTTCTTGCCCTGGCGGTCGGGGTCGCCGCCGCGCTCGGCGGACAGCAGCCGCATGGCGGCCGCGTCGAGGTGGGAGACACCGCCGAAGTGCGGGTCGGACTCGACGGAGAAGTAGATGTCGCCGTCCAGCTCGTAGGCGGCGCCGAGGTCACGGAGCCGCTCGACGAGGGGGACGATGCCGGGTATGGCCTCGACGGCGCCTATGTAGTGCTGCGGGGGCAGCATCCGGAGGGCGGTCATGTCCTCGCGGAAGAGGGCGGTCTCCTTCTCGGCGAGGGCGACCCAGTCGACGCCGTCCCGCTCCGCGCGCTCGAGCAGCGGGTCGTCGACGTCGGTGACGTTCTGGACGTAGTGAACCTGCCGCTTGGTGTCGAGCCACACGCGCTGCACGAGGTCGAACGCGTTGTAGGTCGCCGCGTGACCCATGTGGGTCGCGTCGTACGGCGTGATGCCGCAGACATAGATCCGGGCGACGGGACCGGGGTCCAGGGTGACCGGACCGCCGGTCGCGGTGTCGTGAATCCTCAGGTCGCGGCCCTGACCGGGCAGGGCGGGGACCTCGGAAGCGGGCCAGGCATGCATGTACATGAGACTAACCGCCCATGAGCAGCGCATACGAACCGGATCGGGCCGGATGGCCGGTTCGGCGCTCTTGCGCGGCGGCGGAATCCGTGCGGGACACGGCTGTGGCCGGGCGGAACGCCGCCGGCGTGAGGCAGGACACCACCGTCGTCAGACGGGTGGCCAGGGGATCGCGGGCCAGTCGCCCGCCGGTTCGGGGTGGCGGCCCGAGGCGCGCAGGGCGGCGACGCGGGCGCGGGTGGCCTCGATCTCGGCGGGGGTGAGCAGCGGGGCGAGGCGGCCGGCCAGGGCCGCGCCCTCGGCCAGGTCGGCCTGGAGGCGGTCGAGGACGGTGACGGCCTCCTCGGTCAGCGGCTCGCCCGCCCAGCCCCACAGCAGGGTGCGCAGCTTGTTCTCGGTGTTGAAGGTGACGCCGTGGTCGATGCCGTAGAGCGCGCCGGAGGCGGTGGGCAGCAGGTGGCCGCCCTTGCGGTCGGCGTTGTTGATCACGGCGTCCAGGACGGCGAGGCGGCGCAGCCGTTCGTCGTCGGCGTGCACGAGGAGCGCGGTGCGGCCCTCGCCGACCTCGGCGAAGCCGACGGCCTTCCAGCCGGGCTCCGGTTCCTCGCCGTCGACCAGGGCGAGGAGTTCGGCCTCGGGGCTGACGTCGATCCACAGCTGGCACATGCCCTCGCCGTAGGGGCCCTCGCGCAGCACGGTCGGCGGGACGAGGCCCCAGCCGGTGGCCTCGGAGACCTCGTAGGCGGCGACCTCGCGGCCGGCCAGGGTGCCGTCGGGGAAGTCCCACAGGGGGCGTTCGCCGGCGACGGGCTTGTAGACGCAGGACGCTTCGCGGCCGTCCAGGGCGACCGTGCAGAACAGGGCCGCGTTGGAGGCGTCGCGGATCCGGCCGCGTACGGTCAGCTCGCCCCGCGCGATCAGCTCCGCGAGGTCCGCGTCGGTGGCGGTCACGCTCCCCGGCGGTATCCGTTCTGGCGCGGACATACGTGTCCTTCCGGGTCGAGCGGGAGGCTGCACAGCGGGCACGGCGGCCGCCCGGCGTTGACGACGTCGAGGGCGCGCTTGGCGAAGGCCCTCGCCTGCGCGCCGGTGAGCCGGACCCGCAGCATCGGGGGGCCGTTCTCCTCGTCCTGGAGGAGGCGTTCCTCGGCCTGGGCGAGGTCCTCCTCGGTCTCGGCGTCCAGTTCGACGAGGGCCTGCGCCTCGACGATCATGCGCTGTTCCTCGCCGTCCCAGGCGAGCGCCATGGTGCCGACGCGGAACTCCTCCTCGATGGGGGTGTCCAGCGGGCCTGAATCGGCGATCTCGGTGGGGGCGACGGCGGGCACGGCCGCGTTGCCGCCGCTGCGCCGCACGACCTCGTCGAGCAGTTCGTCCATGCGTTCGGCCAGGGCGGCGACCTGGGTCTTCTCCAGGGCCACGCTGGTCACCCGGGGGCCCGCGGTGGCCTGGAGGAAGAACGTACGGCGTCCGGGCAGTCCGACCGTGCCGGCCACGAAGCGGTCCGGCGGATCGTAGAGGAACACCTGACGGGACACGTCCTGTCTCCATGGGATCGAGTGGGTTCGGGTGGCCTCACCCTACTGCGGGCGGCGATCACGGTGCGCCCGCACCGCCCCCGACCGGTGCGTCGCCCTCCGGGGGTGTTTCGCGCGGGGCCAGCGACGAAAGGTCGCCGGTGTCGCCGAGGCGCACCAGGTAGGGCCGCAGGCGGGTGTAGCGGATCGCGGTGACGGAGCAGGGCTCCACGGCGACCCGCTGGAACAGGTCGAGATGGAGGCCGAGGGCGTCGGCCACCAGGGCCTTGATGATGTCGCCGTGGGAGCACATGAGGTAGACGGCGTCGGCGCCGTGCTCGAGCTCCACGCGCGCGTTCCAGTCGCGTACGGCCTCGGCGGCGCGGTGCTGCATGGCCCGCATGGACTCGCCGCCCGGGAAGGCGGCGGCGGACGGATGACTCTGGACGACCTCCATGAGGGGTTCGTCCTTCAGTTCGGCGAGTTTGCGGCCGGACCAGTCGCCGTAGTGGCACTCCCCGATCCGCTCGTCGGTGTGGACGGGCAGGTCGGGGCGGGCGTCCAGGAGTGGCCGCATGGTCTCCTGGCAGCGCTGGAGCGGGCTGACGACCACCTCGCTCAGGGGCAGCGCGGCGAGCCGTGCGGGCAGGGCCGCGGCCTGCTCGGTACCGCGCTCGTCGAGGGCGACGCCGGGGGTCCAGCCGGCGAGCAGGCCCGCGGTGTTGGCCGTGGAGCGTCCGTGCCGGACGAGGATCAGGGTCGGCATGGGCCCCAGCGTAGACCGGCGTGCGCGCGGGGCGGCCGGGGAAGCCGATTCGGCCGCCCCGCGTGCGTAAGCCGCCGGTGGGCGGGAAAATGCTCCCCGTGATCTTCGACTGTGCCATCTACCGCGACGGACGCCGTGCCCAGGCCATCAAGGACCCTGCCGAGGCGCTGAGGGAGGCGCGGGCGCACGACGACGCCTTCGTCTGGATCGCGCTGCACGACGCCACGGAGCAGGAGTTCGACCTCGTCCGCAAGACGTTCGGACTGCATCCACTGGCGGTGGAGGACGCCCTGAAGGCCCACCAGCGGCCCAAGATGGAGGTCTACGACGACTCGCTGTTCGTCGTGATCAAGCCGGTGTTCTACGAGCCGCGGCGCGACACGGTCACCACCGGCGAGGTCATGGTCTTCATCGGCGACTCGTTCGTGGTGACGGTGCGGCACGGCAAGGCGGCGCCGCTGGAGGAGGTGCGGCGCCGGGTGGAGTCGGACCCGGCGAAGCTGCGGCACGGCCCGACCGGCGTGCTCTACGCGATCATGGACGCCACGGTGGACGCCTATCTGGAGATCGCGACCGAGCTGGGCACGGACCTGGACGAGCTGGAGGCGGAGGTCTTCTCGCCGTCGGACGCGGGGTCGCGGAACACGGCGTCGCGGATCTACATGTTCAAGCGGCAGGTGCTGGAGTTCCGGCGGGCGACTGTGCCGCTCGCGGTGCCGCTCATCCGGCTCTCCGGCACGGGCACGAGCAGCGCGCCGGTGCCGTTCGTGGACGAGGGGGCGCGCCCGTTCTTCCGGGACGTCAACGACCATCTGACCCGGGTGAACGAGTCCGTGGAGGGCCTGGACCGGCTGGTGTCCGACATCCTCTCGGCGCATCTGGCGCAGATGAGCGTGCGGCAGAACGACGACATGCGGAAGATCTCGTCCTGGGCGGCGATGGCGGCGGTGCCGACGCTGATCGCCGGGATCTACGGCATGAACTTCGAGAACATGCCGGAGCTGCACTGGGCGTGGGGTTATCCGGCGGTGGTGGCCGTGATGGTGGTGCTGGAGGTCTTCCTGTACCGCAACTTCCGGCGGCGGGGCTGGCTGTAGGGCGGTCGGTTCGGGTACGGGGCCGGGGCCGGGGGCTCAGGCGAACTCGGCGGCCTTCGGGGCGGGGCCGCCGAGCGCGTCGCGCCGTTTCGGCATCTCCAGGGTGACCATCCGGCGCCAGCCCATGACCCGCTCCCAGAGGTAGAGGGCGTGGATGCCCGCGGCGAGCAGCGCGTTTCTGACCGGGGACCAGCGCAGGACGCGCCCCATGTGGGCCATGACGGCGAGGCTGACGTCCCGGTAGATCCGGATCTCGGCGAGCGCGCACTCGCGCAGAATGCGCTGGATGGTGCGGCCGTGTCCGGCGTGGGCGAGGCGCAGCAGTTCCTCGTGGCAGTAGGCGAGGTGGTTGTCCTCGTCGTGGGAGATCATGCGGACCGCCCGGCCGATGTCCGGGTGGTCGCCGAAGAGTCTGAGCAGCAGCCGCATCTGCTCGGAGGCCCGCTGCTCGGTGACGCGGCTGTGGGCGAGGTAGGTGACGATGTCGTCCACGGTGAGGGGCCGGTCGGCGCCGAGCCGGACGTGGGCGAGGCCGATGCCGTGCCGCTCCAGGAGCATCGTGTAGTCGGTGTCGGGTGGTACGGGCACGGGTTCGAGGCCGCGTTTGCGCATCAGGGCGTGGAAGATCCGGCCGTGCTTGTCCTCGTCGGCACCATGGCGGGCGATCTTGGGGGCGAGGGCGCGCTGGCTCTGCGGTACGAGGGCGGCGATGCGGCCGTTCTCCCAGCCGCCCTGGGCCTCCCCGCTTGCGGCGATGGAGCAGAAGAGCCGGAAGGACGCGTCGTTGTCGAGGATCTCCTGGAACAGGCTCTTGGCCGAAAGCATCGTGGGCACCTCTCTGCAGGTCTCCGCAGTGAAAAAGTCAAATGCGGATAAAGAGGACCCGCAACCGCGGTGTGCGCACGCTGGGCCGAAAGAGGGAGCGCCGGGGGCGTAACCGGGCCGGGGACCGGCGCGTTGTTCCCCGTGACGGCCGTGGCGGGGAAGACCCCCGAGCCCCCACCACGGCCGCGAAAATCTCGTGCCGTGCCGTGTTACGCGAGTCCGGCGCGCTCCAGGGCCTCGGCGCCGCCGCGCAGGGAGGCGATCCGCTCCTCCAGGGTGAAGCCCGCCGGGGCGAGCGTGAGGGTGGTGACCCCGGCGGCCGCGTAGGCCTTCATCCGGTCGGCGATCCGGTCCACGGAGCCGAGCAGGGTGGTCTTGTCGATGAGGTCGTGCGGGATGGCGGCCGCGGCGCCCTGCTTGTCGCCGGAGAGGTATTTGTCCTGGATCTCGGCGGCCTCCTTCTCGTACCCCATGCGCTGGGCGAGCCGGTTGTAGAAGTTCTGCTTGCGGCTGCCCATGCCGCCCACGTAGAGCGCGGTGTAGGGGCGGAAGGTGTCCGCGAGGCGGGTCACGTCCACGTCGGCCCCGACCGCGACCGGCACGGTCGGACAGACGTCGAAGCCCTCCATGGTCCTGCCCGCCTTCTCGCGGCCCGCGCGCAGCGAGGAGATGGCGGTCTCCTCCAGGTGCTCGGCGGCCGGGAAGATCAGCAGGGCGCCGTCGGCGATCTCGCCGGTCTGCTCCAGGTTCTTCGGGCCGATCGCGGCGATGTAGAGCGGGATGTGCTCGCGCTCGGGGTGCACGGTCAGCTTGAGCGGCTTGCCGGGACCGCCGGGCAGCGGCAGCGTCCAGTGCTCGCCCTCGTACGACAGACGGTCGCGGCTCATCGCCTTGCGGACGATCTCCACGTACTCACGGGTGCGGGCGAGCGGCTTGTCGAACTTGACGCCGTACCAGCCCTCGGAGACCTGCGGGCCCGAGACGCCGAGGCCGAGGCGGAAGCGGCCGCCGGAGAGGGAGTCGAGCGTCGCCGCCGTCATCGCGGTCATGGCGGGCTGGCGGGCCGGGATCTGGAAGATCGCCGAGCCCACGTCGATGCGCTCCGTCTGGGCGGCGACCCAGCTGAGCACCGTGGCGGCGTCGGAGCCGTACGCCTCGGCGGCCCAGCAGACGCTGTAGCCGAGCCGGTCGGCCTCCTGCGCCACGGCGAGGTTGTCCCCGTCCATCCCGGCGCCCCAGTAGCCGAGGTTGATCCCGAGCTGCATGACCGATCCCCTTACTCGCAAGTAACGTATCTGCGGCCGACCTTAGCGACCCTTTCCCGCACGGCCCACCCCGCCTCGGGTGTTCCGGCGGGGCCACGGCCTGATCCGGTTGTCCACAGGCGGCCGGATCCCGTTGTCCACAGGCAACCCACGGCACCACCTCTGGCCAGTAATCTCGCGCACATGGAGCAGAGGCATCTCGGCCGTACCGGCCTGCGCGTGTCCCGGATCGGACTCGGCACCCTCACCTGGGGCCGGGACACCGAGGAGCACGACGCCGCGGACATGCTGAAGGCGTTCTGGGAAGCGGGCGGCACCCTCGTCGACACGGCGGACGTGTACGGCGACGGCGCCGCCGAGTATCTGCTCGGCCGGCTCACCGACGGTCTTGTGCCCCGCGAGGACCTGGTGATCTCCACCAAGGCGGGCAGCGTGCCCGACCCCGACCGCCGGGTGGACGGCTCGCGCGGCCATCTCCTCGCCGCCCTCGACGCCTCCCTGACCCGCCTGGGCACCGAGTACGTCGATCTGTGGCACATCCACTCCTACGACCCCGACACGCCGCTGGAGGAGACGCTCCAGGCGCTCGATCTGGCCGTGAGCAGCGGCCGCGCGCGGTACGCGGGCGTGTCCAACTTCTGCGGCTGGCAGCTCGCCAAGGCCGCCACCTGGCAGCTCGCGGCGCCGGGCACCCGCACCCGGCTCGCCGGTACGCAGCTGGAGTACTCGCTGCTCCAGCGGGGCGTGGAGCGCGAGGTGCTGCCCGCCGCGCTGGACCTGGGGATCGGCCTGCTGCCCTCCTCGCCGCTGGGCCGGGGCGTGCTGACGGGCAAGTACCGGGGCGGCACTCCCCCGGACTCGCGCGGCGCCTCCGACCATCTGGCGCCGTTCGTGGAGCCGTACTTGGACGACACCGCGAGCCGCATCGTGGACGCGGTGACGACGGCCGCCGACGGGCTCGCGGTCACCCCGCTCCAGGTGGCCCTGGCCTGGGTCCGCGACCGGCCCGGCGTGACCGCGCCGATCGTCGGCGCGCGCACCGCGCGGCAGCTCGCGGCGGCGTTGTCAGTGGAGGCGCTTAATCTTCCTGACGAGATCTGCCGGGCTCTCGACGACGTGTCGGCGCCCGTGCACCGCTATCCCGATCACGACTGGAGCACGCTGTGAGCACGGAGCCGGAGACCACGGAGCAGACCGGGACGGAGGGCGCCCCGGAGAGCCCGGATGTCCCGGAGAGCCCCGAGGGCACCGTCCCGGTCTCGGGTGAGGCCGAGGGTGCTCGTGAGGGTGACGGGGGCGGACCGGGTGACGAAGAGGTCACTCCTGAGGGTGGGGACGCTGCCTCGGGTGACGCCGATGGCACTCCCGAGGGTGAGGACACTGCCTCGGGTGACGCCGAAGGCACTCCTCAGAGTGACGGCGCGGCCCAGTTGTCCGAGGCCGAGGCCGAGTTGGCCGCGCAGCGGCTGGAGCGGGAGCGGATCGAGCGGCGCAAGGCCGAGAAGAAGGGGCCCCTCGCGAGCGGCGCCAAGCTGAGCGGGACGGCCGCCGATCTGCTCGCGGCGGTCCGCGCGGTGGAGAGCGGCGAGAAGCCGGTGCGCCCCGCGTTCACCGAGCCCGCTCCGGCCCCACGCCGCCCCGCCCCGGAGCCGGAGCGCCCGCCCCGGCCAGCGCCCGTACCCGCCGCGCCCGTCGCACCCCCCGCCGAGACGGTCGACGCCGTACGGCGTGTCCTCACCGAGGGCGGCGCCCCGCCCGCCCTGGCCGCCCAGGCGACCTCGGTGCTCGGCGAGGGCGCCGACTCCGTGCTCCGCGAGGACCCCTGGCAGCTGCTGCGGATCACCGGCGTACGCCCCGACCAGGCGGACGGCTTCGCGCGCGCCCTGTTGGGCGCGGACTGCCGCCCCGACGACGAGCGGCGCGGCCGCGCGCTCACCGTGTGGCTGCTCGATCAGGCCGCGCTGGCCGGACACACCGCCCTGGAACTCCCGGCGCTCACGGCGGCACTCGCCCAGCGCGGTGTCCCGGACGCGGAGGCGGCGACGCAGGCCGCACTCGCGGAGGGCGACGCGCTGGCCTTCCAGGACGCCCTGGAGGAGCCCGGCACCCCGGCCCGCCCCGCCGCCACTCCCTCGGGGGACGAGGAATCCGAGGAGGAGCGGCCGGTCCGCGTGCTGGCGGGGCTGGAGCGGTACGCGCTCGCGGAGGAGAGCCTGGCCGACGCGCTGGGCCGCCTGATCAACGCACCGTCCGAGGAGTCCTCGGCCGCCTGGGAGAAGGCGGTCTCCGGCACCGCCTCCGAGCTGGTCCGCACGGTCGCCGGACACGGTCTGGTCCTGCACACCGGCGGCGAGGCGGCCCGCGCCGAACCGGCCGCGCTGCTGGACGCCGCCCGCGCGGCGGGGCTGCGCGCCTTCGCCGTCTGCCACACGCCCGACGGCGCCCGGCGTTTCGCCGCGCTGCTGTCGGACGACGCCTCGTGCGTCGGCACGGTCGCCGGGGTCCTCTCCGGCGCCGAGGAGGGCCCCGGCCGCGACCAGGAGGGCGCGTTCGACCTCGATCTGCTGATCGTGCTGGACGCGCCCCAGCTGGACGTGGAGGGCGCCGCGATGCTCGCCGAGTCGCTGCCCGACGGGGCGCGGCTGCTGCTGAGCGGCGACCCGGCGCTGCTGTGGTCGGCCGGGCCCGGCCGGGTCTTCGCCGACCTCCTCGCCGCCCGCGCCTGCCCCCAGCTGGCGTCCCGCGTCCCCGACCCGGGCCCGCTCGGTGAGCTGGTGTCCGGGATCGGCGCGGGCGAGCTGGGCCAGGTAGAGGCGCCGGGCAAGGAGATCGTCATCGTCCCGGTGCGGGACGCGGGCGAGGCCGTGCACCGTACGGTGCAGCTCGTCGCGGACTCGGTCCCCCGGGCGTTCGGCCTGCGGCCCGAGCAGACGGTGGTGATCACGCCGGGCCACGGCGGCGCGGCCGGTACGCGCGCGCTCAACGCCGCGCTCAAGGAGCGGCTGAACCCCGGCCCCGGCCGCTTCGGCGGCTTCGACCCCGGCGACGTGGTCGTCCACTCCCCCGCCCCGGGCCGTTCGGTGCCGGGCCGGGTCGTCCGGGCGGACGCCGAGGGGCTGCACCTGGAGTGCGCGGGCGGCCCGGTGGTCGTAGCGAAGGAGCTGGTGGAGAGCCGGGTGCGGCACGGCTGGGCGGTGACCGCGCACCAGGCGGTGGGCGCCCGCTGGCCCGCCGCCGTGGTGGTGCTGCCGGGCGACGCCGCGCAGGCGCTCAGCCGGCCGTGGGTGTACACGGCGTTCGGGCGTGCCGAGCGCCATCTGTCCGTGGTGCACGGGGTGGAGCAGGCGCTGCCCCGGGCGGTGGCGGAGGTCGCGGCGAAGCCGCGTACGACCCGCCTGCGGACGCTGCTGACCGCGCAGGTGCCGGTGGCGGGCTGAGCGAGCTGCTCACGGGCGGTGCGGACCTGATTGACCGGGGTCCGCACCGCCCGCCTCCTCAGCGCTCGGCGTCGAGGGGCTCCAGGTCGTCGTCGCCGTCCATTTCGACGAGGTCGTCGTCCAGCTCGTCGTCGGACTCGGTGTCCTCGTCCTGGTCGAAGACCGCGCTCACGTCGAAGCGGCAGACCACCTGCTGCGGGTCGAGCTGCTCGAAGGGCGCCTCCAGCCATTCGCCCGGCTCGGCCGCCTCCTCCGCCGCCATCACCCACAGCGTGGAATCGCCCTCGGTCAGCCCGAACTCCTTGTGCCGGGTGGCGATCTCGTCGGGCTCGAACTCCCCGAACAGGATGGTCAGCGCGCCCGGCACCGTGGCCGCGGCCTCGTCGTCCAGACCCGCGCTCTCGTATTCCGCCGCCTCGACCCGCTGGGCCTGCGCCAGCAGCCGCTGCGGCTCCGCCACCGCGTAGTCACGGCGGATCACCACGCTGACCGCGTGGGGTTCCTCCGGGCCCGCGTACGGCGGCAGGGAGTCGTCCCCGCCGGGGATCTCGAAGGGGGTGACCTCGTCGTAGCGGTCGTAGAGCAGTTCGTCGTACGCCTCGGCGGCCGCTGCCAGCTGGTTGAACGCCTCGTAGACGGCCGGGTCGTCCTCACCCGACCGGCGTTCGACAGCCGCCAGGTGGCGGTCGAGCGCGGTCTTGACGGCCTCGGCGGCGGCGCGTACCTCGGCAGCGGTGGGCTGCGCAGCATCAGACATAGTGCAGACGCTATCCGTACCGGGCGCGTGCCCGCACAATAGATGCGATGCCGGAATACGAATTTGTCGACGTGTACGTACCTCGCGGGGTCACCCGCAAGGAGGCGACGCGTCTGCTGACGGACCATGCAGAGTACGGACACTGGGAGCTGGACCGACTGAGCCTGCTGCGTGACGGCAGCCGCAGAGTGCGGTTGCGCCGACGGATCATCCGCCAGGTGCGGGCCACGTGGTGAAGCAGGACGACTGAACGGAGCGGGCCCCTCTCGTGTGGGGCCCGCTCCGTTTTTCCGGCGGTTTCGCGGCGGTTCGCTGCGCGGCTTCCGCCCGGCCTTCCGGTTCCGCTACGCGGCCCGGCGGGTCTTGCGGTACAGCACCGCGCCCGCGAGCAGGGCGACCGCGCCCGACGGGAGGGCGAGGCCCAGCGGCACGTCGGCGCCGGTGTGGGCGAGCTGCGCGCCTCCGGCCGGGGACTGGACGGAACCGCCACCGGTGCTCACCTGGGAGGAGCCGTGGTTGCTCGGGGTGGTGGGCTTGGCCGGGGTGGTGGGGGTGCTCGGCGTTCCGGGGGTGCTGGGGGTACCCGGGTTGCTCGGGGTGCCGGGGTTGCCGGGAGTACCGGGGTTGCTCGGCTGGCCGGGGGTGCCGGGGTTACCCGGGTTTCCGGGGGTTCCAGGCGTGCCCGGGTTTCCAGGCGTGCCTGGGTTTCCGGGGTTGCCCGGGTGCCCAGGGTGTCCCGGATGACCAGGGTGACCGGGGTGGCCCGGGTGCTCGTGTCCCGGGGGGCACGGCTCGTCCGGGTTACCGGGGTGGCCCGGATGCCCCGGCGTACCGGGGTTCCCCGGATGACCAGGGTGGCCCGGAGTCCCCGGATTCCCTGGGTGCCCGGGATTCCCAGGGTGCCCAGGGTGCCCCGGCTGGCCCGGCTGGCCCGGCTGGCCCGGGTTCCCCGGCGGGTTCTGGTGGCCGCCCCCGCCGTTGCCGCAGTCGTTGCCCCCCGCGGCGTTGCCGAGGCCGATGACGTTGACGCTGTTGCCGCACAGGTTGACCGGGACGTCGACCGGTGCCTGGACGGTGTTGCCCGATCCCACGCCGGGCGAGTTTCGGGTGTGTGCGCCGGCGTGCGCGCCCCCGGCGCTGCCGTTGCCGCCACCGCTCGAGTTGCCGCAGGCGTTGCCCGCCGCCGGGTTGAGCAGTCCGACCACGTTCACGGTGTTGCCGCAGGCGTTCACCGGGATGTGCACCGGGACCTGCACGCTGTTGCCGGACAGTACGCCGGGTGATCCGGCGGCGGAGCCGGCCGCGCCCGCGTCGGCGTGCGCGTAGCCGCTCGCGGCGGCGATCACACCGGTGGCGGCGGCCATGGTGAGCAGTCCTTTACGGGTGCCCTGTCGCATAACTGTGTTCCCCCCTGAAATTCCCTGCCCTCGACTACGGAAAAGGCCGGTCGGCCCCGTAGCGCATGGCGCGCGCCACGGGGCCGACGGCTCGTAAAAGACGCCCCTCGGAGAGCCCGCGTCAGTCGTTGACGCAGGTGTTGCCGAAGGCGGGGTTCAGGAGCCCGATCACGTTGACCGTGTTGCCGCAGACGTTCACGGGAACGTGCACCGGCACCTGAATGACGTTGCCGGACAGCACGCCCGGCGAACCCACGGCGGCACCCTGGGCACCCGAGTCGGCGACGGCCATACCCGCGCCGGCGAGAACCAGACCACCGGTGGCAGCCGCGGCAGCGACGACCTTCTTGATCATCATTCCTCCTAGTTGGCACTGCGGCTCCCAGGTGCGGAGTCGCATCACGTGTAACGAGGAGGGAGTAATGGAGCTACGAGCTTATGGTCGCATTCACCCTTCTCAGTAGATCTCGTACGCCTGCCTGATTAACGGCCCCCGCAAGGGTCACGAGGCGTCGATGAACCGGTCGAGCACGCGCACGCCGAACTGCAGACCGTCCACCGGCACCCGCTCGTCCACGCCGTGGAACATGCCCGCGAAGTCCAGCTCCGGCGGCAGCTTGAGCGGCGCGAAGCCGAAGCCCCGGATGCCGAGGTCGTCGAAGGACTTGGCGTCGGTGCCGCCGGAGAGCATGTACGGGATCGCCTTGGCGGCGGGGTCCTCGGCGAGCAGCGCGGACTGCATGGCCTCGACGAGGGCGCCGTCGAAGGTGGTCTCCACGGCCTTGTCGGAGTGCACGTCGGTCCGGCGGACGTTCGGGCCGAGCAGCCGGTCGAGGTCGGAGAGGAACTCCTCCTCGTAGCCGGGCAGGAATCGACCGTCGATGTGGGCGGTTGCCTCGCCGGGGATGACGTTGACCTTGTAGCCCGCGTTGAGCTGGGTGGGGTTGGCGGTGTTGCTGAGGGTGGCGCCGATGAGCTTGGCGATGCCGCCGAGCTTGGCGAGGGTGGCCTCCATGTCGTCCGGGTCCAGTTCGAGGCCGAGCGCGTCGCCGAGTTCGTCCAGGAAGGCGCGGGTGGTCTTGGTGACCCGTACCGGGAACTTGTGGCGGCCGACCCGGGCTACGGCCTCGGACAGCTCGGTGATGGCGTTGTCCCGGTGGATCATCGAGCCGTGCCCGGCGGTGCCGGCCACGGTCAGCTTCATCCAGTGCATGCCCTTCTCGGCGGTCTGGATGAGGTAGAGCCGCCGCTGCTCGCTGACGGTGAACGAGAATCCGCCGACCTCGCTGATCGCCTCGGTGACGCCCTCGAACAGCTCGGGGTGGTGGTCGACCAGGTAGCGGGCGCCGTACGTACCGCCCGCCTCCTCGTCGGCCAGGAAGGCGACGACGATGTCGCGCGGAGGGCGACGCCCACTGCGCAGCCGGTCGCGCACGACGGCCAGCGTCATGGCGTCCATGTCCTTCATGTCGACGGCCCCGCGCCCCCACACGCACCCGTCGGCGACCTCGCCGGAGAAGGGGTCGTGGGTCCAGTCGGCGGCGTTGGCCGGTACGACGTCCAGGTGGCCGTGGATCAGCAGCGCGGGCCGGGACGGGTCCTCGCCCGCGATCCGCGCGACCGTGGACGCGCGTCCGGGGTGCGACTCGAAGATCTCCGGCTCGAGGCCGACCTCCGCGAGCTTCTCCGCGACGTACTCGGCGGCGGCGCGTTCGCCGGGGCCCGAGTGGTCGCCGTAGTTGCTGGTGTCGAACCGGATCAGCTCGCGGCAGAGGTCCACGACCTCGTCCTCACCGGTGACGCCCCTGGCCGTGTCCGTCTCGCTCACGCTGCTTCCTCCCGCTGTCGCTGCTGGTGGATGTGCTGGTGGGGTCCGCCGAGGTGTCCGCCGGCTCCCCCTTCATCCTCTCCCCGCCCCCGCCCGCCTCCAAGACCGGACCCCCTCGGCAACACACCGTTCACGGGAACGGCCCTCGGAGCCGGGGCGTGATCGGACACCCCCGAAAGCCTGGTAATGTTTCCTCTGTCGCCGCGAGGGAAACCCCGCACGACAGACACCTTGTCCGGGTGGCGGAATGGCAGACGCGCTAGCTTGAGGTGCTAGTGCCCTTTATCGGGCGTGGGGGTTCAAGTCCCCCCTCGGACACCAGCGAGAGACCCCGCTTCGTGCGGGGTCTTCTGCTTTTCGGAGGACGCCGGTGGGTGGAGTGGACAGGGTGGGGCCGGTCGAATCCCAGCCGATCGGCCGCGTCGTAGGCGGGCGCGCCAAGGTTCGCGAGTCCGGGTGGGGTCGTGAGGAGGCCGTCATCCGGCTGGACTCTTCGATGTTCGGCCCCGAGGCCCTCTTCGGCCTGGAGGAGTTCTCCCACCTCGAAGTGGTCTTCTTCTTCGACCAGGTGGACAGCCGGGAGATCGACCGGGGCGCACGTCCTCTGCCGGGGGCACCGGACGCCCCCCTGATCGGCATCTTCGCCCAGCGCAGCCGCCGCCGGCCCAACAGACTCGGCGTCTCCCGCTGCCGCATCACCTCGGTACAGGGCCTCGACGTCCATGTCACCGGACTCGACGCGGTGGCCGGGACACCGGTACTCGATCTGAAGCCGTACGTCCGGGAGTTCGGCCCGCACGGCGAGATCCGGCAGCCGGAATGGGCGTCCGTGCTGATGCGGGGCTACTACTGATCAGCGGCCAAGTCCACGAGGGGCAGGCTTGGTTCCTTTACGCACCACCGTCGAACTCGTCCAACCTGGCACCGCGTTCGACGGTTGTGACCTACGACGGCGACCGGTCGCGACAGTGCTCGCACTCGCACGGGGGCCACGCGCTGGTGAGCAACGGCGTGAGCTCGTCCGGGGCGAACAGGGCCTGCTCGGAGTCCCAGGTCCGGCCCGAGTCACGCGAGACTCGCAAGGTCAGTAAGGGCCGTTCACTGAACAGGCGAGCGGAAGATTTCCTGCTCACGAGACATGCGCTTCCGCCCAGTGCCTGCGCAGGACGACATTCGCGTCGGACACGGCGCTGTAGTCGCCCCGGGAGCGGGCGTTCTCCCGCCGTACGCTGAAACCCAAGCAGACCTTGCAACCCGGAAAGGGCCTGGGTTCCGGGGTCAGTTCCGTCAGCCCGTATTTCTTGGGCGTCTCCGTGTTCGCCATCAGTCCTCCCCGACTTCGTGGTTCACCCATGATCTGCCGGTTGACGGATGCTGCCGAGGGTTATTCCCGTTGCGGACTAAAGATCAGTTGCGACAGTCGTCCGCCCATTGTCGGAGCAAGGATCTGGCGTCGTTCCCAAAGCGGGCGTGCTGTTCGAACTGGGTGAACACGGAAAGGTATTCAGAGATGTCGCGCGCATCTCGAAATACCATTCTGCCGGTGAAGTTCTCTACCGTCGCCAGCCGATTGTCGTAGACCGTGAACGTGTTCATCGGACCACGGCCCGTGGGCGCGCCCAGAGAAACAACCCCGATCCTCACATTTGGCAGATGCGACAGCGAAGCCAGCCGGTCAATCTGCACGGACATCGCGGGAGCGGGAACGATGGCCCAGCGTGCCGCCTGTTCCGTGATCAGGAAAGTGAACCGCTTCGCCGTGTTGTACAGGACAGTCTGCCGCTCCAGCTTGCGCGCCACGGTCCGAGACGAGTCACCTGGGGTGTGGCTCAGGCTGGCACGGATGTACTCGGGCGTGGCCAGCAGCCCGGTAACCATCGACGGCAGGAAGTACCTGAGTTCTGTGGCGTCTGACTCCAGGGCCGCAAGCTCCGCCTGTCGCTTCTCCATCCCACGGCGCCAGGAAGAACGCTTGTCCTGCCACTCGGTATTGGCGACCCGCGCGAGAGCGGTAATCTCTGCGACCATCTCAGGGGGAGTATCGACCGCCCGCAAGATGCGCTCGACATCCACGAGCTTCGGGGTCTTCTTGCCCGTCTCGAACTTACTGATCTGACTTTGAGACATGTTGCAGCGCCGAGCAAGCCGGTCCCCTGTGAGGCCGGCTCGCTTCCGTAGCTCGCGGAGCTTTTCCGCCAGGTCGGTTCTCGACTGGCCAAGCTGCTCGGGCTCGAATGTCACACGGTGTCTTTCACGTACTCGGAGAACGGCACGGCATGGGCCAGGGCGATGCGCTGCCACTCCAGGTACGGAGTCACGTCGCCCGTGAGCAGTTCCCGGTTGATCTGCGTACCGTCCGGCCGAAAGTTCAGATGCACGACTCGTGACTCATCGAACATCCACCAGTCGGTTCCCGACAGCGGGAGCCCGTAGTCGTCCTGGGTGACGTCCAGGACACGGATGTCTTCCCCGGCCTGGATGTTGCCGGGGATACCCCAGGCGAACTGATACCGCTGGTAGTCGGTCAGCGGCTTCCGCACGATCCGTACGCGCCCGATGGTGCGCCCCGATGCCACATAGCCACGGACGCGCTCGTGCCACCGCGCATTGTGGTCCGCAGGCTTCAGCTCTCCCCGAAGGAAGCGGGCGACGTTCTCAGCCTCCTTCGGCATGGTGTACGTGGGCTGCGCCTCGAACCGCCACGCGGAATGCTGGTACGCGTCGAACGTCTGCCGCCACTCGTCACCATCCAAGAGCACGGACAGCCTCCCTCAGGACCGACTCCGGGATCTCCACCAGGGCCTCACCCTCCGGCGGCTGGAAGGCGTCCGACAGGTTCCCCTGGACCACGATGGCGCCGCTCGTCGCGCGGTAGACGTTCGGGCAATCGTCGTCGTCACAGTTGGGCCCGTCGAGCCTGCCGGTAAGCCGGGTCAGTTCGCTGCGCGCCATGGCGTCCCCTCCGTCGTCGGCCCCGGTCGGGGCCACCGTCCGACGACGGTATGCAGGGCATCGTCCCTCGTCCATGCCGACTCCGGACTATTCCCGATCCGGCATAAACGATCTCTGTGGGGACCGGTGGTGCGCCTGACGAACTGGGGCGGGTGGAACCCGAGTTGCGTGAGTAGTTGAGCCCTTACGCGCCGCCCGACGGCGTTTAATCGCTTGACCCGGTTCGTACGGTGTTCCCGTGAAGGACAACCTGATCGACGAACTCCGGGCTGCGTACGACGCCCAACTCCGTGGCGTCACCCCGCCGGGCGGAGGCGCACGTATCGAGAACGACGGCCCCCTGACCCGTGTGGTCGGCTGGCACCGCGGTTTCGTCACGGGGCCGCGCGATCTCGGTGTGTACGGGGCGGAACTAGACGCGCTCATAGCGCGGCAGCGTGACTTTTACGCCGCTCGGGGGGAGGCGGTCGAGTGGAAGACGCGCGGCCATGATCTCCCCGCCGACCTCACCGACCGGCTCACTGCGGCCGGTTTCGTCGCCGAGGACAGCGAGACCGTGCTCGTCGGACGGTCCGCGGAGCTTGCCGCCGATCCCGTCCTGCCCGACGGCGTGGCCCTCCGCCGGGTCACCGCCCGATCCGACCTCCAGCGCATCGCCGCCATGGAGAGCACCGTCTGGGGCGAGGATTGGAGCTGGCTCGCCGACGACCTGTCCGCCCGGATCGAGAACGCCCCGGAGAACACCGTCGTCCTCGTAGCCGAGGCGGGTGCCGAAGTCGTCTGCGCCGCCTGGCTGGTGTTCAAAGACGGGATCGACTTCGCCGGCCTCTGGGGTGGCTCCACGCTCAAGGAGTGGCGCGGCCGGGGCATCTACCGCGCCATGGTCGCCCACCGAGCCCAGCTCGCCGCCGCCCGCGGCGTCCCCTACCTGTACGTCGACGCGTCGGCCGACAGCGCCCCGATCCTCACCCGGCTGGGGCTGCACGCGGTCACCACGACTACGCCGTATGTCTGGTCGCCGTGAGCTTCGTTCAGTCCTCGGGCTATCGGCCGGTGACGTCACTTGGCAACTCTCCCTACGAGACCGGGCGGTCAGGACAGCGCTTGCACCTGCACGGGGGCCACGCGCTGGTGAGCAGGGGCCTCAGGTCATCTGTGGCGAAGACGGACTGCTCGGTGTTCCAGGTTCGACCCGAGTCACGTGACACTCGCAGTGTCAGGAGAGGGCGTTCTGTGAACGGGGGCCTGGGGGCTTTCCCTGTCACGACGTGTGTGCTTCCGCCTGGTGCCTGCGCAGCATGACGTTCGCGTCGGACACGGCGCTGTAGTCACCTCGGGAGCGGGCGTTCTGCCTGTTGAGCGAGAGGGACAGGCACTCCGAACAACCGGGAACAGCGGAAGGCTCGACCGTCGGATCGGTCAGCCGGTAGGCCTGTGGCTTCTGTGGCATGGCTTCCTTCCCAGCTCGTCTGCACGATGTGGCGACGCTAGAAGTCGGCTTGGCGGGAGCTCCACGAACTTGCATGAGCTTGCACGTCAATTCAACCGGAAGTAGGTGGCATTGACGATGTATCAGCAGTTCATCCAAGGTGATGCAAGTCCAAGCAAGTGCTGAACGAAGGAGCGAGCCATGGCCGTAGAGTTCGTTGGCATCGACCCCGATGCAGACCGGGATCACTGCCCCACCGTGTGGGCGGACGCGGAAGCTCAAGAGATCTTGTTGCAAGGGTGGAGGCCGAGCACCGAGACTCAGTCGGAGTGCGAGACAACCAGCCCCGCGAACGGTCCAGTACCCGCCAACGAAGCCATCGTCAGGATTCCCGCCCGGGCCCAGCTTCGCTGAACTGCTCAACCAGTGTGAACGGTCTGCCGTCCACCTGGAGCTGCGGGATTGTTACGCCTCGACAGAACGGTTCGAGGCATGGAAACGCGGTGAGCGGATCAACTGGGAGGAGCGCGCATCCTGGTGGCACCCGTACGACCAATTGGTCACGGACACCGTGGCCCGGGGCGTATCGGTCCGCCGAGCACGCGTCGTTTCCGAACCCGTGTCGGAGTACATCCGCTGGGAGCACTACGTCACACACGCCAACATCACAGCGGGCGAGGAGGTCCGATGGCTGCCGCGACGACAAGCCACGAGCATCTCGCTCCCGGGTAACGACTTCTGGCTGTTCGACGGCACGCTGCTCCGCGTGCACCACTTCTCCGGTGACGGAGTCGTGGTGGAGGACGAGATCACGGCGGATCCGGAGACCGTGAAACTGTGCTCCGCCGCTTTCGACGCGGTCTGGGAGCGAGCGATCCCGCACCACCTGTACACGATCTGACGGAAGCCAGCTCCATGCCACCGCACCCCTCGTCCAACGTCCAGAAAGCACGGGAAGCCCTCGCGGGTCGTCTCCGTGAGATCCGGAAGGACGCCGGGATCACCGGGCGGGAGCTGGCCTCCAGGTGCGGTTGGTCGGAGTCGAAGTCGTCCCGGATCGAGAACGCCAAGACACCACCTTCCGATGCAGACATAAAGGCGTGGTGCCGGGCCTGCGCGGCAGACGACCAGATCCCCGACCTGATCGCGGCGAACAGGCAGTCCGCCGACGCCCACGTACAGTGGATGCGACTCCAGCGGAGCGGTCTGCGCCGACTGCAGGAGTCCACGGGCGACCTCTATCAGCGGACCAGGATGTTCCGCGTCTACGTCTCCGATGTGATCCCCGGGTTCCTGCAGACACCCGGTTACGCGACCGCGCTCCTGTCGTCCATCGCGCGCTTCCGGGGAACCCCCGACGACGTGAGCGACGCGGTGACGGCCCGTATGAAACGCAACGAGGTGCTGGCCAACGGCACCCGGCGGTTCTCGTTCGTCCTGGAGGAATCGGTGCTGCGATACCGGCTGTGCGGTGCCGAGACCATGGCGGCGCAGCTTGGCCATCTACTCGCGGTCATGGATCTGCAGAACGTCGCCGTGGGCATCGTCCCGTTCTCCGAACAGCGGACCGTGTGGCCAATGCCGACCTTCACGATCTTCGACGACACCAGAGTGCACGCGGACACACTGGATGCCGCGTCCACCCTTACCCAGCCGAGCCAGGTCGAGCTGTACGCCCGAGCCTACGAGCGGCTTTCGCAGGGGGCGGCACGAGGAGGCGCGGCACGCTCTCTGATAGCGGCCGCGCTGGGATCACTGAGCTGAATGGAGCGTGGAATGGGGCTCGTAGTTGAGCTTCGGCGCGGGGTCTCGGCGTCTCGGTCCGGTCGGAAGCCCGGGCCGCGTCCCGGAGTGGGGGTGCTGGAGCGGATGGTCGTCGAGGACGAGTTCTGGGCGGCCCTCGAAAAGCTCGGGCGGCATCGGCTGTCTGCCCTCGCCGATGTCGAACCGTACGGGGACACCACACTGCGTGGTGAGGCAGTGGGCCGGATGGTGCGGGAGCTGGAGGCTTTGGACTTCGGTCGCCTGGAGGAGGCCGAGCACAAGGCCCTCGCGACACTGCTTGCCTGGGGCCTGCGTTGCCGTGCGGACGGCGACCTACGCATCGTCTTCTCGGGCGATTAGCCTGCCGCTCCTCCCGCGCCCGCCAGAAGGTCGCACGCGAACTGGGCCGTCGCGCGGCGAAGTAGGAACACCCACTCCGCCGCGGGACGGCCCACTCACAAAACGCTCGTCATCCCACCATCGACGTACAGCACCTGCCCGTTCACGAAGTCCGCCGCAGGCGACGCCAGGAACAGCAGCCCACCCACCAGATCCTCGGTCCGCCCCCACCGCCCCGCCGGAGTCCGCCCCCGGACCCACGCGCTGAACTCAGGGTCCTCGACGAGCGGCCGGGTCAGGTCGGTCTCGATGTAGCCGGGGCCGAGGCCGTTGACCTGGATGCCGTACGGCCCCCAGTCCGCGCACATGCCCTTGGTGAGCATCTTCAGCGCGCCCTTGGCCGCCGCGTACGGGGCGATGCCGGGGCGGACGACCTCGCTCTGGAGCGAGCAGATGTTGACGATCTTGCCGTGGCCGCGTTCCGTCATGCGCCGGGCGGCCTCGCGGCCGACCAGGAACGCGCTCGTGAGGTTGGTGTCCAGCACGTGCCGCCAGTCGGAGTCGGTGAACTCCGTGAGCGGCGCGCGCAGTTGGACACCCGCGTTGTTGACCACGATGTCGAGCGGGCCCACCCGCTCCTCGACGTCGGCGATGCCCGCGGCCACGGAGGGGCCGTCGGTCACGTCGAACACCGCCGTGTGCGTCCGGTCGCCGGGCAGCTCCGCGAGGCGGACCGCCCGCGCGAGGCGGTCCGCGTCGCGGCCGTTGAGGACCACGGTGCAGCCCGCCTCGGCCAGGCCCCGGGCCAGCGCGAGGCCGATGCCCCGGCTGGACCCCGTGACCAGCGCCGTACGGCCGCCGACGTCGAAGAGGGGGTGAGCCGTCATCGTCGTATCGCTCCTAGAGCACCTAGATCACCAAGGAGAGCAGCAGCACCAGGGCGCCCGCGACCACGGAGATGATCGTCTCCATCACCGACCAGGTCTTGACCGTCTGGCCGACGCTCAGCCCGAAGTACTCCTTCACGAGCCAGAAACCGGCGTCGTTGACATGGCTGAAGAAGAGCGAACCGGCGCCGATGGCCAGGACCAGCAGGGCGGTGTGCGTGGTGGACATGTCGGCCGCGAGCGGCGCGACCAGACCGGCCGCCGAGACCGTGGCCACCGTGGCGGAGCCGGTCGCGAGCCGGATCGCCACCGCGATCAGCCAGGCGAGCAGCAGCGCCGGGATCGACCAGTCCTTGGAGATGTCCAGGATCATCTGGCCCACACCGCAGTCGATCAGCGTCTGCTTGAAGCCACCGCCCGCGCCGACGATCAGCAGGATGCCGGCGATCGGCATCAGGCCCTTCTCGACGGTCTGCTGGAGACGGCCCTTGGTGAAGCCCGCGGGACGGCCCAGCGTGACGAAGCCGAGGATCACGGCGGCGAGCAGCGCGATCAGCGGGGAGCCGACCACGTCGAAGACGCGCTGGGTCATGTTCGCCGGGTCGTCGATGGCGATGTCCACGAGCGCCTTGCTCAGCATCAGCACGACCGGCAGCAGCACCGTGGCGAGGGTCGCGCCGAAGCTCGGACGGTTCTCGAGGCGCTCCGAGGCGCGCTCGGTGATCATGCGGTCGGGCGCCTGGACGTCGACCCAGCGGGCGGCGACCTTCGAGAACAGCGGACCGGCGATGATCACCGTCGGGATGGCGACGACGAGGCCGAGCGCCAGGGTGACACCCAGGTTGGCCTTGACCGCGTCGATCGCGACCAGCGGGCCGGGGTGCGGCGGGATCAGACCGTGCATCACGGACAGACCGGCCAGCGCCGGGATGCCGATGCGCATCAGGGAGTAGTTGCCGCGCTTGGCGACCATGAGCACGACGGGGATCAGCAGGACGATGCCGACCTCGAAGAAGAGCGGCAGACCGATCACGGACGCGATGAGCACCATGGCCCACGGCATCGCGCGGCCGCCCGCCTTGGCGAGGATCGTGTCGACGATCTGGTCGGCGCCGCCGGAGTCGGCGAGCAGCTTGCCGAGGATCGCGCCCAGCGCGATCAGCACGCCGACACCGGCGACCGTGTTACCGAGGCCGGTCGTGAAGCTCACGATCGCCTTGTCGAGCGGTGCGCCCGCCACCGCGCCGAGCACCAGCGAACCGATGGTCAGGGCCAGGAAGGCGTGGAGCTTGAACTTGGTGATGAGAAAGACGATGACGGCGATGCCCACCAGGACGGCTATGCCCAACTGGGCGTGGCCGGCCGAAGTGATCGGCTGGACGCTGTCCGCTGCCAGCATCTCGACGCTGAGTCTGGTCACGGGGTTCCCTTGCAGGTACGGGGGACGTGGGTGAAGGTGCTACGGGGTGCTACGAGGGCACTACTGGGCCCCACTGGGGCATGACTGAGGCCCTACTGGGATGCGACGGAAAGCGCTTCCAGGGCCTGTACGGCACGCTCGGTGATCTCTTCGGGGCCGCCGCCGACATCCACGGCGACTCCGGCCTCGTCCGCCTCGAGCGGCTGGAGCGTGGCGAACTGGGAGTCCAGCAGCGCGGTCGGCATGAAGTGCCCCTGCCGCTGCGACATCCGGCCCTCGATCAGCTCACGGCTGCCGCTGAGGTGGACGAAGACGATCCCGGGGGCCTCGGCCCGGAGCCGGTCACGGTACGACCGCTTCAGCGCCGAGCTGCTCACCACCCCGCCGAGCCCCGCCCGGCCGTGCGCCCAGGTGCCGATGGCGTCGAGCCACGGCCACCGGTCGGCGTCCTCGAGCGGAATCCCGGCCGACATCTTGTCGATGTTGGCCTGCGGGTGGAAGTCGTCGCCTTCGGCGTACGGGACGCCCAGCCGGGCGGCGAGCAACGGACCGATCGTGGTCTTGCCCGTCCCGGCGACGCCCATCACGACGACGACCTGGGGGGTGCGCATGACTGCCTCGCTGTCTTCTTCGACATCCGACGCCGAACTCCGGCGTCGCCACACTGAAACCTATTAGGTACGACAAATTCAAGAGTCTGTGACATATAAGTCTGACTTTTTGTCGCTGTGACCCAGGCCGTACGCTGAGTGCATGAGCACACCGGGCCGGGGGCTGCACGGCCGCGTACTGGACACCCTCGGCCCTGCCATCACCGCGGGCGAGTACCCGCCGGGCAGTGTGCTGCGCACGGACGAGCTGGCCCAGCACTTCGAGGTCTCCCGCTCCGTGATGCGCGAGGCCGTACGCGTCCTGGAGTCCATGCACCTCGTCGAGTCCCGCCGCCGGGTGGGCGTGACGGTGCGCCCCAAGGCCGAGTGGAACGTCTACGACCCGCAGGTCATCCGCTGGCGGCTGGCCGGCGCCGACCGCCCGCACCAGCTGCGCTCTCTCACCGTGCTGCGCTCGGCGATCGAGCCGGTCGCGGCGGGCCTCACCGCCCGCCTCGCCACCGCCGAACAGTGCGCCGAACTCACCGAGTGCGCTCTCGGCATGGTCTCCAACTCGCGCGGCCACCGCCTGGACCAGTACCTGATCCACGACATCGCCTTCCACCGCATCATCCTCACGGCCTCCGGCAACGAGATGTTCGCCCGCCTCGGCGACGTCGTCGCGGAGGTCCTGTCGGGCCGCACCCACCACGAGGTCATGTTCGAAGACCCCGACCCGGCCGCCGTCACCCTCCACGTCCGCGTCGCCGAAGCGGTACGTGCCCGCGACAGCGTCCGCGCGGAGGAACTCACGCGCGAGATCACGGTGGGGGCGCTTCAGGAGCTGGACATCCTGGTGCCGTAGGGGAGTTGAGTCGGGAGTACTTCTCGCGGCGTCGCCCTAGTCGAGGAACTCCCCGTCGACGTACACCCATTCCCCACCGACCCGCTCGAACCGGCTCCGCTCGCACAGTTCCCCACCGCGATAGGACGCCCGGAACGTCACGGTCCCCCGGTCGTGGAACGCCGACCCGTCGGAGCGGTCGAGAATCTCCAGTCCCGTCCACCGCATGTCGGGGTCGAGGTCGAGCTGGGCCGGGCGGGTGCTCGGGTGCCAGCTCTTCAGCAGATACGCGACGTCCCCCACGACGAACGCGGCATACCGCGACCGCATCAGCACCTCGGCGGTCGGCGCGGCTGCCGCACCGGAATGGAACCGCCCGCAGCACTCCCCGTACGCCTTGGGCAGCCCGCAGGGGCAGGGCGTGGTGGGGGTGACGGGGGTGGGGCGGGGGGTGCGACTGGCCATGGGGGTCATTGTGCCGGACTGCTCCGCAGGGTGGGGTCCCGTGGCGCGAAGGCCGCTAAGGGCGCCACAACGGGTGTTCCCGTTCCGCCCACGCGCGGCTCACCGTGCCGGTGCGCAGGCCCTGGCGGGCTTCCGGGTCTGCCAGGGCCATTCCTATGTGGCCGGCGAGAACGACGCCGATCGTGAGGGCGAGCCAGTCGTGGACGAAGGTCGCCGAGGTGCGCCACATCAGGGGGGTGAGGTGGGTGAACCACATCATGAGGCCGGTGCCGAGCATGACGAGGGTGGCTCCGGCGATCCAGGCGGAGTAGAGCTTCTGGCCCGCGTTGAACTTGGCGGCGGGGCGGTGGGGGGTGCGGCGGAGTACGGCTTGGAGCCAGGCTCGGTCGTGGGGGCCGAAGCGGTTGAGGTGGCCCAGGTCCGCGCGGAGCGCGCGGGAGGTCAGGCCCAGCAGGACGGGGGCCGGGAGAGCCAGGCCCGCGCATTCATGGATGCGGACGACCAGTTCCCGGCGGCCCACCAGTACGGCCAGTTCGGGGATGTAGAGGCAGGCGGCGGTCGCGACGCACACGCCCATCAGGAGTGCCGTCACGCGGTGGGTCCAGCGTTCGGCGGGGGTGAAGCGGGGGACGCGGGTCTCGGGCGGGGCGGCGGTGTCAGTTGGTGGGGTCATCGGTCCGTCCGTTCGAGCGGCCGACCCAGGCGTCGACATCGTAGCCGCGGTTCTCCCAGTAGCCGGGGCGGACGCGGTCGGTGACCGTGATGCCGGAGAGCCACTTGGCGGACTTGTAGAAGTACATCGGGGCGACGTAGAGGCGGACGGGGCCGCCGTGGTCGTGGCCGATGTCCTTGTCCTGCATGCGCAGGGCGACCAGGACGTCGGCGCGGCGGGCCTGGTCGAGGGTGAGGCTCTCGGTGTAGGCGCCGTCGAAGCAGGTGAAGCGGATGGCCCGCGCGGAGGACTGGACCCCCGCCGCGTCCAGGAGGTCGGCCAGGCGTACGCCCTGGAAGGGGGTGCCCGGGACGCGCCAGCCGGTGACGCACTGGACGTCCTTGACGAGCCGGGTCTGCGGCAGGGCGCGCAGGTCGTCCAGGGTGTAGGTGTGCGGGCGGTCGACCAGGCCGCCGACGGTGAGCCGGTAGTCGGCGGGGCCCTTGCGGGGGACGGACGCGGTGACGGAGTAGTAGCGGAAGCCGCCGCCGTTGGGCAGCAGGCCGCTCAGTCCGGTGGGGTCCTGGCCGGAGAGTCCGCCGAGGAGTCCTTCGAGGCCGCGCTGGAGCATGGGCGCGGTGGCCACGCCGAGGGCACCGGCGGCGACGGTGCCGAGGAAGACGCGGCGGCCGATCGGTTTGCCGCGGGGTTCGGCAGCAGAAGCGGCGTCGGCTTCGGCATCAGCGGCAGAAGCAGCGGCAGCAGAAGCAGCAGCGGCTTCGGCATCGGCATCGGGGAGGTCCGCGCGGTCCTCCGGAGGTTCTTCGGGCTTCACGCCGTCATTCGAACACCGTCGGGGCGGCTGGGGCCAGTGGATCCGGGCGGATGTCAGAGTTCGGTAATCCGAGCGCACGGGCGCGGGCCTGGTGGAAGGCCGTACGGGGGTCGCCGCCCAGGTAGGACCAGGGTTCGCGGGTGGCGTGCGGGCCGATGCGGTGGAAGAGGGCGGCGGCCTCGGCGGGGCGCCCGGCGGCGGACATGGCGAACGCCAGATGGTTGAGGTCGAGGTGGCGGCGGGGGTGCTCGTCGTGCTCCCACTCCAGCCACCAGTCGAAGGCGGCGCGCAGGGCGCGGCGGGCCCGGCGGCCGCCCCAGTGCCCTGCGGCGGCCGGGTCGGCGGGGGCGAGGCCGGTGGCGGCGAGGTGGCGGTGGCGCTCGGTGTGGGCGACGACCGGCAGGACGGCGAGCGGGGAGTCGGCCGGGGCCTGGGCGGCGGCGCGCTCGGCCAGGTCGTACGCCTCGTGGGACTCGGGGCGCGCGGCGCCGGGCCGTTCGGCCAGGGCGGCGACGATCAGGTGGTGGCCGTGGTGGTGCTCGGGGTGGCGCAGCCGCAGCTCGGCGAAGGCGCGCCACAGCTCGGACTCGGGGCCGAGGGCGCGGGCGAGCAGGAGCAGGCCGAGCCAGGGGGTGGGGTCGGCGGGCGCGAGCGTGGCGGCCGCGTGGCAGGCGGCGCGCGCCCTGTCGGGTTCCTCGCGGCCGGTGAGGGCGCGGTGGACCAGGGTGAGGGCGAGCAGGGCGGTGGCGTCGGCGGAGCCGGGTTCGGCCAGCAGCCATTCTCGGACGCGGGCCTCGGTGCACGGTTTCTGGGCGAGCACGGTGATCCGGTGGCCCCGGCGGTCCCAGTCGTCGCCGGTGTGCGCCAGCAGGGAGCGGACGGGCTGCCAGCGGCCGCGGGTCAGGGCGGCGCGGGCGGCGAGCAGTTCCGCGTCGCCGAGGGCCGCCTCGAAGGCGCGGGGGTCGTCGGGAGCGGTGTCACCGGACGGTTGAGCGGGGGCCCGGCATGTGCCGAGCAGGGACGGGAGTGGGGGCACCGCTGGACTTCCTGTTTCTCGGGCTGCCATCGGCCGATCACGCACAGCAAACTCCCCGCCAGGGATTGCGTCAAGCGGAATCCGAGTGTTACTGGGTTCAACGAGCGTTGCTTTAGGGGCATTTGGGGTTCGAGGGACCTGGTGGCGGGCCCGGCGCGGGGGTTCGGGGGCCCGATTGTGGCGTACGCCATGGCGCCCGGGAACGGGGCGGCGGAACATGAGCCGACGGTTCCGCTCGCCGCTGCCCGGACCGGCCTCGCGACCCCTGGTCCGGCGCCCCGCCCGGCCGTACGACGGGGCCGCGCCAACCCGCCCCAATCCGGGCACTCTCCGCGGCGACGCCGTGCGAGGGCGCTACAGTCGGCCACACGCAATCGTGGCCCGGCCGATGATCGAGGTACGCAGCGTGTCCCTTCTGGTTGTCCTTCTCGCCATGGGCGCCGCCTGCTGCCTGGGGTTCGGATTCGTGCTCCAGCAGAACGTGGCGCAGCGGGCCCCGCTCAGCGACTTCCTGTCCTTCCGGCTGCTCCTCGACCTGATGCGGGTGCCGCGCTGGCTGGGCGGTACGGCGCTGATGGTGGCCGGGATGGCGCTCGGCGCGGTCGCGCTCGGGCAGGGCGAGATCTCCGAGGTGGAGCCGCTGCTCGCCACCAACCTCCTCTTCGCGCTCGCGCTGTCCCGCCGTCAGACCGGGCAGCCGCTGGGCCGTCAGGGCTGGGCCGGGCTCGCGCTGCTCGCGGGCGGGGTGAGCGCGTTCATCCTGGCGGGCCGTCCGCACGCGGGCACCGCCGTCACCGATCCGCTGCGGCACTGGCTGATCATGGGCGTGATGCTGGGCGTCGCCCTCGCTCTCGCCGGGTACGCCAAGCGGTCGCGGACCGGCTGGGGCGCGGTGCTGCTGGCCGCGGCGGCGGGGCTGCTGTACGGCGTGCAGGACGCGCTGACCCGGGTGAGCGCCACCCGGTGGGCCGAGGGCGGCCCGGCGGAACTGTTCACCGGCTGGCAGCCGTACGGTGTGCTGGTGCTCGGGGTGACCGGGCTGATGCTGGTGCAGAGCGCGTTCGAGACGGCTCCGCTGCGGATGTCGCTGCCCGCGCTGACGGCGGCGCAGCCCCTCGCGGGCATCCTGTGCGGGGTGGGCTTCCTGGGCGACCGGCTGCGTACCGACACCGGGGCGCTGGCCTGGGAGGCGGCCGGGCTCGCGGCGATCGTGGCGGGGATCGTGCTCCTTGGGCTGCATCCGGCGATGCCGTGCGGGACGGCGCAGGAGCGGCGGGTGCGGGACCTTCAGCGCAATTGAGCCCCGCCCTCCAGGCAGTGGGCTGCTTGGATGGCCGTATGAATCCTGCCGACGAGATCCTCGACATCGTGGACGAGCGGGACCGGGTGATCGACCGGGTGCCGCGCGGTGAGGCGTACGCCCGGGGCCTGCGTCACCGCTGCGTCTTCGTCCTGGCCCGGGACGCGGCCGGGCGGCTCTTCGTCCACCGCCGCACCGCGACCAAGCTGGTCTTCCCCGCGCTGTACGACATGTTCGTCGGCGGGGTGGTGGGCGCGGGCGAGTCCTACGACGAGGCCGCGCTGCGGGAGGCCGAGGAGGAGCTGGGGGTGTCGGGGCTGGACCGCCCGGAGTTCCTGTTCAAGTTCCTCTACGACGACGGGGCCGGGAAGAGCTGGTGGTCGGCGGTGTACGAGGTCCGCTGCGAGCTTCCGGTGGAGCCGCAGGTGGAGGAGGTGCAGTGGCACGACTTCCTGGCCGAGGACGAGGTGGAGCGGCGGCTCGGCGCGTGGGAATGGGTACCGGACGGGCTCGCGGCGTACGAGCGGCTGAGGGCGTTCCGGGCGGCCCGGTGAGGCGCCGGTAGTGTCCAGGGCGTGATCGATTTCGCGCGGAACGTCCGCCTCTGGTTCGCCCCCGAGCGGGTACGGGACGAGGGCAGCACCCCCGACTACCGGTTCTCGCTCGCCAACGAGCGCACCTTCCTCGCCTGGCTGCGGACCGCGCTCGCGCTGATCGGCGGCGGGTTCGCGGTGGACCAGTTCCTGCCGCACCTGCGCTGGGCGTGGCGGGCGGGACTCGCCCTGGCCCTGCTCGCGGCCGGGGTCCTGTGCGCGCTGCGCGCGGTGAACCACTGGGTGCGCTGCGAGCGGGCGATGCGGCTCGGGGAGGATCTGCCGGTGTCGCGCTTCCCGGTGGCGCTGAGCCTGGTGGTCGCGGTGGTGGCTCTCGCGATGGTCGTGGTGGTGCTGGTGGGGTGGGCGGGGTGAGTGCCGGCCGGCCCCCGGGAGGCGGGCAGTCCGGCCGGGACCGGGGACTCCAGCCGCAGCGGACCCGGCTGGCGTGGCGGCGTACGACGCTCGCGTGCACGGTGGTGGCGGTGCTCGCGGTGCGGGCGGCGCTGCGCGCGGGCGAGCCGGTCGCCGCCGCGCTGCTGTGCGCGCTGAGCTGCGGGCTGTGGCTGGGCTTTCTGTGGATCGCCCACCGTCGCATCCGCGTGCTGGCGATGGCCGACCGCCCCGCCGCGCTGACCCCGCGTCACGCGACGGCGGCGGCGGTGTGTGCGGCGGCGCTGGCGGTGTGCGCGGCGGCGCTGCTGGTGTGAGCCCGCGCTCCCGGGGCTACTCCTCCGACACCCTGACGACGATCTTCCCCCGCGCATGGTGCCCCGCGCTGAGCTTCTGGGCCTCCGCCGTCTCCTCCAGCGGGAACACCTTCTCCACGTGGACGGAGACCACGCCCTGGTCGGCCAGTTGGGACAGCTTGGTCAGGTCCTCGGCATCGGGGCGGACGAACCAGTAGCGGCCGCCGTACTTGACCACCTCGGGGTCGGCGATGGAGACGAGGCGGCCGCCGGGGGCGAGCAGGTTGGCGGAGATCCTGAGGGTCTCGCCGCCGATGGTGTCGAAGACCGCGTCGACGCCCTCGGGGGCGATCCCGCGCACGCGCTCGGCCAGGCCCTCGCCGTAGGAGACGGGCTCGCCGCCGAGGGTGCGTACGAAGGCGTGGTTGCGCTCGCTCGCGGTGCCGATGACGCGGGCGCCGAGGTGGACGCCGAGCTGGACGGCCAGCGAGCCGACCCCGCCGGCGGCGGCGTGCACGAGGAGGGTGTCGCCGCGCTTGACCCCGAGGACGGTGACCACGCACTGATAGGCGGTCAGCCCGGCCAGCGGCAGGCCCGCGGCCTCCTCGAAGGAGAGCGCGCCGGGCTTCGGGGCCAGGGTGCGCACCGGCGCGGCGACGTACTCGGCGAAGGTGCCCAGCGAGAGGAAGTCCTCGCGGACGTAGCCGATCACCTCGTCCCCCTCCTCGTACTCCGGGACGGAGGCGCCCGGCCGGACCACGACCCCGCTCATGTCCCAGCCGGTGATCACGGGGAACACGGTTTCCAGGATCGGGTCGAGGTAGCCCTCGCGGCACTTCCAGTCCACCGGGTTGACGGCCGCCGCGCGCACGCGGACCAGTACCTGGTCGGGGCCGAGCTTGGGCTCGGGCCGCTCGCCGTACTCCAGTACCTCGGGTCCGCCGTAGCGGCGGTAGCTGATCGCCTTCATGTCCTAGACCTTCCTGGGTACCCGGACGCCACGCAACCCATATGCCGGGATACGCCCCATTCGCGCGTAGCCTGTCCGTCGTCGTCGCCATGGAGCGCACGTCACCCCCTGGGCGCCCGCTCCACGACACCCTCTCCACGACGGCACCTCCCCACCCCGTATCCCCGAAGGTGAGCCACATGACCGACCTTCACCAGGAACACTCCGAGCACGGCGCGCACAGCCACGGGCCGGGCTGCGGGCACTCCGCCGTACCGCACGGCGACCACGTCGACTACGCGCACGACGGCCATCTGCACCGCGCGCACAGCGGCCACTGGGACGAGTGCGAGCCCGCCGGGCACGTCGCGCACCCCGGCCACGACCATGTGCACCACGAGGAGTGCGGGCACGCGCGCGTGGCGCACGCCGACCACGTGGACTATCTGCACGACGGGCACCGGCACGCCGAGCACGAGGACCACTACGACGACCACTGAGCCCCGCCCGCAGGCCATCGAGCCCGCTCGTGCCGACGGCCCCTCCGACGCCGCGCCGGAGGGGCCGTCGGCGCGCGGCTGTGGTCCCGGTCACTGATCGGGATGGTTCCGGTGAACACACTGGACGACATACCGACCGGTCGGCATCATGAGACGGGTTCCTGTTGGCCCGTTCCTGTTCGCCCGTTCGTAGGAGTGATGTATGAGCGCCGACCACCCGCCCGGACTCGATCCCGACCGGCTGCGCGCGCTGCTCGACCGTGAGCGCCCCGGCCTGGTGACCGGCCCCCTGACCGGCCGGCTGATCGAGGGCGGACGGTCGAACCTCACCTACGCGGTGTCCGACGGCACCTCGAAGTGGGTCGTCCGCCGTCCGCCGCTCGGCCATGTGCTCGCCACCGCGCACGACATGCGGCGCGAGCACCGGGTGATCAGCGCCCTGCACCCGACCGACGTTCCGGTCCCGCGTCCGGTGCTGCTGTGCGAGGACGAGGAGGTGCTCGGGGCTCCGTTCTACGTCATGGAGTACGTCGAGGGCACCCCCTACCGCACGGCGGACCAGCTCGCCCCGCTCGGCCCCGAGCGCACCCGGGACGCGGTGCTGTCCCTGGTGGACACCCTCGTCGAGCTGCACGCGGTGGACCCCGCCGAGGTGGGGCTCGCGGACTTCGGCCGCCCCGAGGGCTTCCTGGACCGCCAACTGCGCCGCTGGGGCAAGCAGTTGGACGCCTCCCGCAACCGTGACCTCGCGGGCATCGACGAGTTGCACGCGGCGCTCGGCCGCTCGCTGCCCAACTCCCCCGCCCCGGCGGTCGTCCACGGCGACTACCGCCTGGACAACGTGCTGATCGGCACCGACGACCGGATCGAGGCCATCCTCGACTGGGAGATGTCCACGCTCGGCGATCCGCTGACCGACCTGGGCCTGCTGGTGATGTACAGCCAGCCGCTCGGCATGGCCGACTCCCCCGTCTCCACCACCGCCCAGGCGCCGGGCCACCCGTCCCCGCGCGAGCTGATCGAGCGGTACGCGGCACGCTCCGGGCGCGATGTCTCGGACGTCAACTGGTACACGGCGTTCGCCTGGTTCAAGCTCGCCGTGATCCTGGAGGGCATCCACTACCGGTACACCCTCGGCCAGACGGTCGGGCGCGGCTTCGACCGCATCGGCGACCTCGTACCCGTCTTCATCAACCATGGACTGACGACCCTTCAGGAAGGCTGACCGCACATGGACTTCGCGTTCGACGCGCGCACCGAGGAGCTGCGGGACCGCCTCCTCGCCTTCATGGACGAGTACGTGTACCCGGCCGAGCCGGTCGCCGAGGAGCAGCGGGCGCAGTTGGCCTCGCCGTGGGACACCCCGGCCGTGGTCGGGGAGTTGAAGGCCGAGGCCCGTAGGCAGGGGCTGTGGAACCTGTTCCTGCCCGACACCGAGTACGGCGCGGGGCTCACCAACCTGCAGTACGCGCCCCTCGCCGAAATCACCGGCCGTTCCCCGCACTTGGCGCCGCCCGCGACCAACTGCGCGGCCCCGGACACCGGGAACATGGAGGTGCTGGCGCAGTTCGGCACCGAGGCGCAGAAGAAGCAGTGGCTGGAGCCGCTGCTCGCCGGGGAGATCCGCTCGGCCTTCGCGATGACCGAGCCGGAGGTGGCCTCCTCGGACGCCACCAACATCACCACGCTGATCGAGCGGGACGGCGACGAGTACGTCATCACCGGCCGCAAGTGGTACATCTCCGGGGCGATGAACCCGGACTGCCAGATCTTCATCGTGATGGGCAAGACCGACCCGGACGGCGCGGACATCCGGCGTCAGCAGTCCATGGTGCTGGTCCCGCGTGACACGCCCGGCCTCACGGTGAAGCGGGCCATGCAGGTCTTCGGCTACGAGGACCACTCGCACGGCGGCCACGCCGAGGTCGTCTTCGACCAGGTGCGCGTGCCGGTGTCGAACCTGATCGGCGAGGAGGGCGGCGGCTTCGCCATCGCGCAGGCGCGGCTCGGCCCGGGCCGTATCCACCACTGCATGCGGCTGATCGGCATGGCCGAGCGGGCGATCGAGCTGATGTGCCGCCGGGCGGTGTCCCGTACGGCCTTCGGCAAGTCGCTGGCCCAGCAGGGCGTGGTCCAGAACTGGATCGCGGACGCCCGGGTGACGGTCGAGCAGCTGCGGCTGCTGGTGCTGAAGACGGCCTGGCTGATGGACACCGTCGGCAACAAGGGCGCCCACACCGAGATCCAGGCCATCAAGATCGCCACGCCTCGTGCGGTGGTGGAGATCCTGGACCGCGCGATCCAGTTGCACGGCGCGGGCGGGGTGAGCCAGGACTTCCCGCTGGCCGAGCTGTACGCGAGCGCGCGCACGCTGATGCTGGCGGACGGGCCCGACGAGGTGCACCAGCGGTCGCTGGCGCGGCGGGAGCTGAAGAAGTACCTGTAACAGGGTGTGCGGTAAGGGGCGTTCGCCATGGCGGACGCCCCTTACTCGTGCCTCTGCAGGACTCGTGCTTCTACGGGCGCAGCGCGCGCAGCAGCAGGTCCGCCAGGTGGTCGGCGACCTGCTGAGGCGTGAGTGGCCCCTCCGGGCGGTACCAGGTCGACAGGTGGTGGACCGAGCCGAAGTGGTAGTCCACGACGAGGTCGGCCGGGGTGGCCGTGGAGAAGACGCCCTCGCGCTGACCCTCTTCGATGAGCGCGCGGAAGCGTTCGTGGTAGCGGCGGCGCTCGGAGCGGACCTGCTTGTTCTTCTCCGGGCTCAGATGGTGCATGGAGCGGAAGAAGATCGCGGCGTCGTCCAGGTTGTCGATGGTGGTGACCACCACGTCGGCGGCGGCGGCGCGCAGCCGCTTCTCGACCGGCTCGTCCGCGTCCGCGAAGGTGTCCAGGCGCTCCTGCTGGAGGCGCAGCACGCGCGCGTACACCTCGTGCAGGAGGTCGTCCTTGGAGCCGAAGTAGTGGTAGAGCGCGCCCTTGGTGACGCCGGCCGCCTCCACGATCTCCTGGACCGAGGTGCGGTCGTAGCCCTGTTCGGCGAAGAGGCGGGTGGCGGCGTCCAGCAGCCGCCGGGGTACGGGCGTCCCGTCCCCGTCCGTGGTCCTGGGCACTGCCGCCACCTGCCTTTCCGTCGTCGTCGCCGACTGTCGTCGTCCTGGTCGCACGCGTGGGACGCGTGTCCCGCCGGAGGATCTTCCCATTACCGGCCCCGGACGGATGCCCCCGGTTCTCCGTCCGGGCCCGGGCGGGCCGTCAGCGGCCCTCCTCCCAGGTCCGCTGGACGCGGTTCATGCCCGCCAGCCAGCGGTCGGGGGTGGCGGCGCGCGCCTGGTAGTAGTCGGCGACCTCGGGGTGCGGGAGGATCAGGAAGCGGTCCTCGGCGATGCCCTTGAGGAGCGCGTCCGCGACGTCCTCCGGCTCGATGGCGGTCGGCTGGAGCACCAGGTCGCCCGCGCTGCCGGTGGCGGCGAGCATGTCGGTGCGCACGCCCTGCGGGCAGATGGCGTGGACCTTGACGCCCCGGTGCCGGTAGGTGAGCGACAGCCACTCGGCGAAGGCGAGCGCGCCGTGCTTGGTGACGCTGTAGGAGGGGGCGCCGATCATGGTGAGCAGTCCGGCGGCGGAGACGGTGGAGACGAACCGCCCTGTGCCCCGCTCCAGCCACTCGGGCAGCAGCGCGTGGGCGGCGCGGACGTGGGCCATCACGTTGACGTCCCAGGAGGTCTGCCAGGAGCGCTCGTCCAGCGGGCCCTCGGGCAGGGAGTCCTCGAAGGCGACGCCCGCGTTGGCGCAGTAGACGTCGATGGCGCCGCCGAGGGCCTCGCGCGCCTCCTCGACTATGGCGGAGGCGTCCCCGGGCACGGCGATCGCACCGATCTCCTCGGCCACCGCCTTGGCCTTCCCGGCGTCCAGGTCGTTGACGACCACCCGGGCGCCCTCGGCGGCGAACCGGCGGGCCAGCGCGGCCCCGATCCCTCCGCCCGCCCCGGTGACGACGACTGCGGTATCCCGCACAGCTTCCACGCTCGGTCTCCCTCGACACACGACACGGCTCGACACGGCTCGGCGTGGCGCGTTTCCGGCGCCACTCGCGCCAGACTAACCAGTCGGTATGCCAGGTGGAAGGGAAAACACGGACGGCCGCGGTCCGGCTCGTTCCCTGCGGCGCCGACCCGCGCTAGCGTCCCCGGGGCCACGCCCGCCGCACACCGCCCGAAGCCCACCGCTCGACCCGCACGTCACCCGCTCGTCCGCCGCGATCACGGAGGTCACCGCATGACGCTGTCCAGACGGAGCCTGCTCACCACCACCGCCACGGCCGCGGTCGCCGGGGTGGTCCC
The DNA here is from genome assembly GCF_040638245.1 of Streptomyces sp. NPDC026659. Taxonomy (NCBI): domain Bacteria; kingdom Bacillati; phylum Actinomycetota; class Actinomycetes; order Kitasatosporales; family Streptomycetaceae; genus Streptomyces; species Streptomyces sp. NPDC026659. Next base: position 104,916 of record NZ_JBEZXY010000006.1, on the reverse strand, counting down.
CGTCCCGGCGTCGACGGCCGGGGACGCGGGCGGAGGCGCGGGCGGGCTGCGCACGGGGTTCGAGCGGCTGGTCGCCGAGGGATACGCGCCGCTGGCGGGCCGCAAGGTCGGGATCGTCACCAACCCGACCGGGATCACCCGCGACGTCCGGCACGTCGTGGACGTGATGCACGCCGACCCGCGCGTACGCCTCACCGCCGTCTTCGGGCCCGAGCACGGGTTCCGGGGCACCGCGCAGGCAGGCGGCTCCGAGGGCCGCTACGACGACCCGGCGACCGGACTGCCGGTCTACGACACCTACTTGAAGAGCGGCGCCGGTCTGGCCGAGGTGTTCACCGCGTCCGGGGTGGACACGGTGGTCTTCGACATCCAGGACGTGGGTGCCCGCTTCTACACGTACATCTGGACGCTGTACGACTGCATGGAGGCGGCCGCGCTCGCGGGCAAACGGTTCATGGTCCTGGACCGCCCCAACCCGGTGACCGGCCGCTCGGCCCAAGGTCCGGTGCTGCACCAGGAGTTCGCGAGCTTCGTCGGACGGCGCCCGATCGCGCAGGCGCACGGGATGACGGCGGCCGAACTGGCCCTGCTGTTCAACGGGGAGTTCCTGGACCGGCCGGTGCCGCTGGAGACGGTGCGGATGACGGGGTGGCGGCGCTCGATGTGGTACGACGCGTGCGGGCTGCCCTGGGTGCCGCCGAGCCCCAACATGCCCACTCCGGATACTGCGTTGGTGTACTCCGGCACCTGTCTGTTCGAGGGCACGAACCTGTCCGAGGGGCGCGGCACCACCCGCCCCTTCGAACTCCTCGGCGCGGAGGGGATCGACGGCCGCTGGGCCCAGGCGGCGAACGAACTCCGGCTGCCCGGCGTGCGGTTCAGGGAGGCGTACTTCGCGCCCACCTTCTCCAAGTTCCAGGGGAAGACGGTGGGCGGGGTGCAGATCCATGTGCACGACCGGGCAGCGTACGACCCGGCGCGCACCGGGATCGGGCTGCTGGTGACGGCGCGGCGGGTGTGGACGGACTTCGCCTGGCGGCCGGACAACTGGATCGACAAGCTCACCGGTTCGGACCGGGTGCGCACGATGATCGACGCGGGCGCCGGAACCGACGAGGTGACCGCCGCCTGGCAGCCGGAGCTGGCGGCGTTCCGGAAGGCGCGCGGGAAGTATCTGCTCTACCGCTGAGCGACGGCCTCCAAGTCACCTGGGCAATCGGTGACTTGGAGGCCGTACGCCCGTCACCGGTGCGAGGTGTACTCCACGACCTGCTGGAAGGTCGGCCGGTTCTGCCAGCTGATCCTGCCGTGCTTGATGCCGCCGAGGGTGCGCTGTGCGATCGAGTCGGCGCACCACTGGTCCCCGGCCGAGCACTGGTCGTCGCCCGGGTAGACCTGGGCCGCGGTGCGCCCGGCCGCCTGCTTGAGGGTGCCGATCAGGGCGTCCCGGCAGGCGGTGAGGCTGCCGTCGCCGCAGTACGTCCGGGCGAGCGGGCCCTGTACGGACTCACCGAGGATGGCCCTGATGTCCTTGTCGACGTAGCTCCACCAGCCGTACTGGAAGGAGCTTCCGGCGTGCGAGCCGGTCGGGCCGTGTCCGGCCGAAGGTGCCTCGTCCACGGGCAGGTTGGCCGTGAACGCGGTGAACAGGTCGGTGCCGAGGCCGGGTTCGAACTCGGCCTTCACCAGCAGCGGCCACCAGGCGTCCAGGATGCGGATCGCGTCGGCGTCGGCGTACTTCTTCGAACCGGCCGAGGTCTCCGTGCGTTTGGCGCCCGCGTTCACCCACGCCTGGAGCTTGCTCACCGCCGAGGCGGCCGTACTGTCCGTCACCGGCGAGGAGTTGACCACCTTCAGGAGCTTGGGCAGCACGTCCTCGGCGCGCAGGTCGGCCAGGGCGGCGTCCGACATCGCCTGGACGAGCTTGGTGCGGGTCACCCCGCCTGCGGCGGCGAGCTTGCTCACCCGGTCCTCCAGGAGGTTGCCCCGGTGCACCGAGCCCTCGCCCCAGGGGGCGGCGGCGTAGTCCTTGGCCTGCTTGTTGTTCCAGGAGATGTAGTAGTCCTGGTCGATCGACTGCGGGTGGGTGGAGGCGGGGGTGTAGTCGGCGGTGTTGCCGGCCGGGTTCCAGCCGCGCCACTCGTAGTCGGGGCGGCCCCAGGCCGGGAACTCGCTGTCGACGCCGTCGGCGCGGACCGGGTTGTCACCGCTGTTGTAGTAGGCGGTGTGCCGGGAGTCGGCGTAGAACCAGTTGAAGGTGTAGTTGATGTGCTGGGCCGCCCTCTGGAAGTCCTCCGGGCCCTTGACGTAGTCGGGGTCGTTCAGCATCTGGAAGCCGATGATCGAGTCGGCCTCGTGGAGGTAGGAGGAGCGCAGCGTGGTGTAGGCGACCTTCTTGCCGCCGACGGTCGCGCGGTACTGCACGGGGCCGTACTTGGTGCGCCAGACGCGCAGGGTGTACGAACCGGCGGCGGTGCCGTCGGCCACGGTCGGCTTCCAGGCGTTCTTCTGTTCGAGCTGCTCCATGGCCGTGCAGGTGCCGCGGTACAGGTAGTGGTAGTCGTCCTGGCAGAGCTCGACCGCGTAGCTGTCGATGATGTCCTGGCCGGAGGTGGTCGCGCTCCAGGAGTAGTCCTGGCCCCGGCCGAGTTCGACGTACATGCTCAGGCCCGCGAAGGAGGCGCCGCGTGCGCTGATGCCGGGGCCCTGGATCTCCTGGAGCATGAGCAGTTGCGGGGCGAAGTAGCCGGTCTGCGGTCCGAAGACGGCGACGGGGTGGCCGCTGGCGGTGTGCGCGCCGCTGACGACCAGGGCGTTGGACATGCCGCGCTTCGCCGAGCCGAGGGTGGTCTTCGCGGCCGTGGTCGAGGCGGACTTGGCGCTCGCCGAGCCCGCGCTGCCGGTGCGGTCGTAGACCAGGGGTTCCTGCGTCACCGAGCCGGGGTCGGGCAGGGCCTCGCCCCTGGCGTCGGCGGGCCGGGTGCCGTAGGGGAAGCTCTGGCCGTCGTGGACGGTGAGGACGGCCTCGGGGTCGTTGCGCTCGCGGAAGGACTCCCAGACCCTGGTGCCCTCCGTGACGCCGTACTTGGACTGGGCGGCGAGCAGCGAGACGGCGTTGTCGACCTCGCCGCCCCCGCCGGAGCCGAACAGGGCGCCGACGACCGAGGCGAGCGCGACCAGGTCGGTGATCCTGAAGTGGTCGATGGTGCCCGCGTTGGTGATGGAGTCCTTGTGGCCGGTGAGGACGTACTCGCCGGGGAAGTAGCGGCCGCTGTCGGAGGCGTCGATGTAGGAGTTGATGCCGTCGAGGTAGGCGCCCGCGTCGGTGAGGGCCAGGCGGCCGCGGTCGCCGCCGCGGGCCACGGCGCTGTCGATCTGGGCCTGGAGATCGGCCTCGGTGTAGGGGGCCGCTCGGTAGAACTGCTGCTCGAGGCCCTGGTTGGCCAGGGCGCCGCCGGCGAAGGTGGTCAACTGGCCGCGTCCCACGTGCCGGAACAGGTCCATGAGCCACAGCCGGTCCTCGGCGGCCGCGTATCCGGCGCCGAACTCGGTGCCGTAGCGGGTGGTGCCGGTGATGTGCGGCACACCGGTCTTCTTGTCGCGCACGATCGTCACGTCGGCGCGTCCGGCGGGCTTCTCGGTGGAGGCGACCTGGTCGGCGGGGACGCCGAACGAGGAGTCGTTGAAGAAGGTGTTGATCTTCGTGTCGGTCAGGCTCTGGTAGCCGGTGGCCAGGTTGGCGTAGGGGCCGAGCTGGTCCTCTGCGTGGTCGGGCTGGGTGCCGAAGATCTGGTTGAGCAGGATCTGGGCGAGGGTGGCGTTGCCGTTCTCGCCGGGCGGCAGGATGTCGGAACACTGGCCGCCGCAGTAGTCGTTGGGGGCCGCGGCAGGGGTTCCGGCTGCCGCCGCCTGGGTGAGCGGGGAGAGAAGACCGGCGATCAGGACGCATATGGAGGCCGTCTTCAGGAACCCGGAAAGAGTGCGGGGAGTTCTCGCTCTGTCGGACAACGCGTTACGTGGGGTGCGCCGTGCCATGGCAGCTCCTCCCGACTGGGGGTGGGCCGGACGTTACCGGCGGTATCCCCGCGATGGAAGGTGAACATGCGTCAACTTCCGTGCTCTGCCCGGCCGATGGCCCGGCCGATGACTCGGTCGATGACTCGGCCGGCGGTCCGGACGGGGGCCGGGACGGTCAACCCGGGGCGCCTTATGGGAGGGCATCGGAAATCGGATGGAGCCGGATGGACCGGCGGCACGTCTATTCGGCAACGTCGCACACGAACGCCTTACGGCGACGCCGAGGTGACCGACGTGCGACACAGAGGTGACGGAGGTGCAGGGCGATGGCCGGATTCCGAAGTCTGGCGAGACAGGTGCGCGATCCGCGATGCGATCTGGCGCTGCGGCGCTATTCGCTGCGCAAGTGCCTGGAGCGGTTCGCTCCTTACGGGCACCGGGCGACCTGGGACCATCTGTGCTCCCGGGCCGGTTTCGGCCCGGAGGACCGCTCCCCGGACCCGGCGCGGCTCGTGGCCGCACTGGAGGAACTGGAGGAGGCGCGTGCGGTGTGGCTGGCCTACGAGGCCGAGTTCGCCGAGCGGCGCAGGAAGGAGAAGCACGACGGGCTGCGCAGGCCGGGCAGCGTGGACGACTGGCATCGGATGACCTGGGGCGGCTTCGGTGTCGCCTGGTGCGACGACCCGCGGCTGCACCCCCGTGAGCCGCTGGCCGAGGTACTGCGCCGTCTGATCACCGCGCTCGAACGGGAGCCGGGATCGGTCTGCCCGGTCTGCGCGGGCGACCGCCTCCTGTGGCGCTACGGCCTCGCCCACGCGCCGTCCTCCGGCCCGGTCTGCACGGACTGCGGCATCCTGGTCCCCCGCCCGGTCCTCACGCCGAGGGCACTGGCGGCGGCGCGGCGGGAACGGCTGCTGATGTCGGCGTGACGCTCCGCCGGTTCGGGGGGTGAGCCGCCTGGGCCGGTGGTGCGGATGCCCGAGGGGCGCGGGGGTGGGGGCTCGCGCGCCCCGCGTACGGCGTGTGGGCGGTGATGCAGAGGCTTGGCACGCCCCCGTGCGCCGCCCGGCCGGAGTTGCCGAGGCGGACCAGCGGCTCGGCCAGGGTCACATGACGCTTTCCGTACCAGGCGGGAAAGGTGATCCCCTTCATCACCGCCTCCACTTCGGCCGTGTCACGTCACCAGTGCCCTCAGCGGCGCTCCCGCATCAGCCGGGAGCCCGCCTGCTGTTCGCCCCGTTCGTCGTCGGGGTTGGACAGGACGCAGCTCTTCAGGGAGAGGCAGCCGCAGCCGATGCAGTCGGTGAGGTGGTCGCGGAGGCGGTTGAGCTGGGCGATGCGGTCGTCCAGTTCGGCGCGCCAGGCCTCGGAGAGGCGGGCCCAGTCCTCGCGGGTGGGGGTGCGCTCCTCGGGGAGTTCGGCGAGGGCCTCACGGATCGTGGCGAGGGGGATGCCGACGCGCTGGGCGGCCCGGATGAAGGCGACGCGGCGCAGGGTGTCGCGACAGTAGCGGCGCTGGTTGCCGGGGGTGCGCCGGCTGTGGATCAGACCCTTGGCCTCGTAGAAGTGCAGCGCGGAGACGGCGGCGCCGCTGCGCGCGGACAGCTGGCCGACGGTCAGCTCGTGGATCTTCTCGGGAATCCGGGACACTCCTCAGAGCCTACCGACCCGCCGCGCGGAGTCCGTTGACAGGCACCGTACACCCGACCATGCTAAGCAGTTGCTTAGAGATGTGAGCGAGACGCGAGCGAGAGGCCGGGAACATGGCAGAACCGAGGACCTTCACCTCCCCCGACGAGCTGAAGGCGGCCGTGGGCGAACAACTGGGCCACACCGACTGGCTGGAGGTCGACCAGAAGCGGATCGATCTGTTCGCCGAGGCCACCGGGGACCACCAGTGGATCCACGTCGACCCGGAGAAGGCCGCGGCAGGCCCGTTCGGGACGACCATCGCGCACGGCTACCTCACCCTCTCGCTGCTTCCCCTCTTCGGGCCGCAGCTCATCGCGGTCGAGGGCGTGAAGATGGGCGTCAACTACGGCACCAACAAGGTCCGCTTCCCGGCTCCCGTACCCGTCGGCTCCCGGCTGCGCGCCACCGGGACGATCACGAACGTGGAGGACGTGCCCGGCGGCGTCCAGGTGTCGCTCGCCTTCACCGTGGAGCGCGAGGGCGGCGAGAAGCCGGTGTGCGTGGCGGAGTCGGTGTCCCGGTACTACTTCTGACCGGCACGGCGGCCACGCCGTCGTACGGACCGCTCGCGGGCGGCGCGGGACGCACTCACCGCGCCCCCACCATCCGCAGCACCAGGTCGGCGTAGAGCGCGCCGACCTGCTCCGGGGTGCGCGGTCCGTCCACGTTGAACCAGCGGGCCACGTCGATGCAGAGCGAGAGCACCGCGAGGGTGGTGCCCTGCACGTCGGGCACGTCGAACTCGCCCGCGGCCACGCCGTCCTCGACGATCCCGCGCACCTCGGCGTCCACCTGGCGCCGCAGCGCGAGGATCTCGGCGCGCGCGTCGGGCGAGAGCGCGTCCAGTTCGTACTGCACGACCCGCGCGGTGGTGCGCCGCCCGGCGTGCCAGCGCACGAAGGAGCCGACCGCGTCGGCCAGGCGCTCGGTGGCGCTCCCCTCGCGCCGGGCGGCCGTGCGCATGATGTCCAGCGCCCTGTCGTGACCGAGCCGACTGATCCGGTGGAGCAGCTCTTCCTTGGTCTTGTAGTGGATGTAGAGCGCGGCCGGGCTCATGCCCGCGCGGCCCGCGATGTCGCGGGTCGTCGTCGCGTGGTAGCCGCGCTCGGCGAAGGCCTCCACGGCCGCGACGAGCAGGCGCCGGGCCGCGTCAGGGGTGACCTCGGCCCACGGCTCCATCTCGGCGCCGGCCGTCTCCTCCGCCGTACTCATCGCTCACTGGCCCCTCTCGCTGACAGGAGCACCACCATACCGCCGAAGGTGAGCGCCCGCTTAGCGCGACTGCCGGGGGTCGGGGGTCTTGCGGTACGGGTCGTGGGAGGTGAGGAGTTCCTCCATGCGGGCCTGGTCGACTCTGCTGACGATCTCCCCGGCCTCCTGCCGGTCCCGGATCACCTTGGCGAGGGTGAAGGCGGAGGTGACGAGGTAGAGGACGGCGATGGCGAGGAAGGCACGCACCCAGGCGTTGGCGTCGAGCCGGTAGATACCGATCGCGGTGGCCGTCATGGCGACGGCGAAGGAGGCGACGGCCTGTCCGTAGAAGGCGGCCGTACTCTGCTGCTTGACTGGTGTGTCGCTCATGGCACGAGTGTCGGCGGACGCGGCGCGGGCCACATCCGCCGACGTACTCAGTACGGATACTCAGAAAGCACCCTCACGACGGTCCCAGGGCCCTCAGAACGCCGAAACCCCGGTCAGCGCGCGCCCGATGAGCAGCTTCTGGATCTGGCTGGTGCCCTCGTAGAGGGTCATCACGCGGGCGTCGCGCAGGAGTTTGCCCGCCGGGTACTCGTCGATGTAGCCGTAACCCCCGAAGACCTGAAGGGCGTTGGAGGCGGCGCGCACGGCGGCCTCGGAGGCGAACAGCTTGGCCTTGGAGGACTCGGTGGCGAACGGCCGCCCCCGGTCGATCAGGTCCGCGACCCGCCAGGTCAGCAGCCGGGCCGCGTCCACGTCCACGGCGATGTCGCTGATCAGCTCCTGCACCAGCTGGTGCTGGGCGATGGGCTTCCCGAACTGCTCGCGTTCCCCGGCGTACGCCACGGCCGCGTCCAGGGCGGCCTGGGCTATGCCGACGCAGCCCGCCGCGACCGACATCCGCCCCTTGGCGAGCGCGGACATGGCGACGGAGAAGCCCTTGCCCTCGGGGCCGACCAGCGCGGAGGCGGGCACGCGCACGTCCTCGAGGACCAGCTCGGCGGTGGCCTGGCCGCGCAGACCGAGCTTGCCGTGGATGGCGCGGCGGGTGAGGCCGGGAGTGCCGGTGGGGACCAGGAAGGCGGAGACGCCCTTGTGGCCGGGGGCGTCGGTGGAGCGGGCGAAGAGCAGCACGACGTCGGCCCAGGTGCCGTTGGTGATGAACGTCTTGGCGCCGTTGATCACATAGTCGCCGCCGTCGCGTACGGCCCGGGTGGTGAGGTTGCCCGCGTCGGAGCCGGTGCCGGGCTCGGTGAGGCCGAAGCAGCCGAGGTACGCGCCGGAGGTGAGCCCCGGCAGCCAGCGCCGCTTCTGCTCCTCGTCGCCCCAGGCGGCGACCGACTTGGCGACCAGGCCGAGGGAGACGGAGACGATCCCGCGCACGGAGGAGTCGCCGCGCCCCAGTTCCTCGGTGACCAGGCAGTACGCGAGATGGTCACCGCCCGAGCCGCCGTACTCCTCGGGGACGGTGAGCCCGAGGAAGCCGACCTCGCCGAGCTTCTTCACGATGCCCCGGTCGACCTCCTCGGCGCGGTCCCACCCGGCCGCGTACGGGGTGACCTCGCGCGCGACGAAGTCCCGGGCCAGGCGGCGCGCGGCGGCCTGCTCCTCGCTCAGCTCCAGGTTCACCATGCGATCACCTCACCCCGGGCCGCACCGGGCCCGCGTTAAATTAGCAGTGCTAGTTTCTTGCGGCAGCCCTACTATGTGCGCCATGGCCCGACCGCGCAAGCCCCTCCTCAGCACCGACCGGATCGTCGCGGCGGCGCGGGAACTCGTGGACACCGAAGGGCTCGCGGCCGTCTCCACCCGGCGGCTCGCCGCCGAACTCGGCGTGAGCGGGCCCTCGCTCTACAACCACTTCCGCACCAAGGACGAGATCCTGGAGGCGGTCGCGGACTCGGTGAGCGCGCAGGTCGACCTGTCGATGTTCGAGGACGGCCGCCCCTGGCGGACCGCGCTGCGCGACTGGGCCGTCTCCTACCGCTCCGCCCTGCGCGACCACCCCAACATCGTCCCGGTCCTCGCCCGCGGCCCCGGCCGCCGCCCGGCCGCGCTGCGGCTGGCCGACGCGGTCTACGGCGCGATGGTGGACGCGGGCTGGCCCCCGGCGCAGGCCACCTCCATCGGCGCGCTGATGCGGTACTTCATCATGGGCTCCGCGCTGGGCTCCTTCGCCGGGGGCTTCGTGGACGACCAGAGCGCCTACGACCCGGCCGACTATCCCCATCTCGGGCAGGCCCACCTCCTCGCCGAGCAGCAGGAGAAGATCGACGAGCGGGCCTTCGAGACGGGGCTCGCGGCGCTCCTCGACGGGCTGGAGGGGCAGTTCGCGGGGGTGGGGCGGGCGGTCTGAATCCGCAGTGGCGTTCGTTCGGTGGGCGCCGAAGTGTCCGTCCTCCATGCTGGAACGCATGAACGCCAAGGACCCCCGGGCCCCCGGACTCGCCTCGCTCGCCGCGCTGATCGCGGACGAGACGCGGGCCGCGTGTCTGCTCGCCCTGCTGGACGGGCGGGCGTGGACCGCCGGCGAGCTGGCCCGGCACGCGGGCGTCGCCGCGTCCACGCTCAGCGAGCACCTGGGCAAGCTGGTCGCGGGCGGCCTCCTGGCCGAGGAACGCCAGGGGCGGCACCGGTACGTCCGGCTCGCCGGGCCCGAGGTGGCCCAGCTGCTGGAGGACCTGACCGCCCGGCTCCCCGCGGACGCGGTACGGCAACGGCCGCGCACGCTGCGGGAGTCGAGCGCCGGGGCCGCGATGGCGCGGGGGCGTACCTGCTACGACCATCTCGCCGGGCGGCTCGGCATCGCGCTCACGGACGGGCTGACCGCGCGGGGGCTGCTGCGCCAGGACACCGGGTTCGCCCTGACGGAGGCGGGAGTTGAGTGGTTCGGCGCGGCGGGCATCGAGCTGGACCGCTCCGGGCGGCGCCCGCTGGCCCGTTCCTGCCTCGACTGGACCGAGCGGCGGCCGCATCTCGCGGGGGCGGCGGGGGCGGGGTTGTGCCGGCACGCGCTGGAGTCGGGGTGGTGCGAGCGGATCGGGTCGGGGCGGGCGGTACGGGTGACTCCGTCGGGGGAGCGGATGATTTTTGAGTTGCTCGGGGTGTCGGTGGGGTGATGTCGTCGGTCGGGTGCGGGTCCGCTTGGGCTGATCGCGCCCGCGCGGCGGAGCCGCACATCGGCACAGCCCCGCGCCCCTTTGTTGGTTGCCGTGGGCTCCAAAAGTAGCCCTCCAGTGTCAGGAGCATGATGAACGTGTCCTCGTCCCGGTCCGTGCTGCCCACCGCGGCGGCCCTTGTCACCGTTCTGCTGTGGGCCTCCGCCTTCGTGGCGATCCGGGCCGCGGGGGACGCCTACTCGCCGGGGGCGCTGGCGCTCGGGCGGATGCTCGCGGGGAGTGTCGCGCTGGGCGCGCTGTGTCTCCTGCGGCGCGAGGGGTGGCCGCCGCGTGCCGCGTGGCGGGGCATCCTGATCTCCGGGGTGCTGTGGTTCGGGTTCTACATGGTGGTCCTCAACTGGGGCGAACGGCAGGTGGACGCCGGTACGGCCGCGCTCGTGGTGAACGTGGGCCCGCTGCTGATCGCCCTGCTCGGCGCCCGGCTGCTCGGTGATCCGATGCCGCCCCGGCTGCTCGCGGGGATGGCGGTGTCGTTCGCGGGTGCGGTGGTCGTGGGCCTCTCGATGTCGTCCGGGGGCGGCGGTTCCTCGGTGCTCGGCGTGGTGCTGTGCCTGCTCGCGGCGGTCGCCTACGCGGGCGGGGTGGTCTCGCAGAAGCCCGCGCTCGGGTCGGCCAGCGCCTTGCAGGTGACGACGTTCGGCTGCCTGGTCGGGGCCGTGTGCTGCCTGCCGTTCGCGGGTCAGCTGGTGACGGAGGCGTCCCGCGCGCCGCTCACCGCCACCCTCGACATGGTGTACCTGGGCGTCTTCCCGACCGCCCTCGCCTTCACCACCTGGGCCTACGCGCTGGCCCGTACGACCGCCTCGCGGATGGGCGCGACGACGTACGCCGTCCCGGCGCTGGTCGTGCTGCTGTCCTGGCTGGTGCTGGACGAGGTGCCGGGGCCGTTCACGCTGGTGGGCGGGGTGCTGTGCCTGGCGGGTGTGGCGGTGTCGCGGTCCAGGGCGCGGGCGCGGGTGGTACGGATCGAGGCCGCCGCCGGGCCGGAGGGAGAGCCGGTGGTGGAACCGGTGGCCGGTCCGGTGGCGGAGCAGGTGGCCGGTCCGGTGGTCGAGCGGCGGCCCGAGGAGGTCTGATCCGCCGAGGTCAGCCGGCGTCTTCGAAGAGCACCAGGGAGCGGCCGCCCTTGCCCGCGAGCATGTTCTCGAAGGCCGAGGGGATGCCGTCCAGGGTGATCCGTTCCGTCACCAGCGCCTTGAGGTCCAGCCTGCCTGCGCGGACGTGCTCGGCGAGGACCGGGAGGTCGCGGGCCGGGTCCGAGTCGCCGTAGACGCAGCCGGACAACGTCCGTCCCCAGTGGAAGAGTTCGAGGGCGTTGAAGGTGACCTGCTGGTCCTTGCCGCCGATGCCGACGACCGTGGTGCGGCCGCCGCGCCGGGTGGATTCCCAGGCGGCGCGGATGGCGGTGGCCACGCCCGCGCACTCCACGGCCGCGTCGACGCCCTCGCCTCCGGTGAGGGCGCGGATCTCGCGGGGCGTCTGCGGGGAGGCGAGGAGGAAGTCGGTGGCGCCCGCGCCACGCGCCAACTCCTCCTTTTCGGCGGAGACATCGACGGCGACGATCCGTTCCGCGCCCGCGATGCGTGCGGCCTGGAGCGCGGCGAGGCCGACGCCGCCGACCCCGAACACCGCGACGGACTCGCCGGGTTGGACGCGGGCGGAGTGACGGACCGCACCGTAGCCGGTGAGGACCGCGCAGCCGAGGAGGGCCGCGTCGGTGAGCGGGATGCCATCGGGCAGGGGCAGCGCGCAGGAGGCGGGGACGACCGTCTCCTCGGCGAACGCGCCCACGTTCAGGCCGGGATGGAGTGCGGTGCCGTCGACGGTGCGGGCGTGGACGGCGGCGGCGCCGTTGAGCGCGTTGCCGCACAGCCAGACCTCGCCGCGCGCACAGGCGGGGCAATTCCCGCAGGCGGGCGCCCAGTTGAGGACCACACGCGCGCCGGGTTCCAGATGGGTCACCCCCTCCCCCACGGCGACGACGGTTCCGGCGCCCTCGTGACCGAGGACCGCCGGGACGGGGACGCGCAGGGTGCCGTTGGCCAGGGAGAGGTCGGAGTGGCAGACCCCGGCGGCGGCGAGGCGTACCCGGACCTGGCCGGGGCCGGGTTCGGGCAGCTCGATGCCGGTGATCTCCAGGGGTTCACCGACGGCGGGCAGGACGGCGGCTCGTACGGCCATGGTCACCGACTTCCTCAGAACTGGAGGGACTTGGTCTGGAGGTACTCGGCCAGTCCGTACGCGCCGAGTTCCCTGCCGACCCCGGACTGCTTGTAACCGCCGAAGGGGGCAAGGGGGTTGAACCGGCCGCCGTTGATGTCGACCTGGCCGGTGCGCATCCGGCGGGCGAAGGCGGCGGCCTCCTCCTCGTCCCCGGCCCAGACGGCTCCGGCGAGGCCGTACACGGTGCCGTCCGCGATGCGCAGGGCGTCGTCCTCGTCGTCGTAGGGCAGCACGCAGAGGACCGGGCCGAAGATCTCCTCCTGGGCGACGGTCATGTCCGGGGTGACGTCCGCGAACACGGTCGGGCTGACGAAGTACCCCTGTTCGCGCGGGGATTCGGGGCCGCCCGCGACCAGCCGGGCGCCCTCGGCGACACCCTTCTCGATGTAGCCGCGCACCCGGTCGCGCTGGCGCTCGCTGACGACCGGGCCGATGCGGTCGCCGTACTTGGCGGCGGCGGCCGCGGCGAGCGTGACGGCCTCGTCGTACTGGTCGCGGTGGACCAGCATCCGGGTCCATGCGCTGCACGTCTGACCGGAGTTGGCCATCACGTTGGCGACGCCGACGTTGACCGCCTTGGCGAGGTCGGCGCTCGGCAGGATGACGTTGGCCGATTTGCCGCCGAGTTCCAGGGCGACGCGCTTGACGCCCGCTCCGGCCGCGGCGCCGATCCGGCGGCCGACCGCCGTGGAGCCGGTGAACGACACGAGGTCGACTCCGGGGTGTTCGGCGAGGGCCTGTCCGGCGACCGGGCCGAGGCCGGTGACGAGGTTGAACACCCCGGCGGGTACGCCCGCTTCGTGGACGGCCTCCGCGAAGAGCTGGGCGGTCAGCGGGGTGTTCTCGGCGGGCTTGAGGACGACCGCGCAGCCCGCGGCGAGCGCCGGGGCGACCTTGGCGACGATCTGATGGAGGGGGTAGTTCCAGGGGGTGATCGCGGCGACGACGCCCACGGGTTCGTGCAGGACGGTGGAGTTGCCGACCTTCTCCTCGAAGGAGTGGGTGGCGGCCAGGTCGGCGTAGGACCCGGCGACCACGACGGGCAGACCGGCCTGTACGGCGCGCGCGAAGTCCGGCGGGGCGCCCAGCTCGGCGGTGATCGTCTCGGTGAACTCGTCCGAGCGGGCTGCCAGGGCGTCCCGCAGGGCGGCGAGCCGGGCCGCGCGCTCGGCCGGGGGTGTGGCCGCCCAGCCGGGGAGCGCGGCGCGGGCGGCGCGTACGGCGGCGTCCACGTCCTGGGCGTCGCCCGCCGGGACGCGGCCGATGACCTGCTCGTCGGCCGGGTTGACCACCTCGATCACGTCCCGGCCGGTGGCGGGGCGCCAGGCGCCGTCGATGTAGAGATCGTCGTGTGCCTTCATGGCGTTCCTCCCGGCGGGTCCGGCGTGCGGCGTGTGGCGTGTGCTCCAGGGTGGTGCGGGGCGGCCCGGGAAACAAACTAGCGGCGCTAGTTTTCGGCCGCCAGGGGTTCCGGGGCGGTCACCGGGGTTCCGGGACGGCCACCCGGGTCAGCTCGACCGGTATGCCATTGAGCACGGCGTTGCCGGAGAGCGGGTCGAGCAGGGTGCCGTCGAGCAACTGGTTGACGTTGACGCCGGGTTGGGCTGCCGCGTGGTTCTGGCGAGTGCCGGGGCGGTCGTGGCCCCAGCCGTGCGGGAGGCTCACCACGCCGGGCCGGATGCCGTCGGTGATCTCGGCGGGCGCCGTCACTTCTCCCCCGGCGCCTTTCACTCGTACGGGCTCCCCGTCGCGCACGCCGAGCCGGGCCGCGTCCTCGGGGTGGAGGTGCAGGGTGCAGCGGTTGGTGCCGCCGGTGAGGGCGGGGAGGTTGTGCAGCCAGCTGTTGTTGGAGCGCAGATGACGACGGCCGACGAGGACCGGTCCGGCGGGCCGCTCGCGCAGGGCCTGCCGCAGCCGGGGCAGGTCGGCGGCGAGGGGAGCGGGCAGCAGCTCGACCTTGCCGCTGACCGTCTTGAGCGGCTGGGGCAGCCGGGGGCGGAGCGGGCCGAGGTCGATGCCGTGCGGGTGGGCGAGGAGCCGGGCGAGGGTGAGGCCGTCGGGGTCGGCGCCGAAGCCGTCGCCGTAGGGGCCGAGGCGCAGCATCAGGTCGAGGCGCCGCTCGGGGCCGTCGCCGCCGGTGAGGCGGGCGGCGAGTTCCTCCGGGTCCTGGCCGTGGACCGGGGAGTGGGGGTCCTTCACGGCCTTGGCGAGGGTCTGCTCGACGACCATGGCGTCCACCGAGCCGGGGTCGGCCTTCGGCATCCCGGTCGCGGCGAGGACGAGCCGGGCGTGGATCTCGGTCTCGGCCATCCGGCCCGGCTCCAGCGGGACGGCGGGGCGGCTGTAGCGGACCTGGTTGCGGACGGCGAGGGTGTTGAAGGCGAAGTCGTGGTGGGGGCTCTGCGCGGGCGGGGGCGGGGGCAGGACGACGTCGGCGTGGCGGGAGGTCTCGTTGAGGTAGGGGTCGACGGCGACCATGAAGTCCAGTGATTCCAGGGCCTTGTCGAGCCGGTCGCCGTCGGGGGCGGACAGCACCGGGTTGGCCGCGATCACGACGAGGGCGCGTACCGGTTCGCCCCGCTCGGTCGCGGTGTCGATCTCCTCGGCGAGCGCGGACAGCGGCAACTCACCCTTCGCCTCGGGGAGTTCTCGCACACGGGAGTGCCAGCGGCCGAGTGTGAAGCCGCGTCCGGGTCCGGCCGGGCGGGGGGTGCGGTCGGTGGCGGCCTGCGGGAAGAGGGCGCCGCCGGGCCGGTCGAGGTTGCCGGTGAGGGTGTTGAGGACGTCCACGAGCCAGCTGGCCAGGGTGCCGTGCGGGACGGTGCAGCTGCCGATGCGGGCGTAGACGGCGGCGGTCGGGGCGGCGGCGAGCTCGCGGGCGAGGGTGCGGATGAGAGCGGCGTCGACGTCGCAGGCGTCGGCGACCGCCTCGGGGGTGAAGTCTTCTATGGCCGCCCGGAGTTCGGGGAGTCCTTCGACATGTGCGGCGAGGTCGCCGAGGTCGGTCAGGCCCTCCTCGAACAGGGTGGTGGCCAGCGCGGCGAGCAGCAGGGCGTCGGTGCCGGGGCGTACGGCGATGTGCCGGTCGGCCAGGCGGGCGGTGCGGGTGCGGCGCGGGTCGATCACGGTGAGGTGTCCGCCGCGGGCGCGAAGTGCCTTGAGTTTTCCGGGGAAGTCGGGGGCGGTGCACAGACTCCCGTTGGACTCCAGGGGGTTGGCGCCGATCAGCAGCAGATGGTCGGTGTGGTCGAGGTCGGGCACGGGGATGGCGTTCGGGTCGCCGAAGAGCAGGCCGCTGGAGACGTGCTTGGGCATCTGGTCGACCGTGGAGGCCGTGAACACCGAGCGGGTGTGCAGCGCGCCGATCAGGAGGGACGGGTAGAGGCCGCCCGCCACGGTGTGGACGTTGGGGTTGCCGAGGACCACGCCGACCGCGTCGGACCCGTACCGCTCCGCGACCGGGCGGAGTCCGGCGGCGACGGCGTCGAAGGCTTCCTCCCAGGTCGCCTCGCGCAGCTCGCCGTTCACCCGGACCAGCGGGGTGCGCAGCCGGTCGGGGTCGGCGTCCAGGGCGCCGAAAGCAGCGCCCTTGGGGCAGATGAACCCCTTGCTGAAGACGTCCTCCCGGTCGCCCCGGGCGCCGGTGACGCGGGTGCCCTCGATGGTGAGGGTCAGTCCGCAAGTGGCCTCGCACAGAGGGCAGATACGCAGGGCGGTGCGGGACACGGGTCCTCCCGGAGGGTCGGCGGCGCTGCCTCCCGGGGCCTGGACTCGGGCCTGAACCTGGACCTGGCCGACGGGCTGGGGCGAGCATACCGACCGGTTGGCATGGTGGGGAGACCCGTGCGCGAGACCGGCCGGTTCAGTCCAGTACGCGGCTCAGATAGGCCCGCAGCAGTTCCCGCGTCTCGGCGATGATCGCGGCGTCGCCGCGCGGGTCCATCCGGAAGGCGAGCTGGACGAGGGTGTCGGCGCTCTCCACGGCCACCAGGAGAACCCGGCGCAGCTCGTCGTCCGGGGTGCGGCCCAGATGGCCGGAGAGCAGGTCGGTGAAGCGGTCCGCGACGCGGGTGTTGGGCGCGGACTGGCGGGTGCCGACCGGTATCTGGTTGCCGAAGTCGACGAGGCAGAAGCCGGGCGCGGTGCGCTTCATGCTCAGGTACTCGTCCAGGACGACGTCCATCGCCGCCCGCCAGTCGCCCTCGCGGGTCTCCTCCAGCCGTTCGGTGACGCGGTCGGTGTAGCGGTTGAGGTTGCGCAGGGCGAGGGCGCCGGCCATCTGGCGCTTGTTGCCGAAGAAGCGGTAGACGGAGCCGATGGGGACACCGGCGCGTTCGGCCACGGCACGGGTGCTCAGCGCGTCGTACCCGACCTCGTCGAGGAGCACGGCGCACGCGTCGAGGATTCGGGTCAGCCGTTCGGCGCTGCGCCGCTGGACGGGCGCGCGGCGGAGCGATGTCACATGGGGCACGGCCACATGATGCCCCGCCACAGGGTTCCGGCGAAGCGCGCCCCCTTGCGCCGGGGCTCGCTCATTCCTACGGTGCTACAGAGGAATGGGGCGGCCGATGGAGCGCGTCCCGGGCGCGAGGGAGCGATCATGGGCGCGGACGCGCGGAAGACCGCCGAGGCACTGTCGTATCTCACCGGGTTCGGCAACGAACACGCCTCGGAGGCGGTGCCGGGCGCTCTGCCCGAGGGCCGCAACGCGCCGCAGCGCGCGCCGTACGGCCTGTACGCCGAGCAGCTCAGCGGTACGGCGTTCACCGAGCCCCGGGCGCACAACCGGCGCTCCTGGCTGTACCGCATCCGCCCCTCGGCCGCGCACCCGGAGTTCACCCGCACCGGCAACGGCGCGATCCGCACCGCCCCCTTCACCGAGACGGTGCCCGATCCGAACCGGCTGCGCTGGAACCCGCTGCCCGAGCCGCCGGCCGGGACCGACTTCCTCGCGGGCCTGTGGACGCTGGGCGGCAACGGCGACGCGACCCAGCGCACCGGCATGGCCGTGCACCTCTACCACGCCAACTCCTCGATGGAGCGCGTCTTCTCGGACGCCGACGGGGAGCTGCTGATCGTGCCGGAACGGGGCGGGCTGCTGCTGCACACCGAGTTCGGGCGACTCCATGTGGAGCCCGCACAGGTGGCGCTCATCCCGCGCGGGGTGCGCTTCCGTGTGGAGCTACTGGACGACTCTGCCCGGGGTTATGTGTGCGAGAACTATGGTGCGCCGCTCCGACTGCCCGACCTCGGCCCCATCGGCGCCAACGGTCTGGCCAACCCGCGCGACTTCCGGGCGCCCGTCGCGGCATACGAGGACGAGACGGGTCCGGTGGAGGTAGTCAACAAGTTCTGCGGCAACCTCTGGACGGCCACGTACGACCACTCCCCGCTCGACGTGGTCGCCTGGCACGGCAACTATGTGCCGTACACCTATGACCTGCGCCGGTTCAATGTGATCGGCACCATCTCCTACGACCACCCGGACCCGTCGATCTTCACGGTCCTCACCTCGCCCTCGGACACACCGGGGCTCGCCGGGGTGGACTTCGTAGTGTTCGCGCCGCGCTGGCTGGTGGGCGAGGACACCTTCCGCCCGCCGTACTTCCACCGGAACGTGATGAGCGAGTACATGGGCTTGGTCGAGGGCGCGTACGACGCGAAGGCGGAGGGCTTCGTGCCGGGCGGCGGCTCACTGCACAACATGATGTCGGCACACGGTCCGGACCGGGAGACCTTCGAGAAGGCGAGCGCGGCGGAACTGCGGCCGCAGCGGATCGACGACGGCCTGGCCTTCATGTTCGAGACCCGCTGGCCGGTCACGCTCACCCCGCACGCGGCCGGTGCCGACCATCTCCAGCCGCGCTACGACGATGTGTGGCAGGGCCTGGAGCGGCACTTCAGGGCGCCCTGACCGCTCCATTGCGCTGATCCTCTCCGACAGGTACGGATAGCCGCGTGACCTCTTTCGCTCCGGATTCGATCGTCCTGAACCGCAAGCTGCCGCTCTGGTACCAGGTGTCGCAGTCCCTGCGCGCCTCCATCCTCGGCCGCTCGCCCCAGGACCCGCTGCGCCTGCCCACCGAGGAGGACCTGGCGCGGCACTACGGCGTGAGCGTGCTGACCATGCGCCAGGCCCTCAAGGAGCTGGAGGACGAGGGCCTGATCAGCCGCCACCGCCGCCGCGGCACCTTCATCGAACCCGACGCCCGGCGCGGGGCCCCGGTACGGCTCCTGGGTTCGGTCGACGCGATCGTCGCCCAGCAGTCCGGCATGACCAGCGAACTCCTCGACCACGGTCACGTCCCCGTCCCGACGGCCCTCACCGAGTACTTCCCCGACCTCACCGAGGTCGCCGTCTACCACCGCCTGCGCGGCGACGAGAGCACCGGCGAACCCACCAATCACGCCGTCAACCATGTTCGCCCCGAGCTGGCCGCGCGCATCGACCCCGCCGACCTCACCCGCCGGCCGATGACGAAGGTGCTGCGGGACGTGGTGGGGGCGGGCATCAGCCGCATCACGGACACGGTGGAGGCGCGGCTCGCCGAACCGGAGACGGCTCGGCTGCTCCAAGTGCCTCTGCTGAGCCCGATCTTGCACTACACGGGGATCACGTACGGCTCGGACGGGCGGGTACTGGACGTGGCGGTGATCCAGTATCGGGGGGATCGGTTCTCGTTCACGGTGACGCTGGATGCGACGTGAGGGCCGGGCCGGGGGCGGGATCGGTGTGAGCGGGCGCGGCTTCGGGTGCGCGCACGGGCGCGAGTGCGGGCGCGGGTGCGGCTCATCCTCGTGTCCCGGCGCCGGACAGGTCGTACGATGCCGGGCGTGACGTACGACGACGACGCTCCGCCGCTGGCGGACCTCATGCCGTGGTCCGTCGCACCGCTGCGGCCGGGCCGGGTGTGGCCGACGGCGCCCGACGCGGGTTCGCTGAAAGCCCGCTGGGCGGCTCTGCTCGCGGCCGAAGGGGCGGAGCGCGAGGGCCTGTTCGAGGTGACGCGGGCGCGGTCGCTGCGGTCGGCGGTGTCGCAGTTGCCGGGGCATCCGGCCGGTACCGAGCGGCTGGCGCGCGCCTCTGGACGGTGCGCGGAGCCGGTACGGGTGCTGGCGGCGCCGTTCGACGAACGGTGGCTGATCCCGGACCATCGGCTGCTCGACGCGGCGCGTCCGGAGCTGTGGCGGGTGGCGGACGCACACCAGGTGTTCGTGGTGGAGACGGGCGGCGACGCGCTCCTCGCGACCTCCCTGCTGCCCACGCTCCCCTCCGGGCGCATCCGCCCGCTGTACCGCCGCCCCGGCGGCACGGAACCCAACCTGGCGCCGGGGCTGTTGGACCAGCTGGCGCGGACACTCGGGGTCCGGCCCACGCCGGTGGACTTCCTCGCCTGGACTCTGGCCGCGATCCGGTCCGACCGTACGGTCCCGCTCACCGGCGACGCCGAAGTATGGGAGCGGGGAGTCGAGTTGGGGCACCGGCTGCTCTGGCTGATGCGTCGCGACGGCGACCGTCCCAAGCTGCCCGGAGGCCGACGCCCTTACGTCCGCGCCCCGTTGCCCGCACAGCCGACCACCCTGGGCTACGACGCCGACACCGAAACCCTGTGCCTGGACGAGGGCCGCATCTCTCCCGTGCCGCGCTCGGCGTGGGAGCACGAGGTGTCCGAAGTCCGCACCCTGGAAGCCTGGTTCGCGGCCCGTACGGCCGCTGCCCCACCGGGCACCCTCTCGGCGATCCGCCCCGCCGCCTGGCCCCAGCCCTGGACCTCGGAGCTGCTGGAGCTGATCACGGTCTTGGCGCTGCTGGCGGAAATCGCCCCGACGAGGGCGGAGTTGAAGGTGACGTCGCCGCTGACCGGGACGGAGCTGCATCGGGTGGGGGTGCTTCCGCCTCCCTCTTCCGCGCGTCGCCCCGCCTCAGTCCTGGATCACCAAGAAGAGGGGCCTGAGGGGCAGTTCGCGCTGCTCTGAGAGCGACGACGCCCAGGACCGCACGCCGGTTCGCCGCGAAGCGCGCCGTGGGAATGACGGACGGCGGGTCGCGGCGCTGTGCCGGGACGGCGTGGCAGCCTGAGCGTGGGGTCGTACGGACCGGGCCGGAGCCGGACTCGCAGGGTGGGCTCAAAGAGAGCCCCAATGCGGTCCGGTGTCCGGTCAGTGGCTGCCGAAGAGGGAGCGCCGCAGGCGGCGCAAGGGGGCGAAGAGGGAGACCCGGCGGACCCGGGCACCCCGGTCGCTGCGACGGTGCACCGTGTCGCGTGCGGTCAGCTCGCGCATCAGCGAGGTCGCTTCGACCGTCTTCTGCTGCGGAATGGCGGGGCCCGCCAGCACCGAGAGATGACGGTCCAGGCGCGAACTGCTCGCGCTGCTTCCGCAGGTGATCGCAGGAACCCTGGCCCTGCTGCGCATCGTTATCTGTTCCATGTCACTCCCCACCCGTACGAATCCGCCCGGCCCGGGCAGGGTAACCCTATCGTCCCGGTTGGGCACACGTGTATCTCGGCCACGGGATTCACCTTCCCCACAAGGTGGTTGATCATCCCGCTTTGACTACTCTCCGAATCCGACCGATTTCAGGGTGAGTTGGACAATGGGCTGGCCAGTGGGGCGCACTGAGCCACCGTCGGGCTCGACCGTCACGGCGAGTGACGCCGAGGACTTGTCGAGCCCCTTGGCGACCAAGGGCGTGTCGCTGGTGAGGAGCCCGAGGGAGCGCGGTTGCGCGTGGGGGCGTACGAGCCACAGCTGGTGGACGCGCCCTCCGCTCGGGGTGCCGTAACCGCTGAGCGTGACGACGGCCCGCCCCTCCGAGGCGGAGGCGATCACGGCCATGCTCCGGCCGCGTGCGTCCGTCCCGCCGGTGGCGCGGGCGTCGGGCGCGGCCAGGACGTGGGCGATCTCACGCGAGCGCGCCTGTTCGGCGGCGAGCCGGTCCTGCGTGCGGTTCGCCTGGACCGCGAAGAGGGAGGCGACGACGAGCGCGGCCGCGGCGGTCACCGTGGCGAACGGCACCAGCAGCGGGCGCGTACGGCGGGCCGGTGGCGGCTGTGCGCCCCACACATGTGGGGGCAGCTGGGCCACGCGCTTGCGGACCGGCGCGGCGGGCGGTTCCTGCGGGGTGGCGCGGACGGCGGCGAACACCCGCTCGCGCAGGGCGTCGGGCGGCGCGACGGTGGTGGTGGACCAGGCGAGCCGGACCACGTCGTCGGCGAGGGCGCGGGTCTCGACGGCGCACCGGTCGCAGGTGGCGAGGTGCCGCTCGAAGCGGCGCCGTTCGCCGGGTTCGAGGGCGTCGAGGGCGTAGGGCGCGGCGAGGGAGTGCGGGTCGTCGCGGCGCAGCAGGCGGCCGAGGAGGCTCACGCGGCACCTCCCAGGCAGTTGCGCAGTCGGATGAGGCCGTCCCGCATCCGGGTCTTGACGGTGCCGAGCGGCAGTGAGAGCCGTTCGGCGACCTCACGGTAGGTGTAGCCGTCGTAGTAGGCGAGGGTGACGGACTGGCGCTGGAGCGCGGTGAGCCGGTCCAGGCAGTGGCGCACCCACTCGCGTTCCAGTCCGGCCTCGACCTCTTCGGAGACGTGGTCGAAGGCGGGTTCACCGGCGCGCAGGGCCTCGCGCTGCTCGCGTTCCCCGGCCGCGCGGACACTGCGTACCCGGTCCACGGCACGGCGGTGGGCGAGGGTGAGGATCCAGGAGAGCGCGCTGCCCCGGGCGGGGTCGAACCGGCTTGCGGAGCGCCAGAGTTCGAGCAGCACGTCCTGGACGACCTCCTCGGACTGCGCGGGGTCGCGCACGATGCGCCGGACCAGTCCGAACACCGGCCCGGACACCAGCGCGTACAACTCCTCGAAGGCCTTCTGGTCACCACCGGCCACGCGCACCAGAAGCTGGTCCGCCTCCATCCGGGCCCCCCTCACCTGGCTCCCCCGGCCGCAGCCGGAACTGCCCGTGACCCCACGCATCCGCACGTACGCACACCTCCGGCGGATGATACGGAGCGGCGGCTCGAAAACGCGGGTCGGGAACGAGAAAAAGAAAATTCCCCGACGGCCAATCCGAAAGCCCTCCCCGCTCCGTATACCCGTCCGTCAAGGCAAGTTGGCACTGAGGACGGACGGCATGACACCTCTTTCTTCCAGGAGCGGCACGGGGCGCAAGGGCCTGATACCGCTCATCTGCGGCGCGTTGGCCGCCGGCGGACTCGCGGCCGCCGGTACCGCCGCACTGGCACCCGGGGCGGCCTCCGCCTCCTCGCACCGCGAGGCCCCGCTGATCTCGGGCACCCCGCAGTACGACAACACCGACCTGTACGCGTTCGTCAGCCCGGACAAGCCGGACACGACGACGATCGTGGCGAACTGGATCCCGTTCGAGGACCCCGCGGGCGGCCCGAACTTCTACACGTTCGCGGACGACGCGCAGTACGACATCCACGTCGACAGCGACGGGGACGCGCAGGACGACCTGACCTTCCGCTACACGTTCAAGACCCATACGAAGAACGGGAACACGTTCCTCTACAACACCGGTCCGGTCACCAGCCTGGACGATCCCGACCTGAACGTGACGCAGACGTACGACATCGAAGTGATCCGGTCGAAGAACCATCACGTGATGTCGAAGTACAAGATGGTCCGGAACGTTCCGGTCGCGCCGTCGAACGTGGGCAAGGCGTCCATGCCGGAGTACGCGAAGCTGCGTGATCAGGCGATCAAGAAGTCCGCGTCCGGGGCGGCGACGTTCGCGGGCCAGGCGGACGACCCGTTCTTCCTGGACCTGCGGGTCTTCGACCTCCTCTACGGCGGCAACCTGAGCGAGGTCGGGCGCGACACCCTCAAGGGCTACAACGTCAACACGATCGCCCTCCAGGTCCCCAACAGCCTGATCCGCCAGTCCGCCGAGCAGCCGGTCGTCGGCATCTGGTCCACGACCCAACGGCGCAACGCCCAGGGCTACTTCTCGCAGGTCTCGCGTCTCGGCAACCCGCTCGTCAACGAGGTCGTCAACCCGCAGAAGGACAAGGACCGCTTCAACGCGTCCCAGCCCTCCCACGACGCGCAGTTCCTGAAGAACGTCACCAACCCCGAACTGCCCAAGCTGATCGAGGGCATCTACAAGATCAAGGCGCCCGCCGAGCCGCGCAACGACCTGGTCGACGTGTTCCTCAAGGGCGTCAAGGGGCTCAACCAGCCGCCGAACGTGAAGCCTTCGGAGCAGCTGCGGCTGAACACCTCGATCAAGCCCGCCATGCACCCCAAGCGGCTCGGCGTACTCGACGGCGACAACGCGGGCTTCCCGAACGGGCGTCGGCTCACCGACGACGTCGTGGACGAGGCCCTTCAGGTCGTCGAGGGCGAACTGGTCGGCTCCAAGAACGACTTGGGTGACGCGGTCGACGCGAACGACCAGAAGTTCGAGAAGTACTTCCCGTACGTCGCGCAGCCCACGGCCGGTTCGCGCGGCAACCTCGCCAAGGGCACGACCGCCGGTGCCGACGTCCGCAGCGCCCTCGGTGACGCCCTCCAGCCCGCCTCCGCCTCCGGCGGCTCCGACAACACCGTCCTGATCGCCGGTTCGGCGGCCGCGGGCGCGGCCGGAGTCCTGCTGATCGGTGTCGCCTTCGGCTGGTGGCGCCGCCGTATGCAGCGTCCGTACTGATCCAGACCGGGCGCGGTCCGCGTACTCCCCCACGGCGGACCGCGCCCACCCTTTGACCCCATCAGGTGACCTTGGAGAGGGCATGACCCCGCGCACGAACGAGACGGCCTCCGGCGGAACGACCGAGGAAACGACCTCAGGAAAAGGGGAGTTGACGACGGAGGAAGTCGAGTGCGCCGGGGAGCCGCTGACGGTCGAGAAGGCCGGCGCGGACGAGGCGCCGGGGAGCGGTCCGGCCGCGGAGCCCTCCCCCACCGCGGAGAACACCCCCGCTCGCCCCGCCGACGCACCCCGACGCACCCGGCGTATCGCGGAGCGGGCCGGGATCGCCGTGCTGCTCGCCGTCGCCGTCACCGGAGGTGCCATCGCTGTCGGCGCCGCGCGGGACAAGGCGCCGGTGGCCGCCGTGGCGGTCTCGGCCGCCGTTGATCCGGGGGCACTGGCGAGCGGGGACCCGGACGCGGCGATCGCCGCGCTGCAGGCGCATCTCAAGGCGCAGCCGAGGGACTCCGACGGGTGGGCCACGCTGGGGCTGGCCTATGTGGAGCAGGCACGGACCAAGGGAGACCCGGCCCGGTACCCGCAGGCGCAGGCCGCGTTGAAGCGGGCCCTCTCGCTCTCTCCGCACAGCGATCAGGCGCTGGCCGGACAGGCCGCGCTCGCCGCCGCCCGGCACGACTTCAAGGGAGCGCTCACGAACGCCGACCGGGCGCTCGCCGAGAACCCTTACAGCGAACGGGCGTTGTCCTCCCGTATCGACGCGCTGGTGGAACTCGGCCGGTACGACGAGGCGTCCCGCGCCGCCGACACCGCCGACGCCCGCAAGCCGGGCGTGCCCGTGTTCACGCGATACGCCTACGTGCGCGAGCTGCGCGGCGACGTACCGGCGGCCCGGCGCGTGCTGGAGCAGGCGCTCGGCGCCGCCACGTCGAAGGGCGACATCGCGTACGTGGCCGCCCAGCTCGGCCAACTCGCCTGGAACCAGGGTGACTACAAGTCCGCCCTCACCTCCTACGCCCGCGCCCTCGCCGCCGACGAGAACTACCTCCCCGCGCTGGAGGGCCGCGCCCGCGCCCAGGCGGCGAGCGGGGACCGGGCCGCGGCGATCAAGGGCATGGAACTCGTGGTCTCGCGCTACCCGCTGCCCGGCCCACTGGTCGAACTCGGCGAACTGTACGAAGCGCGCGGCGCCGCCGGTGACCACGAACGGGCCCGCGAGCAGTACGCGTTGGTCGAGGCGTGGATCGCGATCGCCCACGCCAACGGCGTCGACGCCGACCTCGACACCGCGCTCGCCGCCGCCGACCACGGCGACAAGAAGGCCGCCCTGCGCGCGGCCCGCGCCGAGTGGGCCCGCCGCCACACCGTGCACACGGCGGACGCCCTGGCCTGGGCGCTGCACGTCAACGGCCAAGACCGCGAGGCGCTTTCGTACGCCCGACGCGCGACGGCCACCGGCTACCAGAGCGCCCTCTTCCGCTACCACCTCGGCGTGATCGAACTGGCCACGGGCCACAAGAACGAGGGCCGCGCCTCGCTCCAGTCCGCGCTGAAACTCAACCCCGGCTTCTCCCCGCTCGGCGCCGCCACGGCCCGCAAGGCACTGGAGAACACCAAGTGACCTCACTCCGCCGCCCGTTGACCCTCGCCGCCGCAGTCCTCACCGGCGCCTGCGCCCTCGCGCTCGGCCCGGCGACGGCCGCGAGCGCGCACCCGCTCGGCAACTTCACCGTCAACCACTACGACGGTCTCGTGGCCGCCCCCGGCGAGCTGCGCGTCACCCATGTCGAGGACCTGGCGGAGATCCCGGCGACCCAGGCCAAGCCCGACCTCGAACGGCTGGGCACGACGGAGTGGGCCCGGCAGCGCTGTGCGACGGCGGCGCGGGGCAGCAGGCTCACCGTCGACGGGCGCCCCGTCGCGCTCACCGTCACCTCGGCCACGGCGCGGCTGCGGCCGGGTCAGGCGGGGCTCGAGACCCTGCGCGTGGAGTGCGCGGAGCGGGCCCCGCTGCCCAAGGGTGCGACGCTGACCGTCGGCTTCCACAGCGCGGGGGTGTCCTCCGGGCCCGGCTGGCGGGAGATCACCGCGCGGGGCGACCGGATGACGCTGACCCGCTCCGACGTGCCGGCGAAGTCGGTCTCCCACGAACTCACCCAGTACCCGGCGCAGTTGCTGTCCTCTCCCGCCGACACCTCCACCGCCCGGCTGGGGGTACGGCCGGGCGGCGCGGCCCTGTCGGCGGAGCGGGACGCGCCCGCCGCCTCGGTGCTGCCGCGCGGCGCGGACCGCTGGACCCAGGCCCTGAACGACCTGGTCGCCCGGCACCACCTCACCGTCGGCTTCGCCGCGCTGGCGCTGCTCGTCGCGGTCGTGCTCGGCGCGATGCACGCGCTCGCCCCGGGACACGGCAAGACCATGATGGCCGCGGCCGCTGCCGCGCGGGGCGGCCGGGCCCGCATGCGGGACGTACTCCCCCTCGCCGCCTCGGTGACGGTCACCCACACCCTCGGCGTGGTCGGCCTCGGCATCCTGGTCACGGCCGGCTCCGCCGCGGCCCCCTCGGTGATCGCCTGGCTGGGCGTGGCGAGCGGCGCGCTCGTGCTGGTGGCGGGGGTGACACTGGTACGGAAGGCGTGGCGGGGCCGGGAGCTCGCGGGGCACGGGCACGGGCATGAACACGCGCACGGGCATGACCATGGGCACGACCACGACCACGAGCACGACCACGAGCACCCGCACCCCCACACCCATCAGCACGCGGCGTCCCGGCCGTTGGCCCTGGTGGGCGCGGGCCACGAACACGCTCGGGGCGAGCACCATGTGCACGACCACCATGTGGGCGGGACACATGCACACGACCACCCCCACCCCCACCCCGACGCCCACCACACCGACACCCCCCACACCCTCGTCCACACCCACAACGGCCACACCCACTCGCACCCCACCGCCCCCACCCTCCGCGGCACGATCCTGCTCGGCTTCGCCGGTGGCCTCGTGCCCAGCCCCTCCGCGGTCGTCGTGCTGGTCGGCGCGGCGGCGCTCGGGCACGCCTGGTTCGGGCTGCTGCTCGTCGTCGCATACGGCGTCGGGCTCGCGCTGACGCTGACGGCGGCGGGCTTCGCCGTCGTCCGGCTGGGCTCACGGGTGAACCGGCTCCTCGACCGTCACCCGCGCCGCACCGCCCATCCCCTGACCGCCCTGGCCCGCCGCTCACTCCCGCTCGCCTCCGCGCTGACCGTCGTGGCCCTGGGCGCCGGATTGATGCTCAAGGGGGTCGCAACGGCCTTCGGCTGAGCTACTTTTGGGGAGGAATCGCGCGAGATGCCGTGGGGGGCGCCCGTGTCAGAAGAACCGGGACGCGACCGTTTGATCGCGGGCCGCTACCGTCTGCTGTCCCCGCTGGGCCAGGGCGGTATGGGCACGGTGTGGCGCGCCCGTGACGAGGTGCTGCACCGTGACGTGGCCGTCAAGGAGGTGCGGGCCCCGGCGGGTCTGCCCGCTTCCGACGTGGAGCGGATGTACGCCAGGCTGGAGCGCGAGGCGTGGGCGGCGGCCCGTATCTCGCACCGCAACGTGGTCACGGTGTACGACGTGGCGATGGAGGGCGGCCGCCCCTGGATCGTGATGGAGCTGGTGCGCGGCCGGTCGCTCGCGGACGCGCTGGAGGCGGACGGACCGCTGCCCCCGGACCGTGCGGCACGGATCGGCGCCGAGGTCCTGGCCGCGCTGCGCGCCGCGCACATCGCCGGGGTGCTGCACCGGGACGTCAAGCCGGCGAACGTGCTGCTCGCCGAGGACGGCCGCGTGGTGCTGACCGACTTCGGCATCGCCACGGTGGAGGGCAGTTCCGCCATCACCATGACCGGCGAGGTGATCGGCTCGCCCGAATTCCTGCCGCCGGAGCGGGCGTTGGGGCGCACTCCGGGCCCGGAGTCGGACCTGTGGTCGCTGGGCGTGCTGCTGTACGCGGCCGTCGAGGGCGGCTCGCCGTTCCGCCGGGACACCCCGCTCAACACCCTGCGCTCGGTGGTCGAGGACGAGTTGCCGGAGCCGCGCCGGGCCGGGCCGCTCGCGCCGGTGATCGAGGGGCTCCTGCGCAAGGACCCGGCCGACCGCATCGCGCCCGACCGCGCCGAGCGGGACCTGCGCCTCGTCGCGGCGGGCGGCACGCCGCGTACCGACACGCTGCCCACCGTGCCGTACGCCCCCACCGTCTGGACCCCGCAGCCACCCACGCCCACCCCTCCCCGGCCCACGACCCCACTCGCGGGAGCGGCAGCCGGAGCCGGGATCGGAGGCGGAGGCGGAGGCGGCGAGGAAACAAGGACGCAGCCGACCACCACCCGAGGCGCCCGTGTCGCCCTGGTCGCGGGCGTGCTCGCGCTCGTCCTGGCCGTGGCCGGTCTGACGTACGCCCTGCTGGACCGCGACAACGGGAAGCGGGGCGACGAGGGCAAGTCCGGCGGGAGCCCGACCACCACCAGCACCACGAGCCGCTCCCCCACCCGGAACACCAAGACCGCCGCGCCCCCGCCCACCCGCACCAGCAGCAGCCCGGCGAGCAGCGCCCCGGCCCAGTCCGTGCACGTCACGGTGGCGGGGGAACACACGGAGTACAACGGCACCTGCCCGCCCCCGGAGGACGGTGCGCCCGCGTTCACAGCGACGTTCACGGTGGGGAGGGTGCCGACTCAAGTGGAGTACCGCTGGCGGCTCGAACACGGCTCGCTGCCGGACGACGGCTGGCGGACGCTGTCGTTCCCGGAGGGCGGGGAGCGGACCAAGCGGGTGCGGGTGACCGTGACGACCTGGTCGGACAGCGGGACGATCGAGAACGCGATCGGCGTGGAGGTGCGCTCGCCGGTGAAGGCGGAGTCGAATCAGGTGCCGTTCTCGGTGACGTGCCGAACCGCGACGACGGAGACCCCGACGGACGGGGCCTCCGCTTCGGCTTCGTACTCACCCTGACGGGGTGCGCTCGCCCTCATGAGGATCACCCTTACAAGGGACCGCGGTCAGCGACGGGTTCACCCGTGAGGGTCAGGCCGCGTTGGTGAGGACGGGGAGGTAGCCACCGGACTGTCCGGCGGCCGTGGGGTGGTAGGACTCGCCGATGTCGAGCCAGTCGACGCTGTGCAGCCAGGAGTTGCCGGAGCAGATCTCGTGGCCGGAGAAGGTGTTGCGGACGTCGCCGAAGACGAAGCCGTGGGCCTGGGCTCGCTTCTGGATGGCGCTGTTGATGTAGTCGGCCGCGCCGTTTATGGCGGACCGCTTGGTCTCGGAGAGGCCGAGGCAGCTCTGCCCGAGGAGGTAGAAGCGGGGGTAGCCGATGACGACGACCCGGGCGGACGGGGCGCGGGCGCTGATCTGGTTGTAGACGGCGTCGAGCTTGCCGGGGAGCGTGGAGTCGATGTACGCCCGCGCGGTGTTGATGCGGGACAGGCAGGTGCTGTCGGACTGGATGACGCAGGTGGTCATGACGTCGGCGAACCCGGCGTCGTTGCCGCCGATGGTGATGGACACCAGTCCGGTCGACGAGTTGAGGGAGCCGAGCTGGTTGGCGAGCACCTCGTCGGTGCGGGCGCCCGAGCAGGCGTTGAAGGCGAACGAGGACGGGGCGTGCGCGGCGTTCCAGAGGTAGGGGTACGCCTTGGTGCTGCGGTCGCAGTCGCCGCTGGAGCTGATGTAGCTGCCCGAACCGACTCCGGAGGAGTAGGAGTCGCCGAGAGCCACGTAGCCGCCACCGGCGGCCTGGGCCTGTCCGGCTCCGGCCATCCCGAGGCCGGTGGCGAGGAGGAGTGAAGTCACGTATGCCGCAAGTCGGGTACGTCTCATGGAACCTCCCTTTAGCAGGATCTCTGCCGCAACTGTGGTACCGGCTACGCGCGTTGATCGGAAGTGTTCATGCCAAAACTATTTGGCTCTCAACTATCTCTCGACAGGATCGCCCCAGGAACTTCACGGCCCCACATATTGCGCAGGCTTTACAGAGGTGTTGACGGCACATCACATGAGCGTCTTCATCACGGAGTTCACGTCAGCCACGGGAACGCGCGTGCGACACAGGCCGTCTTGACGGCCCGCACACGCCTGGGACACATTGAAGCCCGGCATCCGGCGCGTCGGGGGGCAAGTCGGCCCATGCGGTCAATTTCTGTCAAGTCATCATCGGGCAACACGAGTTCACTGCTCGCGGGCGCCGCGACGGCCGTCGCCGGATGCGGCGCGCTGCTCGCGCTCACGGACGCGCACACGCCGTTGCGCGGCCCGTCGACCCTGTTCTTCCTGCTGGCCGCACCGGCCGCGGCGATCTGGCTCGCCCTGCGCGGCCTGGACGCCTACGGCCGGCTCGTCGCCGCGGTCGCGGGGGCGGTCGTCCTCGACATGCTCGTGGCGCAGGCCATGCTCGCCGTGCACCGCT
Organism: Streptomyces sp. NPDC026659; assembly: GCF_040638245.1. NCBI lineage: Bacteria > Bacillati > Actinomycetota > Actinomycetes > Kitasatosporales > Streptomycetaceae > Streptomyces > Streptomyces sp. NPDC026659. The sequence continues at coordinate 74,520 of NZ_JBEZXY010000006.1, read as the reverse complement.
GGTCGGTGCGGGGCGGGATCGTAGCCGTGACCGGGCTGAGCCTGCTGCTCTTTCTGGTCATCTTCCGTCGTATGAAGGCCAGTTCGGGAAAACGGCTGCCGGAATGAGGAACATGGGCCAAGGTTGTGTAACGGACAGACCAACAAAAAGGTGAGGCCACGTCCACACCTTGCCATTCATGTTCAATCGTCAATACCGTCGTACATCTCACCCGCATCGGTCGGTCGCACTCGGTTCAGGGGAGGGCTCAGGACCGGCGACATTCCGAGGCGGGGCGCGGTAGGGGGGTGCCGTACTCGGTGACCGCTTCAGGTGACCGGGCCGGGCCGCGCGACCGGCTGCCCGCACGTCGGCAGCTCGGCAGCTTTGCCAGCTCGTCCTTGTACACGGCAGACCGCTCTTCGCCGTGCCGGGGGTGAGTACCCCCCTTTCGAACCGGACACAGAGCCGGGCCGCCCAGGGGCGGGCGGTCCGCCGGACGAGAGGGATCACACCGTCATGAGTTCCGTTCTGCCCATGTCCAGTCCGGGCCCCGAGCCCGTGGTCGCGGGCTCCTATCGGCCCATCTCCTCGCATCTGGCGATCACTCCGCCGGTCAGCGTGGTCATTCCCGCCATGAACGAGGCGGAGAACCTGCCGTACGTCTTCAAGACCCTGCCGGACTGGATCCACGAAGTGGTCCTGGTCGACGGCAACTCCACCGACGACACCGTGGAGGTGGCCCGTTCGCTGTGGCCCGGCGTCAAGGTCGTCGGGCAGCGCGGCAAGGGCAAGGGGGATGCCCTGATCAGCGGCTTCGAGGCATGCTCCGGCGACATCATCGTGATGGTCGACGCGGACGGCTCGGCCGACGGCAACGAGATCGTGTCGTACGTCTCCGCGCTGGTCTCCGGCGCCGACTTCGCCAAGGGCTCGCGCTTCGCCAACGGCGGCGGCACCGATGACATGACCCTGATCCGCCGGCTCGGCAACTGGGCGCTGTGCACGGCCGTCAACCGCAAGTTCGGCGCCCGCTACACCGACCTGTGCTACGGCTACAACGCCTTCTGGCGGCACTGCCTGGACAAGATCGACCTCGACTGCACCGGCTTCGAGGTCGAGACCCTGATGAACATCAGAGTGGTCAAGGCGGGCCTCAGGGTGCAGGAGATCCCGAGCCACGAATACCTGCGCATCCACGGCGCCAGCAATCTGCGGGCCGTGCGTGACGGGCTGCGGGTGCTGCGGGTCATCCTCCAGGAGCGGTCCAACCGCCGTGCCCTGCGCCGTGAGCGCCGGGCCGCCGCGCTCGCGAATGCCGTCCGGGGAGAGCTGTCTTGAGAGATCCCGGCATCTCCGTCGTGATCTGTGTGTACACCGAGGACCGCTGGGAGGACATCCTCGCGGCGGTCTCCTCGGTGCGCACGCAGTCGTACCCGGCGCTGGAGACACTCCTCGTCGTGGACCACAACCCGGCGCTGCTGGAGCGGCTGGCACGGGAGTTCAAGGACGACACCGCCGAAGGCGCCACCACGGGGGACGCCACCGGCACCGGTCCCGTCCGCGTCCTCGCCAACGCCGGTCCGCGCGGCCTCTCCTCGGGCCGCAACACCGGCATCGCCGCCTCGCACGGCGAGGTCATCGCCTTCCTGGACGACGACGCCGTGGCCGAACGCGACTGGCTGCGCCACTTCGCGGAGGGGTACGCCGACCCGCGCGTCCTGGCGGTCGGCGGCCGTACGGTCCCGGTGTGGGCGTCGGGGCGGCGGCCGGACTGGTTCCCGGAGGAGTTCGACTGGGTCGTCGGCTGCAGCTATCGGGGCCTGGCACCGGGCCGGGTCCGGGTGCGCAACGTCCTCGGTGGCAACGCCTCCTTCCGGCGTACGGCGTTCGAGGCGGCGGGCGGCTTCGCCACCGGCATCGGCCGGGACGGCGACCGCCGCCCGCTGGGCTGCGAGGAGACGGAGCTGTGCATCCGGCTCACCCGGGCCCGGCCCGACGCCGTCCTGCTCGTCGACGACCGCGCGGTCATCCACCACCGGGTGCCGAAGGCCCGCGAGCGCTTCGCCTACTTCCGCACCCGTACCTACGCGGAGGGCCTGTCGAAGGCACTGGTGGCCCGCAGCGTCGGCGCCGACAAGGGACTGGAGTCCGAACGGCGTTACACGACACGGGTGTTGCCCGTGGGTGTGGTGCGCGGGCTACGGGACGCACTGCTCGCCCGTCCGGGCGGCGCGGGCCGCGCGGGCGCGATCGTCGCGGGCGTGCTCACGGCGGCCGGCGGCTACGCGATCGGCAGCATGCGGGCCCGGCGGGGCGCCCCGACGTTCTCCGTGGCGCCCATCGGGGCAGGGATCACGGCGGCGCCGGAGGCGAAGGGAGCGCAGGCATGAGCGAGGCGGCCGTACCGGTTCTCATGTACCACGCGGTCGCCGCCGCACCGAACGCGGCCACCCGGACCCTGTCGGTCGCCCCCGAGGCGTTCGCCGAACAGATGGCGCTCATCGGCGACTTGGGTCTCACCCCGCTCACCACCACCGCGCTCGCGGAGCGCTGGCGTCTGAGACGCCCGCTCCCCCCGCGCCCGGTGCTCATCACGTTCGACGACGGCTACGAGGGCGTCCACCGGCACGCCCTGCCCGTCCTCGCCCAACACGGCTTCCCGGCCACGGTGTTCGTCTCCACCGGCTGGATCAGGGGCCGTTACGACACCGGTGGTGCCCTGGACACCATGCTCGACTGGGACCAGGTGCGGGAACTGGCCGCCGCCGGGGTCGAGATCGGCGGGCACAGCCACAGCCACCCGCAGCTCGACCAGCTCGACGACGGCGCGCTGAAGTGGGAGCTGGACCGCAGCACCGACATCGTCACCGGCGAACTGGGCGTGCGGCCGACGTCGTTCGCCTATCCGTACGGCTACTCCGACCGCCGGGTGCGCCGTGCCGTGCGTTCGGCCGGGTACGCCCAGGCGCTCGCCGTCGGCAACGCGCTCGCGCGGCGGGCGCAGGGTCCTTACGCCCTGCGGCGCGTCACCGTGCGCCGCGGGACCGGCGTCGAGGAGTTCGAGCAGCTGGTCCAAGGCCGGGCGATCTCCTGCCACTTCGCCAAGGACCGCCTGCTCACCAAGGGTTACGCACTCGTCCGAAGAGCACGCCAGGTCCGCCGGAAGGCCATCAGTTCCCGTGTCTGACACGACGACCACCACGACCGAGGCCGCCGCGCCCGGCACCGAGCCGCCCGAGCGGCCGGGCAGACGCCTGCGCCTGCCGGGCATGAGCCGCGAGGGCGGCGGCAGTCCGCTGTTCCGCAACGCCTACGCGCTGATGCTCAACACCGGCATCTCCGCCGTACTGGGGCTCGGCTTCTGGCTGGCGGCGGCGCGCTACTACTCCGAGTCGGCGGTCGGGCAGGGCTCGGCCGCCATCGCCGCGATGAAGCTGCTCGCCGGGCTCACGGCGGTGACGCTCACGGGCGCGCTGGCCCGCTTCATCCCGGTGGCGGGACGGCACACCGGACGCCTCATCCTCCGTACGTACGCGGGCAGTTCACTGGTCGTGGCCCTGGCGGCGGTCGTGTTCCTGCTGACACTCAACGAGTGGGGTCCGTCGTACCGGTTCCTGCACGGGACCGTGAACGGGCTCGGCTTCATCGCGGCCGTCGTCGCCTGGAATCTGCTCACGCTGCAGGACGGGGTGCTGACCGGGCTGCGCAGCGCGCCGTGGGTGCCGGTGGGCAACACGGTCTTCTCGGCGGTGAAGCTGGGGCTGCTGGTCGCGTTCGCGGTGGCGATCCCGGCCGCCGGTGTCTTCGTGTCCTGGGTCGCGGCCATCGCGACCTCGGTGGTGCCGCTGGGCTGGTTGGTGTTCCGGCGCCTGGTGCCCCGGCACGTCGAGGCGACCAAGGGGCACGCCAGTCCCCCGGCGCTGCGGGAGATCGGCAGGTTCCTGGCCGGGGACTACACCGGCTCGCTGTTCTCGCTCGCGGTGGTCTACCTGGTCCCGGTGATCATCGCCTCGCAGGTCAGCAGCGAGGACAACGCGTACTTCTACATCACGACCACCATCGGCGGCACGACCAATCTGCTCGCCATCAACATGGGCGCCTCGCTGACCGTGGAGGGCTCGCACGACCCGGCCCGGCTCGCGGCCAACACCCGCGCGGCGCTCCGGCGGATGGCGCGGATCATGCTGCCGATCGCGACGGTGCTGTTCGTCGGCGCCCCCTGGATCCTGGGCGTCTTCGGCCCGGGCTACGCGGACGCGGCGACCCCGCTGCTGCGCTGGTTCGCGGTCGGCGCGGTGCTGCGGGTCGTCATGGAGACGTATTTCGCGGTGCTGCGCGCGCAGAGCCGTACCTCCGGACTCGCCTGGCTCCAGGGGCTGTTGTGCGTACTGGTGCTGGGGCTCACGCTGCTGCTCCTGCCCCGGATGGGGCTGACCGGCGCGGGCGTCGCGGAGATCTCCAGCCTCGCGGTGATCGTGGCGATCGCGGCGCCGCGCCTGTGGCGGACGCTCCGCTCCGGACCGGGGAGCCCACCCGACACCGCCGCACCCGACGGCGACCTCGCCGACCTGGGCACCCGCGAGGCGAAGGCCGGAAGCACGGCACGCCGACGGCGGCCGAGCTGGGCGCTGAACCAGGACACACTCGCCCTGGGGGTGGGTGTGGACTTCGACCATGTGGAGCGACGGCCGGACGTCCGCCCGGGACCAAAGACGCCGCCGGGAGGGACGCCTGTGCTGCCGGGACGACACGAGGAGACGGACGCGCCGCTCGGGACGGCACTGCCCGAGAGCGGGCTGGAACGGAGCCGTCCGGAGCCGCCCGCCCCCGAGCGCGCTGCCGCCGACCAGGAGGAACCAGCGCCTCGACCCCACGACACGGCGGACGCCCCCGGCCCCGAGCCGGACTCCCGCCCCCGCTTCGCGCCCACCCGCTCCGGACTCCTTCTCGGCTGTCTGCTGACCGCCGCGCTCCTTCTGTACTGGGTGCCCGCACTCCGCCTGGACGACGCCGACCTGGACGCGATGGGCGGGCTCGGTCTCGTCTCCGTGCTGCCGCTGCCCACGCTGGCCGGGGCCGCGCTGCTGGTGACGGTGTTCGCCGTACTGCTGTGGCTGCGCCGGGAGCACCGGGCGCTGCTGCTGACCACCCTGCTCGCCACCGTGATCAGCCTGCACGCGCTGCCCGCCGTGATCGAGAGCGAGCCGCGCTTCCCCACGGCGTGGCAGCACCTGGGCTTCCTCGACTACATCGACCGCACCGGTTCCGCCGTGCCCGACCTGGACGCCCGCTGGAGCTGGCCGGGCTTCTTCGCGGTGACGGCGTTCGCGGCGCGGGCGTGCGGGGTGAGCGATCTGACGGAGGTCATCCGCTGGTGGCCGACAGCCATCCAACTCGCCTATCTGGCGCCGATGTTCCTGCTGACCCGCTCGCTGCGGGCGAGCTGGCGGGCCAAGTGGACCGGGGTGTGGATCTTCGTCCTGGCCGGCTGGGTCGGCCAGGACTACTTCTCGCCGCAGGGCTTCACCTATCTGCTGTATCTGGCGTTCGCGGCGATCCTGCTGGTCTGGTTCCGCCCCCCGCACGTCATCTGGACGCGGCTGCGCCCCGGCGAGGCCGAGGTGGAGCCCACCGACCGGCGTCAACGGGCCGTGCTGCTCCTGGTGTTGACCGGCCTGTTCGCGGCGAGCGTCCCGGCCCACCAGTTGACCCCGTTCGTGATGCTCGGCGTGGTCGCCGTCCTGGTCGTCCTGGGCCGGTGCGAACTGCGCGGTCTGCCGCTGCTGTTCGCGGTGGTCGTCGTGGCATGGCTCGGCTTCATGGCCGAGCCGTACTGGTCCGGGCACTTCAACGACCTCTTCGGCGGCCTCGGCGGAGTCGGCGGCAATGTCTCCAGCTCGGTCTCCGGCCGTATCCAGGGCGGGAGTTCGGTCCACAAGCTGGTCCTCTACACCCGTGTGCTGCTGGCCGGTTCGGTGCTGGCCCTGGCTTGCTGGGGCTGGTGGCGCAGACGCGACCACCGCTACCGCGAACGCTCGTTGCTGGTGCTGGCGTTCGTGCCGTTCCTCGGCTTCGGCATGCAGTCGTACGGCGGCGAGATGGCGCTGCGCGTCTTCATGTTCGCGCTGCCGGGCGCGGCCCTGCTCGGCGCCCTCGCCCTCTTCCCGCGCACCGGCGCCACCGCCGAGGAACGCGAGAAGGACCGGGTGAGCCTCGCCCCGGTGGCCGCGCTGCTCGCCGGTCTGCTGCTGATCGGCGGCTTCCTGGTGGCCCGTTGGGGCAACGAGACCTTCGAGCGGACCCGGCCCGGCGAGGTCGCGGCGATGAACTGGGTGTACGCGCACGACGAGTCGACCGTACGGCTGCTGTGGCTGAGCACCGACCCGGTGAACGACGTGACCCCGGCGCTGCCGTGGGGGGCGCGGGACATGGAGCGGGTGAACTATGTGCCGACCTTGGCCCCGCCCGACCCGGTGCTGGTGTCCGGCCTGGTCACGGCGCTGAAGGACGCGGGCCCGAACTCGTATCTGATGGTCAACGAGAGCCAGGTCCGCTATCTGGAGCTGGACTCGGGCTACTCGGCGAGCTGGGAGCCGCGGCTGCTGGCCAACCTGGACGCGCGGCAGGAGCTGCGGCGGGTGCTGGTCAACGACGACGTGACGGTGTACGCGCTGCGCGAGCGGCCCGCGGGCGCGGTGCCGGAGCCGGACCCGGGGCCGATCGGGCCGCAGGTCACTTGGACGGCGTGGTCGGTGGTGGGCGCGCTGGCGGCCGTCCTGCTGATCCTGCTGCTGACCGCGCGGGAGGTCGTACGGGTCGCGATGCGGCCGAGCGTGCGCCAACTCCGGCTGTTGCAGACGGGGTTCTGGTTCTCGCTGCCGTTGCTCGCGGTGTTCCTCGCGTCGTTGGTCCAGCGGTTCGTGACAATGAGCTGAGCGATGAGGTGAGGGACCTGCGAGGTGAAGTGGCTCAGCGCTTCAGCCACTTCACGCCGTAGGCGTCCATCGTGAAGCGTCTGCCGTCCACTTGGGCGCTGATCGGCCGGTTCAGGGTGTTGACGACCAGGACCGTCCGGTCACTCGCCAGGACCCGTACGTTGGGCCGGTCGTCGCGGGCGACGGAGACGGTCTCGTACCGGGTACCGGGCGGGAAGGCCGCGTGGAAGCGGGACAGCAGGCCGTACATGGGCAGGGCGCGGCCGCCGTCCGTCTCGCTCGTCGGTGTCCACAGGCAGCCCGCGCAGTCGGTGCCGCTCTTCTTCTCGGGGTTCCAGTAGAAGGCGGAGTCGGCGCCGCCGTCGACCATGGCGATCAGGGCGGTGGCGTGGACGGCGAGCCGGTGCTTCTCGGACCAGCCCTCGCGCCGGTCGTCGGCGTCGGCGGGTTCGACGTAGTACTCGGCCCACCACAGCGGCAGGTCACGGGTCTGGCGGCGCAGCCACTGGCTGACGGCGGTGAACTTGGCGGTGGCGGCGAACTCGTCGGGGAGGAACTGGTCGTCGTTGGTGTAGCTGGAGCCGTCCACGACGACGAAGTCGGCGCCCGCCTTGTGGGTGTTCCAGTAGCGGAAGGCGTCCAGGACCCGCTGGTCCATGGCCCCCCAGGGGCCGCGCAGGTCGGCGGAGGCGTGCTCCTGCCCGGCACCGACGCTGTCCATCACCAGGTAGGGGCCGCCGACCATGATGTCGGGGTCGACCTTCTTCAGGGCCCGGTAGACGAGGTTGTACATCTTCGTGTAGCCCTCGTAGTCCCAGCGGCCCGCGGAGTCGTTCCAGAAGCCCTTGAACTCGTTCCACACGACGAAGTGGCGTACGTCGGGGTAGCGGCGGGCGACGGTGGCCGCGAGCCGGGCGAAGTCCTCGTAGTGGTCCGGGTCGGGCGCGGTCTCCAGGGCGGACTGGCTCCAGTCGGTGCGACCGGCCCCGGCCTTGCCGCCCTTCATCCAGTCCGGCGAGCAGCACAGCGTGATCACGGGGGTGCCGTGGGAGGCGCGGACGAAGTCGATGCGGTGGTCGAGGGCGCCGAAGTCGTAACGCCCCTTCACCGGCTCGGGATTGTCGGCGCCCCAGCCCATGATGGCCTGGTCCTGCGGCAGGCCGCCGGCGTCGGAGAGGAGTTTCTCGACGCGCTCGGTGGCCGCGCCGCCGCCCCGGTCCGCGCTGTACTGGGTGTGGGTGAAACCCCAGCCCACCGACGGCCGCGGACGCCCGGCCGGGGTGGCGGGTGTGCCGTGCACGCGGTCGCCGTCGGGCGAGGTGCCGGAGGTGTCCGCGCCACGCCCGGGGAGCGTGCCCAGCAGGGTCACCACCAGGGCGAGGGCGAGCACGCCCACGCCGAGCAGCGCGGTGAGCCGCCACCGCCGATCCCCCGTGTACCACCCATGACGTGCCATCAGGACCACAGTAACGGCGGAATCGGGGCGTCGGGCAGGTCTTGGGAACACCCTCCGAGAAGGGGCGGAAATGCCGTGCGCGGAGGGCATCCGTGACAGATCATGGCGGCATGTCCGCCAACCCACACGACGCCCTGCCGATCCGGCTCAATGTCGACGACTCCGACTCGCCCTCCGACGTCGTCGACGCGCTGTTCCTCGGCCGTTTCGCGACGGGCGAGCAGCCGTATTCCCACGCGGCCAACATCGAGCGGGTGCGCTCCGGCGCGACCCTGCTGCCCGAGGGCGCCCGCGTGCTGCGGGTCGCCCGTGACGAGGACCGCAGCGCGACCCTCGCGGAGGGCGACGGCTGGACCCTGCTGGTCTCGCGCTGGAACCGGGGCGCGGACGTGACCGTGACCGCGACCACCGCCGACCTGGCGAAACAGATCCTCGGCCAGGCCACCGACGGCGCGGCCGACGAGCCCGAGCCGCAGCCGGAGAACGTCACCATGGGCTTCTGGTACGTCTCCCCGAGGCGCGGCCCGCACCGCACCACCCGCCAGATCTCGGCGGGCACCTGGGAGGAGGTGCGGCCCAACTACACCGCTCCGGTCGCCTCCGCGATGGACCGCCTGATGAAGACGACCCCGGAGGACATCGCCGGGCGGCTGCTCCTGCTGCACGGCCCGCCGGGCACCGGCAAGACCTCGGCGCTGCGCACGCTGGCCCGCTCCTGGCGGGACTGGTGCCAGGTGGACTGCGTACTCGACCCGGAGCGGCTCTTCTCCGACGTGGGCTATCTGATGGACATCGCGATCGGCGAGGAGGACGGCACGGGCAAGGGCCGCTGGCGGCTGCTCCTGCTGGAGGACTGCGACGAGCTGATCCGGGGCGAGGCCCGGCACACGGCGGGGCAGGCGCTGTCCCGGCTGCTCAACCTGACCGACGGCCTGCTCGGCCAGGGGCGCAACGTCCTGGTGGGGGTCACCACCAACGAGGACCTGGAGCGGCTGCACCCCGCCGTGGTGCGGCCCGGCCGCTGTCTGGCCCGCATCGAGGTCGGCCCGCTGACCCGTCCCGAGGCCATGGACTGGCTGGGCGGCGAGGGCCCCGAGCACGAGAGCGCGGTCGGCCGGGAAGGCGCGACCCTGGCCGAGCTGTACGCGCTGCGCCGGGGCACGGGGCCGACGTCGGTGCCGGGGGCGCGGGAGGGGGCGGACGCGGGGCTGTATCTGTAGCGGCACCCGACCCGTACCGGTACGACTCCCGCACCGGTACGACTCCCGCTTCGGTGCTTTCATGGACCTATGACCCTGTTCGTCGGCACGTCGGGGTGGCAGTACACGAGCTGGCGGGGCGTGGTGTACCCGACGGGCTGCCCGGCGCGGCTGTGGCTGGAGGAGTACACCAAGCTTTTCGCGACGGTGGAGCTGAACAACGCCTTCTACCGGCTGCCCTCCCGCGAGAACTTCGCGTCCTGGCGGGAGCGGGTGCCGGCGGACTTCGTGGTGGCGGTCAAGGCCAGCCGCTATCTGACCCACATCAAGCGGCTGCGCGACCCCGAGGAGCCGGTCCACCGGCTGATGAGCCACGCCGAGGGCCTGGGCGACCGGCTGGGCCCGATCCTGCTCCAGCTGCCGCCGACCCTGCGCGCGGACCCGCCGCTGCTGGACGCGTGCCTGGCCTGTTTCCCCCGGGACACGCGGGTCGCGGTCGAACCGCGCCACGAGTCCTGGTGGACGCCCGAGACGCGAAGCGTCCTGGAGGCCCGGGGTGCGGCGCTGTGCTGGGCGGACGTCCTGTCCCGCCCGGTCACCCCGCTGTGGCGCACCACCGACTGGGGGTACGTCCGCTTCCACCGGGGCCGCGCCCGTCCCTGGCCGCGCTACGGGCACACGGCGCTGGAGAGCTGGGTGGAGCGGATCGCCTCGACGTGGGACGGCGCGGACGACGTGTACGCGTACTTCAACAACGACCCGAGGGGCGCGGCGGTGAAGGACGCGGCGGAGTTCGGCGCCCTGGCCCGCAAGGCGGGACTGCCGGTAACACGCACCCCGGAGCCGACGGCACGGCGCTAGCGGCCGCTCAGCCCCGCTCCCCGTAGGCGGCCCGCAGGGCGTCCCGTACGGCGGCCAGGGCCTCGTCCTCCGGGAGGCCGAGCCGGTGCGCGCGTTCCGCGTACGCCTGGGCGGCCGACGCGGCCTCCTTGCTGGCGGCCGGGCCCGCGGCGGCGACGTACGTGCCGTTGCGCCCGCGGGTCTCGATCACCCCGTCGGCCTCCAGCGCACGGTAGGCCTTGGCGACGGTGTTCACCGCGAGCCCCAGGGACTCGGCCAGGCCCCGCACGGTCGGCAGCCGGTACCCCACCGGGAGCACACCCGCCCGTGCCTGCTCGGAAATCTGCGCGCGCACCTGCTCGTAGGGCGGGGCGCCGTCATCAATGTGGATCTTCAGGCTCACCCCCCGATTGTCCCGCACGCGCCGCGCCCCGCCGAGCGGGCGGAACGTACCCGGCCGCGCGCGAAAAATAGGAGGCGCCCTCGCCCCGGCTGCTCGTAGCGTTCCTGCCCATGACCGTCCTCGTACGCGATCTGCGTCCCGATGTCCCGGCCGACCCGGAGGGCTTCGTCCTCGTACGACGGCTCGCCCTGCCGTACGTCCTGTTCACCCCCGAATCCGTCCGTCATGTCATCGCTCGTATGCACCCTGCCGCCCACTACCGCGCGCTCGTCGCCGAGGAGGACGGCGAGGTGATCGGCACGGCCCAGGTGCACATGGCGCACCAGAGCGCCGAGCCCGGCCAGGGGTATGTGAACGTGTACGTACGCCCCGACCGGACCGGGCGCGGCGCGGGCCGTCTGCTCCTGGAGACCGGGGAGGCGCATCTCGCGTCCGTCGGCGCGACCAGGGCCTATTCCTGGGTCCTCGACACCCCCGGCAACCGTGCCTTCGCCGAGCGGCGCGGCTACACCGAGGGCAACACCGCCCACTTCCTGCGCCGCGACCTGACCACCGACGACCTCCCCTCGCTGCCCGAGACGCCGCCCGGCATGGAGGTGCGCACGGCCGCCGACTTCGCGGACGATCCCCGGCCGCTGTTCGAGCTGGACGCGGAGACCACGTCGGACGAGCCGAACGCGGTGCCGGTGTCCTACTCGGACTACACCGCCTGGATCGAGGAGAACTGGGAACATCCGCTGCTGGACCGCGAGTTGACCACCGTCTGCGTGGCCGACGGGCGCCCGGTCGCGTTCACCGTCGCCCGTACCGACGGCGCGACCCGCTACTTGACCGGCATGACCGGCACCGCCCGCTCCCACCGGGGCCTCGGCCTCGCCAAGCTGGTCAAGGCGCACTCCCTGCACCGGGCCCGCGCGGCCGGTATCACCGACGCGTACACCGGCAACGACAAGACCAACGGACCGATGCTCGCCGTCAACAAGTGGCTCGGTTACGAGATCTGCGCTACGGAGGTGCAGCATGTCCGCCGACTCGGCTGACGACACGGGCCTGTTGGAGATCGTCCTGACCAAGGCGGGCCGTACGAAGATCCGTTACCCGGCGGCGCTCCTCTCCGACGACGGCACCCGGCTGACCGTGCGCGCCCCCTGGGCGGCCGAGGGCGTGCGCGACTTCGGCTTCGTGCGCTTCGAGCCGGGGGACGTGTTCACCGAGCACTACTGGCGCGACCGGTGGTACGCGGTGAAGGAGGTCCGGTCCGGGGACGGCACGCTGAAGGGCTGGTACTGCGACATCACCCGCCCGGCCGTCCGCTCCGGCGCCGAACTGACCGTCGAGGACCTGGACCTGGACCTCTGGCTGTCGGCCGACGGCAAGGACGTACTGCGCCTGGACGAGGACGAGTTCGCCGCGAGCGGCCTCGCGGAGTCCGACCCGGACGCGGCCACCGCCGCGCTGGCCGCCCTGAGCGCGCTGGAGACGCTGGCCCGGACGAACGCCTTCGACACCCTCCTCACCTGACCCGAAGCCGGAACAGGACCCGGGCGCGGACGGCTCACACCGCGCCCACCACCACATACCGCTCGTCGTCCACGGCCTTCCCCCACAGCAGCGGATCGCCGGAGAGCGACTCCACCCGTACGTCCCGCACGACCGGCTCCAGCAACGCGGCGAGCCGGCCGGCGGGTATCCCTGCCGGGGCGACCGTCCCCCACACCCCCTCCACCAGCACGAACCGCCCGCCGGGCCGCAGCAGTTCACGCCAGCGGCGCAGCACCTTCCCGGGCTCGGGCAGCGCCCACAGCACATGCCGGACGAGCACCACGTCCACGCTCCCCTCCCCCACCGGCGGCTCGGCGGCGTCCCCCCGCACCACCGTCGCGTCCCACCCGGCGAGCTTGGCCCGGGCCAGTTCGACCATGGCGGGAGAGGAGTCGACCGCCGTCACCCGATGCCCCTGCCCGGCCGCGAGCAGCGCGAGACTCCCGGTGCCGCAGCCGAGGTCGAGCACGTCGGCCGGGCGTATGGGCAGCCACCCGCGCAACCGCGCGTCCCAGGCGGCCCGCACCTCGGGCGCGCGCAGACCGTGATCGGGCTCCTCGTCGAAGGAGGCAGCCATCACGTCCCAGTCCACCGATCCACTCGCCTCACTCATGCCCGAAGCATGGCACCCGCCACTGACAACGCCCCCGGACCGGCCCGGGGCCTCGGCTACCTGAGCCCAGCCTGAGCACGTCCTTAAGACGACCATAAAGATCGGCCCCGACCGCCCCGAAGGGTCCAACTCGCCCGCGCACACGGCTAGTTTCTGATCACACCCCCCACGGAAGCCGGGCCGTCCGGCGGCCGGACGACGCGATGCCGCGAGGAGTTCCGATGCCCTTCCCCACGCCCTCGGCTCACCCCGGGCAGGGGATGTCCCGGCTGCGGGCGGCCGCCGCCGTGGCCGTGCTCGGACTCGCCCCGCTCGCCCTCGCCGCCGCGCCCGCTTCGGCACACGACTCGACGCGCGGAACAGCGCACGAGTCGGCAGATGACTCGCCGCACAGCTCGAAAGGCGGCGAGCTGTGCGGCGTCGAGAACGGCGAGTCCGGCGGCCTCGACCTGGTCGGCGCCGACCGCTCCACGCCCCAGGTGCACAGCGGGCCGTACACCTTCACGTACCGGGTGACCACGCGTCACCAGGGCCGCTTCAAGGTGTACGTGACGAAGTCCGGCTACGACCCGGCACGACCCCTGACCTGGTCGGCGCTGGATCTGGCGCACCCGGTCGCGCGGGTGGTGGACGCGACGCCCTCGGACGGCCGCTACACGTTCACGGGCACGCTCCCCGAGCGCACCGGCAGACAGGTGCTGTACGCGGTGTGGCACCGCTCGGACGGCTCGGAGTGGTTCCACTCCTGCGCGGACGTGGACTTCGGCGGTACGACTCCCCCACCGGCCCCGGCTCCGACGACCCACCGGGCGGCCCCGGTTCCCACTCCCTCGGCGTCGGCGCCCTCCGCGTCGAAGGAGGTACGGATCGAGGCGGCAGCGGCCGGACCGGCAGCCGGGCAGCGTGCGGTCGAGCGGCGCGTGGCGGAGACCCCCGGCCCGACCACCCCGCCCGCGACCACCACGTCCCCGGCCGCCGACTCCCCTGCCACCACGGTGACGTCGCTGTATCTCGCCGACACGGGCACCGCCCCGCACACCTCGTACGGGGCAGTCGTCGGGGCCGGGGTGCTGGCCCTCGGTTCGGCGGCGCTGTTCCTCTCGGTGCGGCAGCGCTCGACGGGCGGCGACCGGGGCGGGCGCTGAGCGGCGCGCGCGGTATGCGCCGGGTCCTGTCCGGCGGCTCAGGCCGGACAGGACCCGGCGGCGGTCAGCTGAAGACCGACGCGCAGGTGGTGGCGGTGGCGTGCGCCGGGTCGAGGGAGTTGGCCACTTCGTGGAAGGCGATGCGGTCGATCAGACCGATCGCGACGTGTTCGGACAGGTCGAGCGGGCAGAGGTCCTGGAGCAGGACGTTGCGGACGTCGGAGCCGGTCAGGTACTGGCTGCGCCAGGGCGTGACGACCTCGTCGTACTGGGTGGCGATGACCGTGTAGTGCACTCCGGGAACGGTGTCGCCGCCCGCGTTGAGCTTGGTCAGGAAGGCCGACCCGGCGATCTGGTCGGCGAGGCCGGGGGTGGTGGCCTTGATCAGGGCCTCGGCGCCGGGGAAGTACGGCAGCAGGTTGGTCAGACCGCTGAGGTTGGTGCCGTGGTTGCTGGGGGCGATGCCGACGAGGGCGTTCACCTTGGCGGCTCCGCCGAGGAACTTCAGGTAGTAGCGCGGCATCATGCCGCCCTGGGAGTGCCCGACGAGGTCGGCCTTGCCCGCGCCGGTCGAGGCGAGCACCTTGTCGACGAAGGCGGACAGCTGCTCGGCGGACTTGTCGATGGGGCCGAGGCCGTAGAAGACGGGGACACCGGCGAGCTGGCCGTAGTCGAGGGAGTAGACGCAGTACCCGCGGTCCTTCAGGTACGGCGCGAGGCCGAGCCAGTTGTCGACGGAGTTGCCGAGGGTGCCGTGGACGAGGACGACGGGGCGCGGGTGGGCGGCGGAGGGCTTGCAGGAGTAGTCGTTCCAGCCGGAGCTGGGCGCGGTCGCGGCGTGGGCGGTGGCGGTGGGGACGGCAGCGAGCGCGGCGGCCAGGAGCAGCGAGGCGAGCGGTCTGAACGCTCGCTTCCAGGGCAGCATCGTGTGATCTCCTTGCGGCTCAAGGGGGGTGCACGGACTGACCCTGTGATCCGGATCACGGGATGCTGGTTCACTCGTCAAGTTACGGACGAGTAGTGCAACTGTGAAGTTACGCGTCAGTAAAAAGTTCCATCACGCATCAGACACACACGCACACTGAGGAACCGTCACCAGACCGGCTGGACCCGACCATAGAACTCCAGCCACTCCCAAATCACCCACAACACGCGTAACTCGCCGCACTCAGGCCGCAAGCGTCCCCGGAATCACCGCACGGGGCCCGAACTTGGCCCGCACCCGGTCGGCGACCTCCTCGATCCGGCGGACCTTCTCGTCCACGGGGTCGAAGGTGAGCTGGCGGGAGGCGTGTTCGGCGGGGGTCAGCCCCTCGGCGCGCAGCGCGACGGCACGGACCCGCGCCCGCTGGAGACCGAGCGTCTCGTACATGCCGTAGGCGGCCCGGGTGAGAGCGGCCGAGTGCGCGGTCGGCTCCGCGAGGGTGCGGCAACGCGTCGTGGTGGACCGGTCGGCATAGCGCACGGTGAGGGTCAGACTCCGGCAGACCTGGCCGCCCCCGCGCAACCGGAACCCCAGCTCACCGGCGGCGTCCAGCAGGGCCCCGCGATGCCGCCCGGAGTCCAACTCGTCGGTGCCGAAGGCACGTTCCGCCCCGGCCGACCGGGCCGCCGCGTTCGGCACGACCCGTCCCCGGTCGATCCCCCGCGCCCCGTCCCGCAGTTCACGTGCCGCGCGGGCACCGACCAGCCGCTGAAGGGTGGACGGCGGCGCGGCGGCGACCCTCCCCAGGGTGTCGAGCCCGTACTCGCACAAGGTGCGGGCGGTGGCGGCACCGACCCCGGGCAGCGCGCCCACCGGAAGCCCGGCAAGGAACTCCGCCCGCGCGCCCGGCTCTTCGGGCACGACCCGGACGACTCCGGGCCGAGCGGAACGCAGCGCCAACCGGGCCGGCATCGGCCCGGGCCCGGCACCCACGGCACAGTCGACGCCGTACCGCGCCAGCGCACGGACCCGGATGACGGAGGCGATCTCCACGGCATCCCGCCCGAAGTACCGTTCGGCGCCGCCGAGATCGGCCAGCACCCGGTCCGGCACCAGCGCCTGCACCACCGGCGTGAACTCCTCGACGAGCCCCACGAGCGCGGGCAGCAGCCCCTCGCGCCCGGGCGCGAGCCGGAATCGCACACAGAGAACGGTCATCCCGCGCTCCCCGGACTCCGGTGCCACAACTTCCGTGCGGCAGCGGGCCCTTGGGCGACCCCCTCCCCCGCCGGCCGCAGATCGGCCCACGGATGCATGTCGTACCCGGTGGCCATCCGGATACGACGGCCACCGGCCCGGTCCTCACCCGCCGGCTCCACGGACTCCGCCAGCCGGGCGGCCACCCGGTCGAGCCCGCCCTCGGCCCGCAGCTCGACGAGTTCGGCGAGGTTCCAGGCGGCGGAGCCGACGACGCTCAGACTGCGCGGCCCCCGCCGCTGCACCACGCCCCGCACCAGCAGCAGCCAGGAGTGGAAGACGGTGTGGGCGCAGGCGTCGTGGGAGTCGTCGAAGAAGGCGAGGTCGACCAGGCCCGTACCGTCGTCCAGGGTGCTGAAGATGACCCGCTTGCCGGACCGGATCGGCGGGGTCTGGGTGGCCGCCTTGGCACCCGCGACGAGCACCGTCTCCCCGTGCCGCGCCGCACGCAGCCGCCGCGCCGACACGACCCCCAGCTCGGCCAGGAACTCCCGGTGGTCGTCCATCAGATGACGCGAGACGTCCATGGACAGCACGCCCAGTTCGGCACTGAGCCGCTCCGCCGGGGAGAGATCGGGCAGCCCGGCCGAAGCGGTCCGCCCGCCCCCGCCCAACGGAAGCTGCTCCCCAGGGCCACCCCGGGCCCCCCGGTACAACTCGGCCAGATGCAGCTGGAGATCACGCCGGTTGCCCCCGAAGGCGTCCAACGCCCCGACCTGCGCGAGCCGTTGGGCGAGCGGACGCCCGGGCCGCCCCCGCTCCCAGAAGTCCCGCAAGGAGGCGTACGGCTGCCCGGCCGCGATCCGCTCCGCCTCGGCCCCGCTGATCCCGTGCACATCGGAGAGCCCCAGCCGCACCCCCCACTTACCGGACACCAGTTCGATTCGGTGAGCGGCGGCGGACACGTTCACGTCCAGCGGCAGCACCGGAACACCCCGCCGCCGCGCATCGGCCAGCAGCAGCCGCTTCGGATACATCCCGGGATCATGCGTGAGCAGCCCGGCATAGAAAGCGGCCGGATGGTGCGCCTTGAGCCACGCCGACTGATAGGTGGGCACGGCGAAAGCGACGGCATGTGCCTTGCAGAACCCGTAGGACCCGAAAGCCTGGACGATCTCCCAGGTCCGCTCGATGGTCCCGGCGTCGTACCCGTTGCCCTCGGCCCGCGCCCCGAACCACACCCGGATACGCCCCTGCTCCTCCGGATCGGACAGCAGCCGCCGCGCCGCGTCGGCCTCCCCGCGTCCGCACCCGGTCATGATCGAGACGATGTCGATGATCTGCTCGTGAAAGACGACGACGCCGTACGTCCCCTTCAACGGCCGCTCCAGATCCCGATGCGGAAACCGCACCGGAGCACGCCCGTGCCGTGCCTCGATGAACGGCCGCACCATGTCGGCGGCGACGGGCCCGGGCCGGAAGAGCGAAATATCAACAACCAAATCCTCAAAAGACTCCGGCTGAAGCCGCCCCACAAGATCCCGCTGCCCCGGCGACTCGATCTGGAAGCAGCCGAGCGTCTCGGCGGACCGGATGAGCCGGTACGTCTCCTCATCCCCCTCCGGCAACGCCTCCAGATCAACACGCTCCCCACTGGCCCGCTCCACCTCGGCGACGGCGTGCGCCATGGCCGACTGCATCCGCACACCGAGAACATCCAGCTTGAGCAGCCCCAGATCCTCCACGTCGTCCTTGTCGAACTGGGACATGGGCAGCCCCTCACCACTCGTAGGCACCACGGGCGTACGAGCGAGCAGCGAGGCGTCCGAGAGCAGCACCCCGCACGGATGCATGGCGACACCACGCGGCAGCGCGTCCAGCGCCTCGACCAGCTCCCACAGCCGGCCGTACCGCCCCTTCTCGGCCGCCAGTTGCCTCAGCTCGGGCAACTCCTCCAGCGCGGCACGCGCGTCACGCGCCCGAATATGAGGAAAGGACTTGGCCACACGGTCGATCTCGGCGGGGTCCATGGACAGCGCGGCCCCCACATCCCTTACGGCGTGCCGCACCCGATACGTCTCGGGCATGGCAACGGTGGCAACCCTCTCGACCCCGAACCGCCCGATGATCGCCCGGTAGACCTCGAGCCGCCGAGCGGACTCCACATCGATATCGATATCGGGCAGCACCACGCGCTCCTTGGACAGGAAGCGCTCCATCAACAGCCCATGCTCCACAGGATCGGCATGAGCGATCCCCAACAGGTGATTGACGAGCGACCCGCCCCCCGACCCCCGAGCAGCAACGCGAATCCCCAACCCACGTACATCATCGACAACTTGAGCAACCGTCAAAAAATAGGAAGCGAACCCGTGATATGCGATGACCCCCAACTCCTCATGCATCCGCTCCCAGTACGCCCGCCGCCCGCCATACCCCAGCCGCACCATCCCCGCCGCGGCCCGCGAGGCAAGCGCCCGCTGAGCGGTCCGCCGCCCGGCCCCCACGAGCCGGGCCTCGGGAAACCGAACGCTCCCGATCCCCAGATCCGCCTCGGGATCAACAACACACTCCCCCGCAGTGGCCAGCGTCTGCTCGACGAGCCGCCACCCGACCTCCCGCCGATACCCGGCGGCCTCCACCACCCGCTCGGCGACCCGAAGCATGTCGGAAGCCCCTTTGAGCCAGGCCTCCCCGGAGTCCAACTCCTTCCGGAAATCAATGGGCACAAGCCGCCGCGAGGCATCGAGAACATCGGCGACGGCCCCCTGCCCCGGATCGGCATACCGAACGGCATTACTGAGCACGGGCCGCACCCCCTGCTCGACAGCGAACCCAAGAGCCCGAGCGGCCGGCCGCAGAGACCCGGCCCCCACCCCTGCCCGCCCGTGCCAGACAATCTCCACCCGCAAGGCATCCCCGTACACCTCACGCCAGACAGCGAGCAGCCGGGCGGCACGATCGGGCCGCCCGGCCCCGAGAGCGCGCCCCACATCGGAATCGGGCCCGAGCAACACGGTGAGCCCGTCCCCCCGATTGCTCTCCCGGGGAAGCCGGGGCGAAGCGGAACCCCCCGAGTGAGCAGCACTAACAACCCGGCACAAATCAGCCCACCCCCGAGCCCCGTCCCGCGCCAGAAAGGTCACCCGAGACGCCGACTCGTCCACAAAGGCCCCACCCCGAACAGGCCGCCGCCGAGACCCCCCACTCCCCTCCTCCACAGCAAGATCAACCCCGAAAAGCGGCCGCACCCCCATCCCCGCGCAAGCCTTGGCAAACCGCACAGCCCCGGCCAGCGTGTCCCGATCGGTCAGCGCAAGAGCCCCCATCCCCCTCTCCTCAGCCCGCTCGACAAGCCGCTCCGGATGCGAGGCCCCGTACCGCAAGGAAAACCCCGAAGCAACACGCAAGTGCACAAACCCCGCCACGAGCACCTCCCATCCTTATCGAACACCCGTTCCCTTCCACCATACCCCCACCCTCGAACGCTTGTACGATACAGTCCACTCCCTACCTGACCTGCGTAAACACAAGGCCCAGCCCGCGCGAACGGGGGACGGAAGCGCCCCACGACCCGCCACCGGCGCACAACGCCGGGAACACGACGGGAAGCCCGGACCACCCGCACCCACGCACGGCGAGAAGGGGACGTGCCGGGGGGTGTCCGCCCGCAGCGGCCGGCGAAAACTCCGCTCACCTCTCTCCCGACAGCCCGCCGGACCGAGGACGGATACCCCCCGGCGCGGCCCCGACCCACGGACGGCGGGGGGCGAGACGGCGGGACGGCAAACGACGACAGGACCATGAACACGGACAGGCCCCACCCGCTCCCCGAAAAACAAAACGGGCCCCCACGCGCGACACACACGCATGGGGGCCCGCCGAACCGCCCCGTCAGGGAAGGACGGCCCGCCAAGGACCCATCAGGGGAGGGTCACCCCGTAGTAGCTCAACGCCTCGGTGACCGGCTGGAAGAACGTCGTACCGCCGGAGCTGCAGTTCCCGCTGCCACCGGAGGTGAGCCCGTACGCCACGCTGCCCGCGTACAGCGCACCACCACTGTCGCCGCCCTCCGCGCAGACCGTGGTCTGGATGAGCCCGGAGACGATGTCACCGCCGCCGTAGTTGACGGTGGTGTTGAGCGCGGTGACGCGCCCGCTGTGCGTACCGGTGGTGGACCCGCGCCGGTACACGGTCGTACCCACGGAGGGCGTCGCCGCGCTGGAGATGGTCTGGCTGCCCACCGCACTCGGGTGCGAGACCGAGGAGTTGGTGTAGCGCACCAGCGCGAAGTCGTTGCCGGGGAAGCTGTACCCGACGTTGGTGCCGAGCACCGTGCTGTGCCCGGAGTCGCTGTACCAGGTGGAGGCGACCTCACCGCAGTGCCCGGCGGTCAGGAAGTAGTACGTGCTGCCACTGCGCACGTTGAAGCCGAGCGAGCAGCGGTACTGGCCGCCGTAGATGGCATCGCCACCACTGATCAGCTTGTTGAACTTGCCGGGGGTGCGCTTGATGGTGAGCGCGTCCGCCTGCGCCCCGGCCTGTTCCTTGATCTTGGCGATCTCGGCGGCGCTGACCGTGCTGTCGACGGTCACGACGACCTGGTGGTTCTTGCTGTCGACGGCCCAGGCGGTACCCGGGATGTCGGACTGGCGAACGGAGTCGCTCGCCTGGGTGAGCTGGCTGGCGCTGAACGTGTGGGCTTCGTTGGCGTTCGCGGTGGGGGCGGCGAACGCGGCGGCGGCCAGGAAGCCGGTGGCCACGGCGATCAGCCGGGTCCGTCTCGCCGTGCCGCCGCGGGGAGTTGTGCGCTTGATCCTCACTTTTCGTTCCCTCCCAAGGGAAGTCGGGGGCCCGCGTGGGGTCGGGGCCCGTGAGGCGCAGCCAGGGCGGAGTACCGGTCAGGCGTTCATGACCCTGACAAGCGCTGAGGGGGAGTATTCGGCCGAACGGCCGGTCGGCACAAGAGTGCGTTTCGGCCTGGGCGCCCCGCCGCCCAGCTCAACCCCCCTTAAATTCACGGCGAATTACCCCTCACCCACCACCCCCAGTTCCCGCAACACCACCCGAGCCACCGCGTCGTTCTGCCGGAAGGCCGCCCCACCCGTCCGCGGCCGCGTGAACGCCCCCGGTGTCCGCGCGTCGGTGTACGGCCCGAGCGCGAACCGCCGAGGATGCGGCCGCCCGTCCCGCCCGAGGACGCGCCCGTCGGCGGGATCGACCCGCAGCAGCCCGTCCGCCGTCTCCAGCGCCTCGGCGTGCAGCTCGCGCAGCAGCGTGTCCCGGGCCCGCCCGACCGAAGGATCGGGCAACCGCGCCTCCACAAGCGCACGCGCGGTCACCGAGAACCCCGGCACCGACCCGGACGACGCCCGGAACACCCCGTCCTCGGCAGCGACCTCCATCTCCGCCCCCACGAACCGCAGCAGCCCCGCCCGGGACAACGCGAGCAGCTGCCGCAGCCGGGGTCCGGGCGGGCCGGAGGCCAGATAGCTGAAGAACCCGTGCCACCAGGGCCCGAGATTCCCGAGCCGCACCAACTGCCCGTAGACGGACAGCAGCCCAAGGAAGACACCCAGGTCGGCGCTGAACGAAGAATCATGACGCTGCGTCAAGTCGTCGGAGACATACGCCCGCAACCCCTCCTGGAACTCCGCGTGCGAAGCGAACCGCACCCCCTCCAGCGGCCGGTCCAGCGCGGCGAGATCCAGCCGGTCGCGGGCATCCGGCACCGCCGCCGCGACCAGCGCCCGCACCTCCTCCGCACTACCCGCCACCGCGTACTTCTCCTCGAAGTCGGCCCACTCCATGGCCGTCCGCCCGGGATGAGCGGTGAACAGCCGGTGGTAGTGGGCGAATCCCAGTTCCTTTTCCACCAACGGCCATATGTCGCGCCGGAATTCGTACCCCTCGGGCCGTTCGAGCAGCGACCGCACCTCCTCGGGTCCGAAGAAGCGTGGCAGCGGCGGGCGGGGCCCGGTCCAGTCGTAGCCGATCTTCGAGTGGTACGGCACACCGCGCCGCGAGCCGACGTACAGCACCGGCTCCCGCCCCGAGGGCACGTACACGCAACCCCCCTCGCCGTCCTCCTCGTACCGTCCGCCCCGCCCCTCCGTGAGCAGCACCATCAGGTCGACGAAGGCCAGCCCGAAGCCGCGTACGAGCACGGGCTCGCCCGGCGCGAGTGCGGACAGGTCGCTGTCGGCGGTGAAGTCGGGCGGCAGATGGACGAGGCCGTGCGCGCGGGCGTATGCGCTCAACCCCTCCTGCTCCGAGTCGAGTTCGAAGTCGAGGTGGCCGAGGGCGAGCACGACCAGGTCGGCGACGAGCGGTTCGGTACGGCCCTCCAGCCAGACCCGCTGGCGGCCGTCGGCCGGTCCGGTGACGCGCAGGGCGCGCCGGGGGTGGTGGTGGACGGTGATGCCGGGCGGGAGGTCGGCCAGTGCGCGGTCGTAGACCCAGCGCAGATAGCGGCCCTGTATCCGCCGGTCGGCGAAGGTGCGGCCGTCGAGGCGGGCCCATTCGTGCAGGGTGGGCCCCTCGCGGACGGGGCCTTCCATCGTCACGGTCTCGTCGGTGAACATGGTGATGTCGGCGGCGTGGGAGTTCATCCAGAGCAGCTCGGACTGCGCCTCGCGCCAGATGCGGCCGCCGCCCGGCGGATGGGGGTCGACGAGGTGGATGTCGAGGCCCTGACCGCCGTACAGCTCGGGGGAGTTGGCGGCGATGCGCTCCAGGAGTCCGGTCGCTCTGGGCCCGGCCCCCACGACGACCAGCCGGTGCCTCATCGGGTGGTCCCCGTTCCGCGGGCGTAGTGCCGCTCCACGTAGTACTGGCCGATGCCGAGCACCGAGGTGACGACGGTGTACCAGAGGGTCGCGACCATCAGCAGCGGGATCACCTGGTAGGTGCGGTGGTAGATCAACTGGGCTGAGAAAAGAAGGTCGTTGACGGCGATGACGCTGACGATCGAGGTGCCCTTGAGGGTGCCGATGAGCATGTTCCCGGCGGCGGGAACGATGGAGCGCATGGCCTGCGGCAGCACGATCCGCCGCCACCGCTGCCAGGAGCTCATGCCGAGCGCCTGGGCGGCCTCGGTCTGGCCGTGGTCGACGGAGAGGATGCCGCCGCGCACGACCTCGGCGGCGTAGGCGGCCTCGTGCAGGGTGAGTCCGACTACGGCGACGGCGACCGGTCCGAGCAGGTTGACGGTCCTGATCCCGAACAACTGCGGGTACAGCGCCCCGATGTTGAACCACAGCAGCAGCTGCACCAGGATCGGGATCGACCGGAACAGCCAGACGTATCCCCAACTGACCGATCGCAGCACCGGGTTGGCGGAGAGCCGGAGGACGGCGAGCAGGGTGCCGAGGGCGAATCCGAGGACCATCACCACGGCGGTGAGCCACAGGGTGAGCCAGAGTCCGCGCAGCACGGAGACCGAGGTGAAGTAGTCGGCGACCACGTCCCACTGGAAGGCCCGGTTGCGCAGGACCGAGTTGACCACGAGCCCGAGCAGCACCAGGACGACGACGGCGGCGACCCACTGGCCGTAGCGGCGGCGGGGGACGATCGGGGGATTGTCCGGGCGCGAGGGCGCCGGGGACGGGGCGGAGGGTTTGGCGAGGGTGTCGGATGACATGCGGGACTCCGTGACACGTCGGACCCGACGCGCCATGCCCGCACTCCGCCGCGCCCCAGGGCGCGGTCACGGCCGAGCCCCTCAGCAGGACCGTCCCACGAGAGTACGTCGCCGTTTCCCGGCGCTGTCAAGGGTGTCCGGAGTGTGAGCGGCCCGTCTCAACTCGGTTGACGGGCCAACCGGATGCCTGTTCCACTTGGCCCATGCGCCCACAGCAGTGGCTGGTCACCCGCTCCCACATCGACTTCGGTCGCGTGTGGTCCGCGTCCTGTTGAGCTGACCCCCTGCGCGCCCGCTCGTTCCGGGCGCCTTCGCGTTCTTCACTTCACTTCGCTTCCCTTTCCGGCCTTCACGCGCGCGCCCTGCCCACCGCACCCTCCCTCCCCTCGCGCCTGCCGTAGCACCGCCTTCTCCCCTCGCGTCCGGCTCGTCCTCCCCTTCTTCCAGGAGACCGTTTCCCGATGCCCGCGCCCACGCGCCACCTCGCCATGCCCGCACGCCGCCCCGCCCCGGCCGCACGCCGCCGCCTTCCCGCACCCACGCAGCACGCCACGCTGCCCCCGCGCCACCCGTCCGCGCCCGCCCGCCGCCTCCTCGCGCCCTTCGCCGCCCTCGTCTCCGCCGCGCTGCTGCTGACCGGCTGCGGCTCGGGCTCCGCCGGTTCCCCCGGCTCCGGCGCCCGCATCGCGGCCGGGTCCGACGCGATCCCCACCACCGACGTCGTCTCCGGGATCGCGAAGGACCCGGCGGCCGCGAAGCTGCTGCCGGCCGGGGTCACGCGGCTGACCGTCGCGGTCGCCGTGGGCGGCACCCCGCCCGGCACCACGTACCTCGCCGACGGCACGACCCTGACCGGCCAGGACGTGGACATCACCAAGGCGGCCGCCAAGGTGCTCGGCATCAAGCTCAAGATCGAGCAGGCGAGCTTCGAGGCGATCCTCCCGGCGCTGGAGAGCGGCAAGTACGACTTCGGCGCGAGCAACTTCGGCGTCACGGACGAGCGCCGCAGGACGATCGACTTCGTCACCTACGTCAACGACGGGCAGGGCTTCGTCACCCGCAAGGACAGCGAGCTCGCCAGGATCACCGATCTGAGGCAGCTGTGCGGTCTGAACATCGCGACCGGCGCGGGCACCACCTTCGAGGCCACGCTCGAGAAGAACCGGCACGTGTGCGCGGACGCGGGCAGGAAGCCGTATCACGTACAGACGTACGCCGAGCAGAGCGCGATCTGGTCCTCGATCCAGCAGGGGCGCAGCGACGTCGTGATGTCCACGATCAACGGCCTGCGCTACGCCGTCGCGCACCAGCCGGGCCTGAAATTCCTCAACGAGTACCACCGGCTCGACGTCGGCTTCGCCTTCAAGAAGGGCACCCCCCTGGCGCCCGCCTTCCGCGCGGCGGTGAACCGGCTCATCGCGGACGGGACGTACGCGCGCATCCTGAAGAAGTGGGGGACGACGGGTTCCGCGATCAGCACGTCCCGGATCTCGCCACCGGAGCTGAAGAACTGACGCGCGACTGACGGTCCGTCACACTCCGTTCCAGACCTTCCTATCAGCGGACAATCAGGTCACGCAGGGCACTTCGTTCACCCTGACACACCATGCATCACCCATCCGCCGCGAACAATCATATTTCACTCTCAGTCAGCAGCCGTACGGGGCGGAGCCCTTGTGACACAAGGGCTCTCGACGTATGGACCGCGCACCAGTACCGTCACAAACCCCCCGCGCGCCGACTATCCACTTGGCGCGCTGTCAGCATCATGGATGACCATAGGGATGGGAAGAGCAAGAGAAACCGCTGAGAGAGGAGGCGTCCATGGGATCGGTACGCAAGGCGAGCGCGTGGCTCGGCCTGGTCGACGACAACGATGACGAGCGTTACTACGACGACGACTACTCCGAGGGCGCTCAGTCCGCGGACGCCTGGGTCACGGACCCGCGCGTCAAGGTCGCCACGGACACGGCCGAGGACAAGGGCCGCCGGATCGGCACGGTCACCCCGGACAGCTTCCGGGACGCCCGCGCCATCGGCGAGATGTTCCGGGACGGCGTCCCGGTCATCATGAACCTCACGGCGATGGAGGCCACCGACGCCAAGCGCGTCGTGGACTTCGCCGCCGGTCTGACCTTCGGACTGCGGGGCACGATCGAACGGGTCGCCACCCGGGTCTTCCTGCTCACGCCCGCCCACACCGAGGTCGTCAGCGGCGAGCCCTCGGGCCGCCGTCAGGACGGCTTCTTCAACCAGAGCTGAGGCGGGGCCGTTCACCGCGGCCCCGCCCCCTCGGGGGCTCACCGGAAGGCATCGAGCCCGGTGAGTGCCTTGCCCAGCACCAGCTGGTGCATTTCGACGGTGCCCTCGTAAGTGAGCACCGACTCCAGATTGGTCGCGTGCCGCATCACGGGATACTCGAGGGAGATCCCGTTGGCACCGAGGATCGTCCGCGCCGTACGGCAGATCTCGATGGCCTCGCGGACGTTGTTGAGCTTGCCGAAGCTGACCTGCTCGGGACGCAGGCGGCCGGCGTCCATGCGCCGCCCCAGATGGTGGGCGAGCAGAATCCCCTTGTGCAGCTCCACCGCCATGTCGGCGAGCTTGGCCTGGGTGAGCTGGAAGCCGCCGATGGGCCGCCCGAACTGCTCCCGCGTCCGCGCGTAGTCCAGCGCCGCCTCGAAGCTGCTGCGCGCGGCGCCCATCGCCCCCCAGACGATGCCGTACCGGGCGTGCGACAGACAGCCGAGCGGCCCGCGCAGCCCGGTGACCTCCGGCAGCACCGCGTCGGCGGGCAGCCGTACGTCGTCGAGGACGAGTTCGCTGGTGACCGAGGCGCGCAGGGACCACTTGTGCTTGATCTCGGGCGCGGAGAAGCCGGGGCGGTCGGTGGGGACGACGAAGCCCCGGATACCGTCCTCGGTGCGCGCCCAGACGACGGCGACCCCGGCGACCGAGCCGTTGGTGATCCACATCTTGCGCCCGGTCAGCACCCAGTCGTCGCCGTCGCGCTTCGCGAACGTGCGCATTCCGGCCGGGTCGGAGCCGTGGTCCGGCTCGGTGAGCCCGAAGCAGCCGATCACCTCGCCGGAGGCCATGCGGGGCAGCCACTCGTTCTTCTGCTCCTCGCTGCCGTAGCGGTGGATCGCGTACATCGCGAGCGAGCCCTGCACCGAGACCAGCGAGCGGATGCCCGAGTCGGCGGCCTCCAGCTCCAGACAGGCGAGGCCGTACTGCACGGCCGACGCGCCCGCGCAGCCGTACCCGGTGAGCGACATGCCGAGCGCGCCGATCGAGCCCAGCTCGCGGGCCAACTCCCGGATGCCGGGCAGCTCGCCCTTCTCGTACCACTCGGCGACGTACGGCAGCACCCGGTCCGCCGCCCAGCCGCGCACGGTGTCCCGGACGGCCAGGTCCTCCGGTTCGAGGAGGTCGTCGACGCCGAGCGGGTCGGCGGGGTCGAACGGGGGCAGCTTCGCGGACGCGGACATGGAACACCCTCCGGCACAGTGGGCACGCGGAAAACTAGCGGCGCTAGTCGGAATGCTCCGGCCGACGTTACGGCGCGGGCCGCCCGGCGTCCAGGGCGGCCCGCGCGGGGTCAGGCGATCGCCCTCGGCTTGCCCGGCTCGCGGGGCGGGGGCAGCTCGGTCACAGTGGACGCGACGCCCTCGGACACGCTGGACACGAGGGGCTCGGACAGGGCGGCCGCGACGGGTTCGGGCAGTTCGGTCACTCCGACCACCCGGTCCGCGACCTCCCCGTCCACCGCGCCGCTCTCCGGTGGGCAGCTCATCGTCCGGGGCAGCCGCAGCGCCATCACCGCGCCGAGGAGCAGCAGGCCCGCGCTGACCAGCAGGGTCACATGCAGGCCGTGCACGAAGGAGTCACGGGCGGCCTGGCGCAGCGCCTCTCCGGCGGAGCCGCCGAGCCGTCCGGCGATCTCGTACGCCTCGCCCAGCGAGTGTCCGGCCGCCGCCGCGTCGGAGGCGGGGACGCCGGGCACCGAGGTGAGGGCCGGGGCGTAGGCGCGGTTCATGACACTGCCGAGCAGGGCGATGCCGATGCCCGCGCCGAGCTGGTAGGAGGTCTCGCCGATGGCGGCGGCACCGCCCGCACGGTCGGCGGGGGCCTCGCTGAGCATCGACTCGTACGCCCCGAAGAGCGTGGTCTCCAGACCGAAGCCGAGCAGCACGAAGCCGGAGAGCAGGAGCGGGGTGTTGTCCTGGCCGCCCATCGCCGTCAGCAGGACCACGGCGGCGGCGGTGAGACAGAAACCGGAGACGACCATGCGGCGCGGGCCGAGCCCGCGCAGCATCCGGGCCCCGGCGAGCCCGGCCGCCATCGCGGCGGCGGTCAGCGGCAGCAGCCGTAGACCGGTGGCCAGCGGGGACAGGCCGAGGACGAGCTGCAGATACTGCGCCGCGATCAGCTCCAGGCCGACGAGCGCGAGCATCGCCAGGACGATGCAGCCCACGGAGGTGCTGAACGCGGGACGCCGGAACATCCGCAGGTCGACCAGGGGGTGCGTGCGGCGGCTCTGGCGCCGGACGAAGAGGTACAGCAGCGCCGCGCCGACGAGCAGGGGCAGGACGGTGAGGAGGCTCAGGGGCGGTTCGCCGCCGCCGAGCCGCTTCACGCCGAGGACGACGCCGAAGAGTCCGGCCGCCGCCATCAGCGCGCCGAGCACGTCCCAGGGGCCGTCGCGCTCGCCGCGCGACTCGGGCAGCAGCATCCGGCCGATGGGCAGGCTCACCAGCATCAGCGGGATGTTGACCAGGAAGACCGAGCCCCACCAGAAGTGTTCGAGCAGGAACCCGCCGAGCAGCGGTCCGACGGCCGCGCCGACGGCGGCGACCGCGCTCCAGATGCCGATGGCGAGCGCGCGTTCGCGCCGGTCGGGGAAGACCTGGCGCAGGATCGAGAGCGTGGCGGGCATGATCATGGCACCGCCGACGCCGAGCAGCGCGCGGGCGAGGATCAGGGTGTCGGCGCTGTGGGACAGCGCGGCGACGGCCGAAGCGACGCCGAAGAGGGCGTAGCCGAGCAGCAGGACGCGTCTGCGTCCGACGCGGTCGCCCAGTGTGCCGAAGAGGATCAGCAGCGAGGCGCAGACCAGCGGATAGACGTCGACGATCCAGAGCAGTTGTTCGGCACCGGGCCGAAGGTCCTCGGTGACGGCGGGTACCGCCACGTGCAGCACGGTGGCGTCGAGGGCGACGAGCAGCAGGCTGACACAGAGGACGACGAGAACGACCCAGCGGTTGGCACCGGTCCCGGTCGTCCGACGGCACGGCCCGATTTCGGCCGTGGTCGTCCCGGACATGTACTACCTCCCAGATGATCCCTCGTGCGCGGCGGAGTGGGACGGGGTCGGGGATTTCCCCGTCGTACGGCCGGAGAAGAGCGGTTCGCTCCGGCCCGCGCCTTTCCCACGCGGGTGGCTCGTCAGCGTACGCGAGTTCGGCCCGGGGGCACGTGGTGGACCTCTCACCTGCTCGGGCGAACCCATGTGGCGTACGCCACTTGCCTTTTCGCGCGCGCGTGTGCGTACGAGGGGGCAGCTCGGGGGCGGGCGGCGGTCCGGTGGCCGGGGGTGGTGCGCGGGCCCGTCGATAATCGAGCCCGTGACCGAACTCGTGACGCGCCCGGCCCCGCCGCGCGCCCCTCTCCTGCGCCGGGCCGCCCCGGCCCTGCTCGGCTACGCGGCGATCCGCGTGCTGGGCCTGGCCGTGCTGGCCGGCTGGAGCGCGGCGCGCGGCAAGAGCGCGTACACGCTGCTGACCGCGCGCTGGGACTCCCTCTGGTACGCGCGGGTGGCCGCCTCGGGCTACGGCTACGAGGTGCGGCTGCCGAACGGCGACGTCCACTCCGACCTGGCGTTCTTCCCGCTGCTGCCCTGGCTGGAGCGGCTGGGGCACGCGGTGGCTCCGCTGTCGTACGCGGACGCCGGTTTCGTGGTCGCGCTGCTCGCCTCGCTCGCGGCGGCGGGCGGGATCTTCGCGGTGGCCGAGTGGCTGTACGGCGCGCGGGCCGGGGTCTGCGCGGTGCTGCTGTGGGCGGTGCTGCCGGTGGGGATCGTGCAGTCGATGGCGTACAGCGAGTCACTGTTCACGGCGCTGGCCGCGTGGTCGCTCTACGCGGTGCTGACCGGGCGCTGGGTGACCGCGGGCCTGCTCGCGGCGCTGGCGGGGCTGACCCGGCCGGTGGGGATGGCGGTGGTCGCGGCGGTGTGGGTGGCGGCGCCGGCTCCTTACGTGACCGGTCGAATCCCTGCGCGCGTCACCTCATGGGTGACCTCGTTCGGGGGAAATCGGAGCGCGGATGACGCACGGGGCGCTCGTGAGGACGTACGCGCCCCCTCCCTCTCCCCCGCGCCCGGCGCGGACACCTCCGCGCGCCGCCGTCTCCTCGGCATGGCCCTCGCCCCGCTCGGCGCCGCCGGATACGTCCTCTGGGTCGGTCTGCGCACCGGGGACGGGCCGCTCGGCTATCTCCGCGTCCAGGCCGGCTGGCGCAACGGCTTCGACGGCGGCTACGCCTTCGCCCGCTTCGTGGCGGGCATGTTCACGTCGTTCCCGTCGGTCCTCGCGGGCGCGGCCCTGGCCGTCGGTGTCGTCCTGCTGATCCGGCTGCACCTGGCCGGTGTGCGCCAGCGACAGCCCCTGTCCGTGCTGGTCTACACGGGTGTGGTCCTGGCGCTGGCCCTGTGCGCGTCGAGCTACTTCGGCTCCAAGCCCCGGCTGCTGATGCCCGCCTTCCCGGTGCTCTTCCCTCTGGCCCGGGCCCTGGCGGCCGCGCGTCCGGGCCGCGCGGCCGCGGTCGTGGCGGTGGCCGCGACGGCCGCCGCGGCCTACGGCGCCTTCTGGCTGAACGGCTCCGGACCGCCGTGACGGCCCCGTGACGGCCCCCGCCGGACCGCCGTGACCGCCCTGACCGCCCCCGCCGGGCGACCATGATCGACTCCTGGGGGCGCCGTGAGCGACCCCTGAATTCGCCGCAATGCCCGGGTTAACGAATTCATAAGCGACCAAAAACCGTCCCCTTCGGCATGCCCAAAACAATTCCGGGAACCTCCCGGGCGCCATTGCCGAATCCCGAGAATTGGGGATCTCTCCTGAGAGGTTTCCCACATCACATCGTCATCACAAAGCCTCTGTACTGACCGGGAACACCGCTCACTCGCTGTAATGTCGATTGGGTGCGTACCGAACGAAACCTCACCCGGCGTCTGGACCGGGTGTTCGCCAGGCTGGACCGTGAGCCGGAACGGCCGGCCCACATCGACATGCCCAGGATGAGCCGGCACCGGGTCGTACTGTTCTCCGCGACCCTGGCCTTCTACCTGGCGATCGTGTGGGCCGTGATCACCACCTCCTGGCTGGTGCGGCTGGACTGGCAGGTCATGTTCTTCCGCCCGTACCAGCAGTGGCCGGAGATCCACGCGTTCCTCGACTACTACGTGGTCCTGGGCCAGCGCGGCCCGACCGCCGTCATGGTCACGGCGTGGCTCGGCTGGCGCTCCTGGCGGCAGCACACGCTGCGGCCGCTGCTGACGCTGGCGGCCTCGCTGCTGCTGCTGAACATCACGGTCGGCGCCGCCAAGCTCGGCATGGGGCGGCTCGGCCCGCACTACGCCACCGTGATCGGCTCGAACGAGATGGGCCTGGGCGGAGACATATTTCCCTCGGGTCACACCGCCAACGCGGTCGTGACCTGGGGCATCCTGGCCTATCTGGCCTCCACGCCGCGGGCGCGCCGCTGGCTGTCCGCGCTCTCGGCCGTCACCTCGCTCGGCGTCGGTCTCACCACCGTCTACCTCGGTACGCACTGGCTGAGCGACGTGCTTCTGGGCTGGGCCGCCGGTCTGCTGATCCTGCTCGCGCTGCCCTGGTTCGAGCCGCTGATCTCCCGGACCGAGTCCGCCGTGTTCGCCCTGCGGGACCGTCTGCGGGACCGGCGCGGCCGTACGACGGCGGTTCCGTCGGCTCCGCCCGCCCCGGTCGCCCCGGTGCCGTTGCGGCCGCAGACCGCGCAGTCCGAGGCGCATCCGGCCGTCTTCGAGCCGGTGGCCTCCGTGCGCGGTGGACGTGCCCCGATCCATCTGACTCCCGGCCCGCACACGGCCCGCTCGGAGCGCACCCCGGTCACCCCGGCCGGCAGCCGCCGCCCGGCGCACGCCGACCGGCTGCCGCGCGGCGCCTCCCAGCCGGCCCGCCCCTGACGGCCGGGCGGCCCGGCGGCGGGCCAGGTACGCACCCACCCGCCCCCGCCGAGCCGCCCGACCCCGGGTCCGGTCAGCCCTTCCAGGCCCGCCGGACCCGGCCGTCGCTCACCTCGAAGTTGATCCTGCCCACGCGGTACTCCATGGTGACGACCGTGCCCGGCGGCAGGGCCCGTACGGTGCTCCAGCCCCGGTCCCGGGCCAGGCGCTCGGCGCTGTCGGCGTCGAGGCCGACATAGGTGTCCAGACTGTCCTGCGGCTCCGCCGGCGGAGTGGGAATCTGTGCCATGCGGCCACGCTAGGCGGCTCCGGGCAGTGACGGAACCCCGGCCCGGCGAAGGTCATGCGCTGCGCACGGTCACACTTCTGTCACAGCTTCCCGGCACCCGTTACCGCCGAACTCCGTCACACGTATGGGGGTTACCGTTCACCTCCTCGGGGCAATCGAACAGAATTTCCTGATGTCGGGATCGTGGCATCCAATTTCGCCCGCCGAACGTTTCCGGCCGGATTCCTCCGCGCAGGTTCGGAAGTTGTTTTGACGGGGAATCCGGCGAGCCTGCCGGGGACCTGACGGCTCATAGGAAATTCACGGATTCACCACATCGTCACCGCGCTCCGGAAGGGCGCGCGCCCGGGGCGCGTACGCCCCGGCCCGCACACGCGGACAACCGCCGCCCCCCGCGGGGACGACGGCTGTCACTGCCGGGCGGCCTGCGCCCGTCCGCGCTCAGAGCGCCAGACGCTGGCCCGGCACGATCAGGTTCGGGTCGGAACCGATGACCTTCTCGTTGGCGGCGAAGACCCGCTGCCAGGTGGTGTCGTGCCGGGCGGCGATGGTGCTCAGCGTGTCGCCCGCACGGACGGTGTAGGCACCGCGGGTGGCACTGCGGCCGGTGTGCTCCACCGGGCGCTCGGGCGCCTTCGCGGGCTTCTGCGGCTGGGCGGGGGTCCGCTTCGCCGTCGCGCCGCTCCTCGTGGCGCCGCTCTTCGAGGTGGCGCCGCTCTTCGTGGCCGCGCCCCGGGACGCGGCGGCCGGTGCCGCCCCGGAAGCCCCGGCGCGGGCCGAACAGACGGGCCAGGCTCCCCAGCCCTGGGCGCTCTGCACCTTGGTGGCGACGGCGATCTGGGCGCTCCTGGAGGCCTGGTCGGCCGTCGGCGCGTAGGCGGCGCCGCCGTAGGCCCGCCAGGTGCCCGCCGAGAACTGGAGTCCGCCGTAGTAGCCGTTGCCGGTGTTGATGTGCCAGTTGCCGCCGCTCTCGCACTGGGCGATGCGGTCCCACACCCCGTTGTCCGCCGCCTCCGCGTTCGTGGTGGCGGCCAGCAGGCCCAGCGGGGCCAGCAGCGCCGCTCCGGCGAGGACGGCCGTCGTACGGCCCTTGCGGGCACCCTCACGACGGGTGGCGGGACGGTTGGTATCGGCACACTCGGTCATGCATTTCCCTCTCCACGTACCCGGGCTCCCCCAGGGCGGGGCGCGCCTCACCGCACAGGACCGCGGTTCCTCGCGCCCGGCCCCGTCCGCCGCGGCCGATGCGGTGATCGTGATCCGATCACGGACGGCCGGCGGACTTGCCCGAGCGGTGCTCGTTGCACACGGCGGAGGAATCTAGGGAGGACAGCTCGCGAATTTCAACCAACACCCCTTCTTTCCAGGCCAGTTGGGCGTTACCGCGAGTATCGGCGACTTCCGGCCACCCACTACATGCGACTATGTGCCGACATAACGGATGCTCACCTTTGGGAAGTGTGACCCAGTTCACTCGTTCAAGTCCCTTGACTGTGCTCGAAATTGACGCTGAGTGGCCGATTCCGCACCAAACGTGACGACCTCGCCGGGATGGTTCGATTCCGTTCGCCTGAAGGCGTGACTCCCACCACAGGACGCCCGTTGTCTTCTTCATGAGCCCGCGACGCCGGGGCTCAGCGACCGGGAGCCACCCGGCCGGCCCCAGCACCGCACCCCGAGGGAGTCACCGTGCCGCCCATGCTCGACGTCAGTGACGCCGTACGTGCCGAGATCGGCGACGAAGAAGCCGACAGGCTGCTCGCCGGAGAGAACGCCCCGGGCAGTTACGACTGCACCTCCTGCCGCACACCCGGCAACTCCGAGCTGGAGCGCACCAGCACCGTGCTGTTCGTCGGGGAGGAGACCGCAGTCCTGGCCTTCGCGCACGCGGGCTGTCTGCCCTCGCAGGTCGTGCAGGTCACCGAGGAGCAACTGCAGGGCGCCGTCCGCTCCATCGGCGACGGCCTCACGCCCGGCGCCGAGGCGCCCCAGAGCGCCGCCCCGGCCGCACCGGAGCCCGCCGTACTCGGCGTGACCAGCGGACTCGTCCTGATCGAGGGCGAGTTGCACCCGGCACTCGTCGTCGAGCCGACCGCGCCGATCGTGCGCCCGGGCAGCATCGGCCCCGGCGACGACTTCCTGCCGCTGCTCATCGAGCAGGGCTTCATGCCGGTGACCGAGCTGGCGTCCGTGCCGCAGGTGCTGCACGGCTGGTCGGTACTGCTCGCCGTGGGCCAGCTGCACGCGGTGCTCCAGCCGGGCCCGGGCGGCGGCCAGCAGGTGGCCTGGTGGCAGGCGCACCAGCCGCTCCAGGTCACCGACAGCTGGCGCGCGGCCGCCAACAAGCACCAGCAGGTACTGATGTTCGCGGCCCCGGTCGGCTCCATCGGCCGCCAGCCCCGCGAGGACCTGCTGCGCGACGCCCTGGACCGGTCGGCGGCCACGGGCAAGCTGGTCGCCGCCGCGCTGCCCCTCGCGGGCACCTGACGGGCGGGGGCGGACGGGCACACCGGGCCGCGTACGGGCACACCGGTACGGGCAGGGCGGTACGGCCCCGCCCGAGCCCGTACCGCCCCGCCCCAACCCGTACCGCCCCGCCCGTACCGCCCGAGTCGGCACCTCTACGTCCGCGCCCACCCCTGCACCGGTCAACTCCCGTACGCCCGCGCGTCCCCCTCACGCGCCCGCGCAGCCCTCTCCGCGCCCGAGCCCGCGCGACGCGGCTCCGCGCCCGGGCGCGGAACCCGCACGGCCAAGCCCCCTGAAGCGCCGCAGGCCCCCGCATCCCTTTGCACGCGGCGTCGTTTGGACATACGTGCACGCATACGACACCCCGCCCCGCCGGTCGACCGCCCTCACCCCCGTACCGCTCGCCCGGCCGGGGCAGGACGGCACCGGCACGCCCTCGGCCACGCCGATCTACGACACGCTCTACGCGGAGTGGGTCAAGACCTTCCGCACGCTGCCCGGCGACCGCAGCGGCGAGGAGGACCTGGAGTTCACGGCCTTCGGCAGCCTTCCGCAGAGCACGGGGGCGTACGGCGGGCACCGGCCGGGTTCGTTCAGCAGTTCCTACAGCGCCTACAGCGCGGGGGCGTACAGCGCGCGCCAGCAGTCGCAGTGGCAGCGGGTGGGCACGATCGGGCGGCCGCAGGAGCCCGAGGCCCCGCGCCCGGACCGGGCGGCGCTGCCCCCGGCCCCGCGCCAGGGCAGCTGAGGAGACGCCGAAGGGCGGCCTCCGGTCCTGAGAGGAACCGGGAGCCGCCCTTCGGTCGTGCCCGTTACTTCTTCTTGTTCTTGGCGCCGCGCTTCTCGCGCACCCGCACCGAGATGTGGATCGGGGTGCCCTCGAAACCGAACTCCTCGCGCAGACGGCGCTCGATGAAGCGCCGGTAGCCCGCCTCGATGAAGCCGGAGGCGAAGAGGACGAAGCGCGGCGGCTTGGTGCCCGCCTGGGTGCCGAACAGGATGCGCGGCTGCTTGCCGCCCCGGACCGGGTGCGGGTGGGCGGCGACCAGCTCGCCGAGGAAGGCGTTCAGTCGGCCGGTGGGGACGCGGGACTCCCAGCCGTCGAGCGCGGTCTCGATCGCCGGGACCAGCTTCTCCATGTGGCGGCCGGTGCGGGCGGAGACGTTGACGCGCGGGGCCCAGGCGACCTGGCCCAGCTCGGTCTCGATCTCCCGCTCCAGGTAGTAGCGGCGCTCCTCGTCGAGGGTGTCCCACTTGTTGAAGGCGAGCACCACCGCGCGGCCCGCTTCGACGGCCATGGTGACGATGCGCTGGTCCTGCACGGAGATGTTCTCGGAGGCGTCCAGCAGGATGACGGCGACCTCGGCCTTCTCCACGGCAGCGGCCGTACGCAGGGAGGCGTAGTAGTCGGCGCCCTGCTGGAGGTGGACGCGCTTGCGGATGCCCGCGGTGTCCACGAACTTCCAGGTCTTGCCGCCGAGTTCGATCATCTCGTCGACCGGGTCGCGGGTGGTGCCCGCCAGCTCGTTGACGACGACGCGCTCCTCGCCCGCGACCTTGTTCAGCAGGGAGGACTTGCCGACGTTCGGGCGGCCGATCAGGGCGATGCGGCGGGGGCCGCCGACACCGGCGCCGCCGAAGGTCTGCGCGGGCGCCTCGGGGAGCGCCTCCAGGACGGCGTCCAGCATGTCGCCGGTGCCGCGGCCGTGCAGCGCGGAGACCGGGTGCGGCTCGCCGAGGCCCAGGGACCACAGGTAGGCGGCGTCGGACTCGCCGGAGAGGCCGTCGACCTTGTTGGCGGCCAGCACGACCGGCTTGCCGGCCTTGCGCAGCAGCCGGACGACCGCCTCGTCGGTGTCGGTGGCGCCGACCTTGGCGTCCACCACGAAGACGACCGCGTCGGCGGCCTCGATCGCGTACTCCGCCTGGGCGGCCACGGAGGCGTCGATACCGAGGACGTCCTGCTCCCAGCCGCCGGTGTCGACGACCTTGAAACGGCGGCCCGCCCATTCGGCCTCGTAGGTGACTCGGTCGCGGGTGACGCCCGGCTTGTCCTCGACGACCGCCTCGCGGCGGCCGATGATCCGGTTCACCAGGGTCGACTTGCCGACGTTCGGGCGGCCGACGACGGCGAGCACGGGGAGGGGGCCGTGGCCCGCCTCCTCGATGGCGCCCTCGACGTCCTCGATGTCGAAGCCCTCTTCCGCGGCGAGCTGCATGAACTCCGCGTACTCGGCGTCGCCGAGAGCCCCGTGCTCGTACTCGTGCTCGGCCGAGCCGTCGGGCTGGTTCTGGTCGCTCATGAAGTCCGTACCTCGTCGTCGTTCGTGGTGATCGGTGGAAGTGACCCGTTTCGGGCCGGTTCCACTACTCAAGTGTCGCCCAGCGCCCGGTCAGGCGCCTGGCGTTTTCCAGGTGTGCGGTGAGCCGCTTCTGGATGCGCTCGGTCGCCTCGTCCAGCGCCTTGCGCGTACGCCGCCCCGAGCCGTCGCCCGCTTCGAACGGATCTCCGAAGACCACGTCCACGCGGGAGCGCAGCGGCGGCAGCGCCTTGATCAGGCGGCCGGACCGCTCGGCGCTGCCGAGTACGGCCACGGGCACGATCGGCGCCCCGCTGCGCACCGCGAAGTAGGCGAGGCCCGCGCGCAGCGAGGCGAAGTCGCCCTCACCCCGGGTGCCCTCCGGGAAGATGCCCAGCACACCGCCGCTCTCCAGGACGCCGAGCGCCCGGGCGATGGCGGTGCGGTCGGCGCTCGTGCGGTCCACCTTCAGCTGGCCGATACCGGTCAGGAAGGGGTCCAGGGGACCGACGAACGCCTCCTTCTTGATCAGGAAGTGCGTCGGCCGGGGCGCCACGCCCATGACCATGGGGCCGTCGATGTTGTGCGAGTGGTTGACGGCGAAGATCACCGGTCCGCTCGCGGGCACCTTCCAGGCGCCCAGCACACGCGGCCGCCACAGGCCGTACATCAGGCCGACGCCGATGCGCCGGCCGATCTCGGCGCCCTGCTCGGAGGGCAGCGCCGGGTCGCTCACTTCCCGGCCCGCTTCTCCTCGACCAGCGTGACGACGCACTCGATGACCTGGGCGAGGGTCAGCTCGGTGGTGTCCACCTCGACCGCGTCGTCCGCCTTGGCGAGCGGGGAGGTCTTGCGGCTGGAGTCGGCCGCGTCCCGCTTGATCAGGGCCTCGCGGGTGGCGTTGACGTCGGCGCCCTTCAGCTCACCGCTGCGGCGGGCCGCGCGGGCCTCCGGGGAGGCGGTGAGGAAGATCTTGAGGTCGGCGTCGGGCAGCACGGTGGTGCCGATGTCGCGGCCCTCGACGACGATGCCGAGCTCGGCGCCCGTGGCGATCGTGCGCTGGAGCTCCGTGATCCGGGTGCGCACCTCGGGCACCGCGCTGACCGCGCTGACCTTGGAGGTGACCTCCTGGGTGCGGATCGGGGCGGCCACGTCGTAACCGTCCACGGTGATGGTGGGCGCGGACGGGTCGGTGCCGGAGACGATCTCGGGCTTCCCGGCGACGGCGGCGATCGCGGTCGGGTCCTCCAGGTCGATGCCGTTGGTCACCATCCACCAGGTGATGGCCCGGTACTGGGCGCCGGTGTCCAGGTAGCTGAGGCCGAGCTGCGCGGCGACGGCCTTCGACGTGCTCGACTTGCCCGTGCCGGAGGGGCCGTCGATCGCGACGATCACGGGCTCGGTCGGGGCGGCGCCGTTTTCCACGGGAGGGCACCTTCCTGGTGAAGGGTGGTCGGTGGGTCGGGACGCGAGGGCGCCCCGCACAAGGTTACTGGGTGTGGGTCACTCGTACGGACGTACGTCCGCCCCGGGACCGGCCGGGACCTGCGCTGCCGGACCCGCGCTACTGCCGCAGCGCCCAGCCCCGCTCGCGCAGCGCCTCGGTCAGGACCGGCACCGCCTTGGGCTCGACGCTCAGCTGGACGAGACCGGCCTGCTGCCCGGTGGCGTGCTCGATGCGCACGTCCTCGACGTTGACCCCGGCGCGGCCCGCGTCCGCGAAGATGCGGGCGAGCTGGCCGGGCTGGTCGTCGATGAGGACGGAGACGGTCTCGTAGGCGCGCGGGGCGGAGCCGTGCTTGCCGGGCACCCGGACCTGTCCGGCGTTGCCGCGCCGCAGCACGTCCTCGATGCCCGCGCCGCCCGCGCGCCGCTTGTCCTCGTCGGAGGACTGCAGGGCACGCAGCGCGCGCACGGTCTCGTCCAGGTCGGCGGAGACGTCCGCGAGGAGGTCGGCGACGGGGCCGGGGTTGGCGGAGAGGATGTCGATCCACATCCGGGGGTCGGAGGCGGCGATCCGGGTGACGTCGCGGATGCCCTGCCCGCACAGCCGTACGGCGGCTTCCTCGGCGTTCTCCAGCCGGGCCGCGACCATGCTGGAGACCAGGTGGGGCATGTGGGAGACGAGGGCCACGGCGCGGTCGTGGGCGTCGGCGTCCATGACGACCGGTACGGCGCGGCAGTGCGAGACCAGTTCCAGGGCGAGGTTCAGCACCTCGGTGTCGGTGTCGCGGGTGGGGGTGAGCACCCAGGGGCGGCCCTCGAAGAGGTCGGCGGTGGCGGCCAGCGGGCCGGACTTCTCGCGCCCCGACATGGGGTGGGTGCCGATGTACGCGGAGAGGTCGAGGCCGAGCGCCTCCAGCTCGCGGCGGGGGCCGCCCTTGACGCTGGCGACGTCGATGTAGCCCCGGGCCGCGCCGCGGCTCATGGCGTCGGCGAGGACGGCGGCGACGTGCGCGGGCGGGGCGGCGACGATCGCGAGGTCGACGGGGCCCTGGGGCGGCGCGTCGGTTCCGGCGCCGAGCGCGGCGGCGGTGCGGGCCTGCTCGGGGTCGTGGTCGGCGAGGTGGACGACGACGCCCCGCTGGGTGAGCGCGAGCGCGGCGGAGGTGCCGATGAGGCCGGTGCCGATGACGAGTGCGGTCCTCACCGGGCGCCGCCCTCGTGCCGGACGGCGCTCACGTGGAAATGACCGCCGGGACGCCGGGTGTGACCGGCCTCGTCCCGCCGCCGCGGGACCGCCCCCCGGACCGCTCGTACCGCCACTGCCCTGCTCCTCACTGGCTCGCGCGCCGACTCGTCCCGGCGCGCTGCGTCGGCGTCCAGCCTAGTCAGGCCGTGAGGCCGGGACGGACCACCGGAGGGGCCGATCCGGTGACGGGAGGCTCCCGCTTCCTTCGTCCCGGCCCGCATCGGTGCCAAGATGCCCGGACATCCGGCTTTGCTCACCTTTTGCGGCCCGTCCGTTGCCGACGGTGCCACGTACGTTCGGAGTGACGACATGACCCAGCCCGCGACACGGCGCACGCTCCTCGCGACGGGCGCCGCCACGCTCGCCGTCTGCTGTGTGGGATGCGGCGGCGACGGCTCGGCGGGCTCCACCGCCGACGCGACCCCCGAGAACACGGAGAACGGCTCCGCCCCGGCCGCGCAGGCGCTGGCGCGCACCAGCGACATCCCGGAGGGCGGCGGCAGGATCTTCGCGGCCGAGAAGATCGTGGTGACGCAGCCGGCCAAGGGCGAGTACAAGGCGTTCTCGGCCGTCTGCACCCACCAGGGCTGCGCGCTGAACCAGGTCGCGGACGGCACGGTGGACTGCCCGTGTCACGGCTCCAAGTTCCGCATCACCGACGGCTCGGTGGTCCAGGGCCCGGCCACCCGGCCGCTGGCCGCCAAGCCGATCACGGTGCGGGGAAATTCGATCACCCTGGGCTGATCCCCCCGCGTACGCTCGCGCCATGCGCCCCGCCGACCTGGTCCGTGACCACACCGTCTACGCCTGTGTCATGGGCTCGCGCGCCTTCGGCCTGGCCACCGACGCGAGCGACACCGACCGGCGGGGCGTCTTCCTCGCCCCCACTCCCCTGTTCTGGCGCTTCGAGAAGCCGCCGACCCATGTCGAGGGTCCGGACGAGGAACAGTTCTCCTGGGAGCTGGAGCGCTTCTGCGAACTGGCCCTGCGCGGCAACCCCAACATCCTGGAGTGCCTGCACTCCCCCCTGGTGGAGCAACTGACCGACACGGGCCGCGAGTTGCTCTCACTGCGGGACGCGTTCCTCTCCCGCCGGGTCCACGCCACCTTCACCCGGTACGCCCTCGGCCAGCGCCGCAAGCTGGACGCCGACATCCGCACGACCGGCGCCCCCCGCTGGAAACACGCGATGCACCTCCTGCGCCTGCTGACCAGCGCCCGCGACCTCCTGCGCACCGGCGAACTCCACCTGGACGTGGGCGCCGAGCGCGAGTCCCTCCTCGCGGTGAAGCGTGGCGAGGTCCCGTGGCCGGAGATCGAGTCCCGCATGACCCACCTGGCGGAGGAGACCGACGAGGCCCTGCTCCGCACCCCGCTCCCGGAGGACCCGGACCACGCCCGCGTGGCCGACTTCCTCTACCGCGTCCGCCGGGACTCAGCCCAGTCGCAGGCGCACCACGAACTCGTGGAGGGCGTCATGGGCGGTGACGGCGTCCGGCAGGACTGAGGCGGCCTGGGCCTCGTCGAGCCGGACATGCAGCCGCTCGATGTCGGCCCGTACGCGCTCCCGGTCGACCCCGGCGTCCCCGTGCTCCCGCTCGGCCTTGGCCGCGATCAGCTCGGGCAGATAGCCGGGTGCTTCCAACTCGCCGAGCAGCGTGGGCAGATGGGCCTCGACCTCGCCGCTGCGCATCAGATGGACGCCGGTGAGCAGGACGCGGAACGTGTAGAGCAGGGGCTTGAGTTCGCCGGTCTTCTCGAACAGCCGCCACTGGGTGCCCGCGAACCCCCGGTAGTGGTGGGCGTGGTGGGTGGTGAGGACGCCCGGCGCGAGCGCGGCCAGTTCCCTGTGGGCGTCGGTGGTGTGGACGACCAGGGGCGAGAGGAGCTGCTCCAGCACATAGCCGTTGCGCCGGAGCATCAGCCGGACGAACTTGCGCAGGTCGTGGGTGACGAGGTCCATCTCGACGCCGTCCCGGACCCAGTCCCGCGAGCGGGTCTCCTCGGGCTCGCGCAGTCCGACCAGGTCGGCGGCGGGCAGCAGGTGGACACCGCGCAGGTCCACGTCGGAGTCCCGGGACGGGAAGCCGTAGAGGTGGGCCCCGGAGACGGTCGCGAACAGCAGGGGGTGGGGCTGTTCCGCGATCACGGGCGTCAGGTCCATGCCGAGAGCGTCGATCATGGGCCTAAGCATCCCAGAGCGTGCCCAACTCCAGCAGATCAGCCCGGTATTCGATGCGCTCCACCCAAGCCTCCGGCCAGGCGTCCGCGCCGAGCCAGGCGCCCGCGAAGGCGCCCGTCAGGCAGGCGATGGAGTCCGAGTCACCGGCGGTGCAGGCGGCGCGGCGGAGGGCCAGGAC
This sequence comes from Streptomyces sp. NPDC026659, assembly GCF_040638245.1. Classification (NCBI taxonomy): domain Bacteria; kingdom Bacillati; phylum Actinomycetota; class Actinomycetes; order Kitasatosporales; family Streptomycetaceae; genus Streptomyces; species Streptomyces sp. NPDC026659. The sequence goes on along the minus strand of NZ_JBEZXY010000006.1, from coordinate 32,307 downwards.
CGGGTCGGCGGGGAACCACAGGAAGCAGAGCAGGGCGGTGGCCAGGGCTTCCTCGGCGATCCAGCCCTCACCGGTGGCGAGGCAGGGGTCGGTCTCCGGGGAGACCGTGCGGACCGCGTCCTGGAGGCGGTCGAGGATCGCCAGGCACTCGTCCCAGCCCCGGGTGATGAAGTGTTCGGGGCTGGGGTCCTGGGACCGGGTCCACAGGTCGCCGAGCCAGGTGTGGTCGTAGTGGGTGCGGTGGTCGAGGGCGTAGGAGCGCAGGCGGCCGACCAGTCCGGTGGGGTCGGTGCCCTGGGCGAGGAGCCACACGGCGTGCGCGGTGAGGTCGGAGGCGGCGAGCGCGGTGGGGTGGCCGTGGGTGAGGGCGGACTGCAACTGGGCCGCGCCGGACCGCTGTTCGGGACTCAGACCCGGAACCAGGCCCAGCGGAGCCACCCGCATGTTGGCGCCGCACCCCTTGGAGCCGACCTGGCTGGCGTCCTGCCAGACCCGGCCCTCCTCCTTCAGCAGCTCGCACGCCGTCAGGCAGGTCCGGCCGGGCGCGCGGTTGTTCTCCGGCGACTGGTACCAGTCCACGAACTCCTCGCGCAGCGGCCGCTCCAGCCGCTTCGGCGCGAGGTATCCCCGCCCCATGGCCGTCCGCAGGGCGCGTCCCAGCGCGAGGGTCATCTGCGTGTCGTCGGAGACGAAGGCGCGGCCCGGCAGCTCCATCTCCCGCCAAGGACCGCACTTGGCGAGGATCGACGGCACGTCGTTGAACTCGGTCGGAAATCCCAGGGCGTCGCCGAGGGCGAGGCCGAGCAGGGAGCCGGTGGCAGCGCGCTTTCCCGCGGGTGTGGTGGTCATGGGTACGCCCTTCCGGGCGCACCCCGCCCCGGCCCCCGTTGGTCCGGCCGCATGGCCCACCCGACTAATCGTCAGGTTGACCATAAAGCCGGACCGGGGCGGGCGGCAAGCCCCCTCCAGGCAGAGGCCTAGGGCCTTTCTTCCGGATCAGGCCGACTCGGGCCGACGGCGTCTTGTGGCCGACCCGAGCGGGGTCTGGTGCGTGCAGCTGCAAGGCGGAGGAGGGAGTCGACGCGATGGGGGTGCCCCCGCGCGAGCGAAGCCGAGCGTGGGGGAGTCGGCGAGTGACGACAACGCCGCAGATGTGCGTGCCAGACCCCGCGACCCCGGCAAGATCCGGAAGACAGGCCCTAGAGGTCGACTTCCTTCATCAGCATGCCGACCTCGGTGTTGGACAGGCGGCGCAGCCAGCCCGACTTCTGGTCGCCGAGGGTGATCGGGCCGAAGGAGACGCGGACCAGCTTGTCGACGGGGAAGCCCGCCTCCGCCAGCATGCGGCGCACGATGTGCTTGCGGCCCTCGTGCAGGGTCACCTCGACCAGGTAGTTCTTGCCGGTCTGCTCGACGACGCGGAAGTGGTCCGCGCGCGCGTACCCGTCCTCCAGCTGGATGCCGTCCTTCAGCCGCTTGCCGAGGTCGCGCGGGATCGGGCCGACGATGTGCGCGAGGTAGGTCTTCTTCACGCCGTACTTCGGGTGCGTGAGGCGGTGTGCCAGCTCGCCGTGGTTGGTGAGCAGGATGACGCCCTCGGTCTCCGTGTCGAGCCGGCCCACGTGGAAGAGGCGGGTCTCACGGTTGGTGACGTAGTCCCCGAGGCACTGGCGTCCGTCCGGGTCCTCCATGGTGGAGACGACACCGGCGGGCTTGTTCAGCGAGAAGAACTGGTACGACTGGGTGGCGACGGTCAGGCCGTCGACCTTGACCTCGTCCTTCTCCGGGTCCACCCGGCGGCCCTGCTCCAGGACGATCTCGCCGTTGATCTCGACGCGGGCCTGCTCGATCAGCTCCTCGCAGGCACGCCGGGAGCCGTAGCCCGCGCGCGCGAGCACCTTCTGCAGGCGCTCGCCCTCCTGCTCGGCACCGGGGAAGGTCTTGGGCAGCTTGATGTCCTTCTTGCCCGCGTACCGCTCCCGGTTGCGCTCCTCGGTCCGGGTCTCGTACTCCCGCGAACGCGCGGGGGCCGTACGGCCGCGCCCGGCGCTCTGGGACTGCTTGGGGCCGCCCTTGGCGCCACCGCGCGCCGCGCCGCCCCGGCCCGCCTTGGGGCCGTCCTTCGTGGCGCCCGGGCCGACGTCGTAGCGGCGCTCCTCCGGGCGGGGCTTGCGGGGGCGGCCGCCCTGCCCCTGGCGCTCGTCCCGGTTGTCGCCGGCGCCGCGATGGTTCCCGCGTCCGCTGTTCCTGTCGCTGCCGCTGCTTCGCATCAAGGTTTCCGTCTTAGTCGTCTGCGTACTGACCGCCGGGCGCGTCGGGCGCGTCCGGGTCGAACGACGGGACACCCTCCTGGCTCTCGGCCTCGATCGCCGCCGCTTCCGGGAGGAAGGGGGCGAGCTCCGGAAGCTCGTCCAGGCCGCGCAGGCCCAACCGCTCCAGGAAATACTCCGTCGTCACGTACAGGATCGCACCTGTTTCGGGTTCCGCGCCCGCCTCGCGGACCAGACCGCGCTGGAGCAGGGTCCGCATCACGCCGTCGCAGTTGACCCCGCGCACCGCGGAGACCCTGCTGCGGCTGACCGGCTGGCGGTACGCGACGACCGCCAGGGTCTCGAGGGCCGCCTGGGTGAGCCGGGCGGTCTGGCCCTCCAGGGCGAGCCGTTCGACGGCCGGGGCGTACGCGGCGCGGCTGTAGAAGCGCCAGCCGCCCGCGACGTGACGGAGCTCGAAGCCGCGGCCCTGGGCGGTGTAGTCGTCGGCCAGCTCGCGCAGCGCGTCCGCGACGGCGCGCCTGGGGCGCTCCAGGAGGCGGGCTAGGCGTTCCTCGGAGGCGGGCTCGTCCACGACCATGAGGACGGCCTCCAGGGCGGGCTTGAGGGCGAGCTCGGCGACGGTCCGGTCGGCGGCGGTCTCGTGGTTCACGTCTTCTGCTCCTCGGCCTTCTCGTCCTCGGCCTTCTCCGCGGGCCGGTCGAACTCGTCGGTGACCACGGGGACGTCCTGCCCGTCTCCGCCGGTCCAGCGGACCAGCAGGGCGCCGAGGGCGGCCTCCTGCTCCAGGGCGACGGCCTTCTCGCGGTACAGCTCCAGCAGGGCGAGGAAACGGGCCACGACCGTGAGGGTGTCGTCGGTGTCGGCCACGAGCGCGCGGAAGTCCGTCTCGCCGAGTTCCCGCAGCCGGGCGACGACGATCCCGGCCTGCTCCTGGACGCTGACCAGCGGCGCGTGGATGTGGTCCACGTACACCTGCGGCTCCGCCTTCGGCTGCATCGCCTTGACCGCGAGCCGCGCGAACCCCTCGGGCCCGATGCTGATGACGACCTCGGGCAACAGCTCGGCGTGGTGCGGTTCGAGCCCGACGGTACGGGGATGCCGCCGCCCCTCCTCCTCCAGCCGCTCGTTGAAGATGTCCGCGATCCGTTTGTACGCCCGGTACTGCAACAACCGCGCGAACAGCAGATCCCGGGCCTCCAGCAACGCGAGATCGGCCTCGTCCTCCACCTCGGCGGCGGGCAGCAGCCGGGCGGCCTTGAGATCGAGCAGCGTGGCGGCGACGACCAGGAACTCGGTGGTCCGGTCCAGGTCCCAGTCCGCCCCCATGGCCCGGATGTGCGCCATGAACTCGTCGGTCACCTTCGACAGCGCCACCTCGGTCACGTCCAGCTTGTGCCGCGAGATGAGCTGCAGGAGCAGGTCGAAGGGCCCCTCGAAGTTGTCGAGCCGCACTCTGAAGACGCCGCTGTCTTCGGGGTCACCCGAGGTGTCACCGGCCTGGGGCGCGAGCGCCGCTTCCGAACGCGGAACCGACCCCGCGACGACAGCCCCCGGCGTGGCCGCCGCCACGGCCGAGGGCGCCACAGGCGACCCGGTGGTGGCCCCCGGCACGGGCTCGGCGTCCGCCGGAGCCTCGACAGCCAGCTCGTCCGTAAGCGCCGCAGGCGACCCCGTGGGCGAAGCGGCGGGCTCTTGAGCCGCCGGAGGTGAAACGCCCGGACCCCGGCCCAGAGGGCGTCTCGGGCCGGGGGTGGGGGTGTGGTTCGGGGTCATGGGGGTCGCAGGCTATCGGGCGGCCGGGGAAAAACGCGGCTAGCGCCCCCGCAGGCGGCGGACCAGGATGCTGGCCTCGCCGCGGGCCTCCAGGTCGGCCAGGACCACGGCGACCGCCTCGCGGACGATGCGGCCCCGGTCGACGGCGAGCCCGTGCTCACCGCGGAGCACCAGGCGCGCGTGCTCGAGGTCCATGAGTTCCTCGGCGGAGACGTACACGGTGATCTTCTCGTCGTGGCGCTCGCGTCCGCTGGGACGCCGGGAGGCGGCGCGCCCGCGCTTGCGGGGCTGCTCGCCGCCGGAACCCTCCGGCGGGGGCTGCCGCCGCGCGGGCCGGATGCGGGACTCACCGGTCTCGGACGACTCCGGCCCGACCGCCGCCGTGTGCTCCGCGCCCTCGCCGTCACCGCCCCGCGCGGGCACCGCCTGGGGCGCGTCCTCCGCCTGCGCGGCGGCGGCCGCCGGATCGCTCTCCCCGGCCGGGGCCGGCACCCTGGCCTCTCCCCGCCGGGGCGTGGAGGGCTGGAGCGCCATCCCTCCGGTCGTACGGAACAGTTCGTCGGCTCCGGGCAGACTCACTCGGCGTGACACCGGGCGAGCACCTCCCTGGCGAGCTGGCGGTAGGCGGCGGCACCGACGGAGTTGGAGGCGTACGTGGTGATCGGCTCACCGGCGACGGTGGTCTCCGGGAAGCGGACCGTGCGCCCGATGACCGTGTGGTACACGTGGTCGTCGAACGCCTCGACCACCCGCGCGAGCACCTCACGGCTGTGCACCGTGCGCGAGTCGTACATGGTGGCGAGGATGCCGTCCAGCTCCAGCTCGGGGTTGAGCCGCTCCTGGACCTTCTCGATGGTCTCGGTCAGCAGGGCCACACCGCGCAGCGCGAAGAACTCGCACTCCAGCGGCACGATCACCTTGTGCGCCGCGGTGAGCGCGTTGACGGTGAGCAGGCCGAGCGAGGGCTGACAGTCGATCACGATGTAGTCGTAGTCGTCCATCAGCGGCTTCAGGGCGCGCTGGAGCGTGGACTCGCGCGCGACCTCGGAGACCAGCTGGACCTCGGCGGCCGACAGGTCGATGTTGGAGGGCAGCAGGTCCATGTTGGGGACCGCCGTCTTCAGCAGGACCTCGTCCGCCGACATGCCCCGCTCCATGAGCAGGTTGTAGACCGTGAGGTCCAGCTCCATGGGGTTGACGCCGAGACCCACCGACAGCGCGCCCTGCGGGTCGAAGTCCACGAGCAGCACGCGCCGGCCGTACTCCGCGAGCGCGGCACCCAGGTTGATGGTCGACGTGGTCTTGCCGACGCCGCCCTTCTGGTTGCACATCGCGATGATCTTCGCGGGGCCGTGGTCGGTCAGCGGGCCCGGGATCGGGAAGTACGGCAGCGGGCGCCCGGTCGGGCCGACGCGCTCACGGCGCTGACGGGCCGCGTCGGGCGCGAGCGTGGCCGCGTACTCCGGATCGGGCTCGTACTCGGCGTCGGGGTCGTAGAAGTGCCCCTCGGGCAGTTCGTCGTAGTCGGCGAAGTGGTTGTGGGGCGCGCCACTTCCGTCGCCGGCCATGGCGTTCACGTGATGGCCATCCATGCTCTGGTGTGCTGTCCGGACCGTCTGCGGAACCGGACTCTGGTGGGCTGCGAAGGTGCGCACAGCTACGGAGCCGACAGCCTCGAATCCCGTGGGGTCCTGGTGACCCCGTGCCGGCATTCCTGGTTGACCACCCCCGGGAGAAAATGTCGACTCATTCACAAGTCGTCTTACCTCCTTGGTGACCAGGAAACTTCTAGACAAGGTCAGCGTGGCACCATGCCGACGGTTGGCGACTCTATGGCGTGTCGGCGGTCCGCAGCAACACAATCCGCCGGACCCGGCCGGATGTGTCGACAATGAAACATCCCTCTGTCAAGGGCGTACGACCGTCGCACAGTAGGTTTCACCGCTGTACGAATCGGTTGAATGGTTACGTTCGAGGCGAGTTGACCGAGTGTCGCAAAGTGACCATACACACATCCGGCCGGACCTTCGGGCAAGGTCCGGCCGGGTGCGCGGTGTTGACGGGATGTGTTGACGAATCGCCTTTACGACGCTGACGACTTGACGACTCGCCGGACCCGTCGGGGTCAGCCGATCAGCGCGTCGATGCTCACGTGGTCCAGACCGTGGGCCTCGGCGACCTCCTTGTAGACCACCTTGCCGTCATGGGTGTTGAGGCCCCGGGCGAGCGCGGCGTCGCGGCGCAGCGCCTCGGCCCAGCCGTTGTTGGCCAGCGAGACGATGTACGGCATCGTCGCGTTGGTGAGCGCGTTGGTGGAGGTGTTGGGCACCGCGCCGGGCATGTTGGCGACGCAGTAGAAGACCGAGTTGTGCACCCGGAAGGTCGGCTCGGCGTGCGTGGTCGGGCGGGAGTCCTCGAAGCAGCCGCCCTGGTCGATCGCGATGTCGACAAGGACACTTCCGGGCTTCATCCGGGACACCATCTCGTTGGTGACCAGCTTCGGGGCCTTGGCGCCCGGGATGAGGACGGCGCCGATGACGAGGTCGGCGTCGAGGACGGCCTTCTCCAGCTCGTAGGCGTTGGACATGATCGCCTTGACCTTGCTGCCGAAGATCCGGTCGGCCTCGCGCAGCTTGTTGATGTCGCGGTCGAGCAGCGTCACCTCGAAGCCCATGCCGACGGCGATCTGCACGGCGTTCCAGCCGGAGACGCCACCGCCGATGACGACGGCCTTGGCCGGGGTCACACCCGGCACGCCGCCCGGCAGCACACCGCGGCCGCCGGCCGGGCGCATCAGGTGGTAGGCGCCGACCTGCGGGGCCAGCCGGCCCGCGACCTCGGACATCGGGGCGAGCAGCGGCAGCGCGCGGTTGGCCAGCTCGACCGTCTCGTACGCGATCGCGGTGGTGCCGGACTCCAGCAGCGCGTCCGTGCACTCGCGGGAGGCGGCCAGGTGCAGGTAGGTGAAGAGGATCTGGTCCTTGCGGAGGCGGTGGTACTCCTCCGCGACGGGCTCCTTGACCTTCAGCAGCAGGTCGGCGGTGGCCCAGACCTCGTCGGCGCTGTCGAGGATGCCGGCACCGGCGGCGACGTACTCCTCGTCCGTGATCGAGGAGCCGAGACCGGCGCCGCGCTCAATGACGACCTGGTGGCCGTTGCGCACCAGCTCGTTGACGCCGGCGGGGGTGATGGCCACCCGGAACTCGTTGTTCTTGACCTCGCGGGGGATGCCGACCTTCACGTCGATCACGGTCCTTGGCTCAGAGGGTATGGGGGGTGCACTGAAAGACATACCCGGGCGCACTGGCGCACACCGGGAGACACCGCAGGAGAACGTGCGGCAGAGCCAGTTTAATGAAGGTGTTCTGCGTGTCTAGCCTTTCATTGCATCAATCTTCAGCTGACGAACTACGGATTTCGCAGGCATCGGCGAGGGATTCCGAATCAGTCGCCCCCGCACGGTCCGGCTCCGGGGCCTTCGCCGGGCCCTCCTCCCCCAGGATGCGCTCCGCGGCGGCGCGATGCAGGCGGGCGGCGGCGGGGTCGCCGAGACGGTCCAGAGTGTCGGCCATGCGCAGCTGGAGCGCGGCCTGGAGCCGGGTGTCCTCGGCGCGCCGTGCCCACTCGGCGGCGTCGCGGCAGGTGCGCAGCGACTCCTCGGGGCGCCCGGCGTACTCCTGGACGCGGGCCGTCTCGCTGAGCGCCCGCGCATAGGAGGCGGTGTCGCCCTCCTTGCGGTAACCGGCAGCGGCGGAGCGCCAGTTGCGCAGCGCCTCGCCGTAGCGGCCCGCGTAGGTGTGGGCGGTGGCGATGCGGCCGTAGAGCCGGGCGGCCTGGGCGCGTTCGCCCCGGGCGAGCCGGTCGGCCAGCGCGCGGCCGAACCAGTCGGCGGCCCGGTCGTGGTCGCCCAGCTCCTGGTGGGCGCCGCCGACGGATTCCATCGCGCGGCCGGTGGCGTAGGGGTCGCTCGCCGCGCGTCCGGCGTCCAGGGCGGCCCGGTAGCGGGCGAGCGCGTCGCGGACGCGGCCGGTCTGCGCGTCGAGGTCGCCGAGGTTGAGCAGGGCTGCGGCCTGCTCGCGGGGCAGGCCGCGCCGCTCGGCCACGTCGAGGACCAGGCCGTGGATTCCGTAGAGGTCGGCCGCGGCGGCCCGGGTACCGAAGTGGGCCACCATGGCGCGCACCAGCTGGGACATCAGACGGCGGGCGAGGGTGTCCAGGCCGCCGTCGGCCACGGCGAGCCGGGCGGCGGCCAGCAGGGCGGGCCTGCGGACGGTCAGCCACTCGGCGGCGGCCCCGGGGTCCGCGAAGCGCAGCGCGGGGGGCAGGGAGCGCAGCTTCTCGCGGGCCTGCGGGCTGTCGGTCTCGACGGTGGCGCGGCAGGACTGCAGCAGCCGTACGTCGCGTTCCAGGACGCGGGCGCGGGCCAATTGGAGTTCGGCCGGACGGTCCTCCTTCTCGGCGAGGGCGCGCAGCAGGGGGTGCAGACAGCCGGGCACCTCGTACTCGGGCGGCCCGGAGTCGGCGCGGCGCAGCAGGCCCACGGCGGTGAGGTCGTCGAGGACGGCGCGGGCGCGGGTGGGCGAGCAGCCGGCCAGGGCGGAGGCGGTGTGCGGGTCGACGGTTCCGGCCGGGGCCTGGGAGAGCAGGCGCAGCAGCCGGGCGGAGGCGACGGGGAGCCGGTCGTGGACGAGCCGGAGGACGCGGGTGAGCGGGGGGCTGTCGCTGCCGTCGTCGGAGTCGGCGTGCATCCGCTTGGCGAGGTCGGAGATCCCGGCCTGGGGGCGCGAGGCGAGCCAGCCGCCCGCCAGGGTGAGCGCGGCGGGCTGCCCCTGGCAGATCTCGGCCAGGCTCTCGGCGGAGCGCGGGTCGACGGTGACGCGCACCGATCCGGCCCAGCGGGTGAGGAGTTCGACGGCCGACTTGGTGTCGAGGCCGCCCAGGGTGCAGGGGCGGACGTCGGAGATGCCGGTGAGGGGTCCCGCGGAGACGGCGACGACCAGGCAGTCCGGGGCGTCCGGGAGGAGGGCGTCGACCTGTTCGGCGCCGGTCGCGTCGTCCAGCAGGAGCAGGGTGCGGCGGCCGGTGAGGGCGGTGCGCAGCACCTCGGTCAGGACGTCCTCGGGGGCTCCGGCGGGCGGGCGCACGCCGAGGGCGGTGAGCAGGTCGCGGGCGGTGCGCTCGACCGGTACGGGGGTGCCGTCGGGGTCGCTGAGCCGGGCGCGCAGGACGCCGTCGGGGTAACGGGGAGCGACCTGGCGGACGAGTTCCTCGGCGAGGGCGGTGCGGCCGGAACCGGGGCGCCCGGCGATGAGGAGGACCCTCGCGCGGGGGGCCTTGCGCCCGGCGAGGGTGTCCAGTCCCGTGCGCTCGATGTCGGCGCGCAGTTCCTTCAACTCCCGTGTGCGGCCCAGGAACGAGGCCGGTGCGGCTGGAGGCTCCGCCGGCCGCACGTCGTTCTGGTCCACCGCCTGATCCGTCACGGGTCACGCTCCCGTCCCACCGCACGCGCACAGCCCGCCGGTTCTTCCGGTACGGGCGATTCCAGAGCCTAGTTCACGCTCTGCGACCTTCCCGTGCGAGCGGGGCGGGCACATCCCCCGATCGGATCAAGCGATGGTCACACCAATACCGTCACGCGAGCCTCACGCCTGCCGTCCCGCGTACGGTCACGCGCTGAACGGTCGCGCGGGCCACGGCGCGTCGGCCGGGCGCAGGGCGTCCAGGCCCTCCCCGCCGCGCGCGGCGACCAGCGAGAGGACGCCCACGACCAGGCAGTTGTTGTGCACGTCCCCGGCGAGGACCAGCCGGACCAGCTCGTCGACGGGCACGCGGGCGTACCCCATGTCCTGCTCCTCGTGCTCCGTCTCGAAGCGCTCGCCCTCGGCCTCGGCGAGGTCACGGGCGAGGAAGATCCGCACGGCCTCGTCGCAGCCGCCCGGGGTGGTGTAGACGTCGGCGAGGACCCGCCAGTCCTCGGCCTTGACGTGCGCCTCCTCGTACAGCTCGCGCTGCGCGGCGTGCAGCGGGTTCTCGCCGGGCACGTCGAGCAGGCCCGCCGGGATCTCCCAGAGCTTGTGGCGCACCGGGTGGCGGTACTGGTTGATCAGCAGGACCCGGTCCTCCTCGTCCAGGGCGAGGACGGCGACGGAGCCGGGGTGGACCTGGTAGTCGCGGCGGACCACCGAGCCGTCGGGCATGACCACGTCGTCCGTGCGGACGGAGGTCTTGTTGCCCGTGAAGGGGGTCGCGGTGCCGCGGACCTCCCACTCCTCGGGGGTGTCCTTGATCGTCATGCCCTGTCCTTCCCGTCACGCAAAAGAAAACCGGGGTGCGTCCCTGTTGAAGGTTCGCACCCCGGTCACCGTAACAATCGGTGTGTTACTTGGAGTTCTTCGGCTTGCCCGCCGTCTTGCGCTCGACGGAAGCCTTCACCAGGCCCGCGAACAGCGGGTGCGGCCGGGTCGGCCGGGAGCGCAGCTCGGGGTGGGCCTGCGTGGCGACCAGGTAGGGGTGGACGTCACGCGGGTACTCGACGTACTCGACGAGCTTGCCGTCGGGCGAGGTGCCCGAGAAGAGGACACCGGCCTTCTTCTCCAGCTCGGCGCGGTACGCGTTGTTGACCTCGTAGCGGTGGCGGTGCCGCTCCTCGACGTACTCCTTGCCGTCGTAGACCTCGCGCACGATGGAGCCCTCGGCCAGCTTGGCCGGGTACATGCCCAGGCGCATGGTGCCGCCCATGTCGCCCTCGCCCGCGACGATGTCCATCTGCTCGGCCATGGTCGAGATGACCGGGTGCGCGGTGGACGGGTCGAACTCGGTGGAGTTGGCGTCGGCGATGTCGGCCAGGTTGCGCGCGGCCTCGATCACCACGCACTGCAGACCCAGGCAGAGGCCCAGCAGCGGGATCTTGTTCTCGCGGGCGTAGCGGATCGCGCCGACCTTGCCGAGCACACCGCGGTCGCCGAAGCCGCCGGGGATGCAGATGCCGTCCACGTCGCCGAGGGCGGCGGCGGCACCGGCCGGGGTCTTGCAGTCGTCCGAGGTGACCCACTTGATCTTGACGCGGGCCTTGTTGGCGAAGCCGCCCGCGCGCAGCGCCTCGGTGACCGACAGGTAGGCGTCGGGCAGGTCGATGTACTTGCCGACCAGCGCGAGGGTGATCTCGTGGTCCGGCTTGTGGACGCGGTCCAGCAGGTCGTCCCAGGTCGTCCAGTCCACGTCGCGGAAGGGCAGGTCGAGCTTGCGCACGACGTAGGCGTCCAGGCCCTCGCCGTGGATGACCTTCGGGATGTCGTAGATCGAGCGGGCGTCGGGGCAGGCCACGACGGCGGCCTCGTCCACGTCGCACATCAGCGAGATCTTGCGCTTGATGGCGGTGGGGACCTCGCGGTCGCAGCGCAGCACGATGGCGTCCGGCTGGATACCGATGTTGCGCAGCGCGGCGACGGAGTGCTGGGTCGGCTTGGTCTTCAGCTCGCCGGAGGGGCCGATGTACGGCAGCAGCGAGATGTGCACGACGAAGACGTTGTCCCGGCCGACCTCGTGGCGGACCTGGCGGACGGTCTCCAGGAACGGCAGCGACTCGATGTCGCCGACCGTGCCGCCGACCTCGGTGATGACGACGTCCACCTCGTCGGTGGCCATGCGCCGGATGCGGTGCTTGATCTCGTTGGTGATGTGCGGGATGACCTGCACGGTGTCGCCCAGGTACTCGCCGCGCCGCTCCTTGGCGATCACGGTGGAGTAGACCTGGCCAGTGGTGACGTTCGCGGAGCCGTCGAGGTCGCGGTCGAGGAAGCGCTCGTAGTGGCCGATGTCCAGGTCGGTCTCGGCGCCGTCGTTGGTGACGAACACCTCGCCGTGCTGGAAGGGGTTCATCGTGCCCGGGTCCACGTTCAGGTACGGGTCGAGCTTCTGCATGACGACACGCAGGCCACGGGCCTTGAGCAGCATGCCCAGGCTGGAGGCGGTGAGGCCCTTGCCGAGCGAGGAGGCAACACCCCCGGTGACGAAGATGTGCTTGGTCGTCGTAGATTTCGGCGGCATGGCCAAGAGGGGGCTCCCGTGGTCGCTGTCTGTGATGCGGAACGGCCGTCGGCCCGGAGGATCATGTCTTCCTCGCGGTGGCGCCGTCGCTGCGGTTCGGGGGTTTTACGCCCACCGGTCCACGGGCTACCAGGGTATCAGCGCCCGGAGGGAATGGCGTCCGGGCACGCTCCGCGACGACCCGGGCATGCGGCTGTGACCAGTGCCGGGAGGTCTTCCGGGGCGGTCGAGGGGTTCTCACCGGGGGCAGGGCCTGTCGTCGACCTCCCGTCGTCCGCCCGGAGGGCGGGCGGGGCGGCGTCAGGTGCGTGCTCTCGGCGTGCCGGGCGTGGGCCCTCGTACTGGACGTACGTGGGTCCGCGCCCGGTGCGGCGAGAGTGCGTGCATGGCGTCGCCCCGCAGACGGGAGGTCGACGGCAGGCCCTAACTCGTTCGGCTCACACGGGTTGTCCGGAGCGGCGCGCAGATCATCTACGTGCGTCGTATCCTGCTCGGACACTCGCTGCCGAGCCCGGCCGGAACGACGGCACACCCCCGCCCGCACCACCCGCCGGAGACAACCACAGCGTGGCAGTTCGTCGAGCGAGGACTGCCGTTTGCCTCAGGGCTCGGACGGCTGCTTTGCTTCACCGCTCAACGACGCACAACCGACGATCCCTTGACCGCACCAAGCGACAGCCCCCTCGCGCGGGGGTGACGTGGCCGTTCGACTGGAGTTGCACGTGGCCGGGCGCATCGAAGACTACGCACTCATCGGAGACATGCAGACGGCGGCGCTGGTCTGCCGGGACGGCACGGTGGACTGGCTGTGCCTGCCCCGTTTCGACTCCCATGCCATCTTCGCCGGTCTGCTGGGCACCGAGGAGCACGGCTTCTGGCGGATCGGCCCGGCGCACGCGGCCGACGCGCCGCCGCCCAAGGCCGCGCGGCGGAGCTACCGGGGCGACTCGCTGATCCTGGAGTCGGAGTGGGACACCCCGAGCGGCACGGTCCGGGTGACCGACTTCATGCCGCCGCGCGACGGCGCCCCGCAGCTCATCCGGATCGTGGAGGGCGTCAGCGGGCATGTTCCGATGCGCTCGGAGCTGCGGATGCGGTTCTCCTACGGCCGGGTGGTGCCGTGGGTGCACAAGCACGACAACCGCACGGTGGCGGTCGCGGGGCCGGACTCGGTGTGGTTCGACACGGACGCCGAGACCTACGGCAAGGACCTGACGACGTACTCCGACTTCACCGTCGCACCCGGTGAGCAGGTGGCGTTCACGATCTCCTGGCAGCCCTCGCACAAGGAGCCGCCGCCGCTGCCCGAGCCGGAGCAGTCGCTGGAGGCGACGGAGGAGTTCTGGCGCGAGTGGGTCGAGCAGTGCACGTACCACGGCCCCTACCGCGAGGCCGTGATCCGCTCGCTGATCACCCTGAAGGCGCTGACGTACGCCCCGACCGGCGGCATCGTCGCCGCGCCCACCACCTCGCTGCCCGAGGACATCGGGGGTGTGCGGAACTGGGACTACCGCTACACCTGGCTGCGGGACGCGGCGATCACCCTGTCCTCGCTGCTGCGCACCGGCTACCGCGACGAGGCCCGCGCCTGGCGCGAGTGGCTGCTGCGGGCGGTCGCGGGCGACCCCGAAAACCTGCAGATCATGTACGGCATCGCCGGTGAGCGCGAGCTGGGCGAGGCCGAGCTGGACTGGCTGCCGGGGTACGAGCACTCGACCCCGGTCCGGGTCGGCAACGGCGCGGCGCACCAGCTCCAGCTGGACGTGTACGGCGAGGTCATCGAGGCGCTGCACCTGGGCCACATGACCGGGCTCGCCCGCAACGACTACGCCTCGGTGCTCCAGATGAAGCTGATCCGCTATCTGGAGGACCACTGGCGGGAGCCGGACGAGGGCATCTGGGAGGTGCGCGGGCCGCGCCGGCAGTTCGTGCACTCCAAGGTGATGGCCTGGGTCGCCGTCGACCGCACGATCAAGCTGATCGAGTCCGGTGACGCGGAAGGCCCCCTGGAGCGCTGGAAGGAACTGCGCGACGAGATCCACCGCGAGGTCTGCGAGAAGGGCTACGACCCGGAGCGCAACACCTTCACGCAGTACTACGGCTCCAAGGAACTGGACGCCTCCCTGCTCCTGATCCCCCAGATGGGCTTCCTGCCCCCCGACGACAAGCGCGTCATCGGCACCATCGAGGCGATCCAGCGCGAGCTGTCCACCCCGGACGGCTTCATCCTGCGCTACCCCACCGACGGCGAGGACGCGGGCGTCGACGGCCTCCCCGGCGACGAGGGCGCCTTCCTCGCCTGCTCCTTCTGGATGGCCGACGACCTCGCGATGATCGGCCGCGTCGACGAGGCCCGCAAACTCTTCGAGAAACTCCTCGCCCTCCGCAACGACCTCGGCCTCCTCGCCGAGGAATGGGACTCCCGCCTCAAGCGCCAGGTCGGCAACTTCCCGCAGGCGTTCAGCCATGTGCCGCTGATCGACACGGCACTGCGGCTGACGGCTTCGGGGGCGTACGGGGGCTGACGGCCAGTAGGGCTCCCGCCGCAGCGCGGGAGCCCTGCGGATGACCGCCTCGCCGCGCGCGCCTAGGCTGGGAGCGCATTCTGCCCCCGATCTCGGAAGGGGGCGGCCCCATGGCTTCCCTCTCGAAGGCGGGTGCGGCGTTGGCCGTGCTGCGCGAGGAGTTGGCCGGAGAGGTGTTCGCGCCGGGGGACGCGGGCTATGACGAGGCCAGGGCCGTCTACAACGGGATGATCGACCGGCGGCCTGCCGTGATCGCCCAGTGTGCGGATGTGGCCGACGTGGTCCGGGCCGTGCGGTTCGCGCGGGAACTGGATCTACCGGTCGCGGTGCGCGGGGGCGGGCACAGTGTGGCCGGTACGGCGCTGGGGGACGGCGCGGTGGTGGTGGATCTGCGCCGGATGCATCAGGTGGACGTCGACCTGGAGGCCCGTGAGGTGCGGGTCGGGGGCGGGGCCACCATGAGCCACATGGACCGGGCCACCCAGCCGTACGGTCTGGCCACGACCGGTGGACGCGCGTCCACCACCGGGGTCGGCGGGTTCGTGCTCGGCGGCGGTACCGGCTGGCTGGACCGGATCTACGGGCTCGCCGTCGACAATCTCCGCGAGGTGGAGCTGGTGACCGCCGACGCCGAGCCGGTGCGCGCGAGCGCCCGGGAGAACCCCGAGCTGTTCTGGGCGCTGCACGGCGGTGGCGGCAACTTCGGCGTGGCGACCGCGCTCACGCTGGGCCTGCACGAGCTGCCCGAGTTCTCGATCGCGCTGCTGCTGTTCGCGCCGGAGGACGGCCCCGAGGCGGTCCGCACGTTCCGTGACGTGATCGCGGCGGGCCCCGACTCCCTGAGCGGCGCCACGATCTATCTCACCGGCCCGCCCTTCGAGTTCGTCCCCGAGCAGATGGTGGGCCGACTGGTCTGCGCGGTGCTGGTGACGCACGCGGGCTCCCTCGACCTGCTGCACGAGCTGGCGGCGCCGCTGCTGGCGTTGCCGTACGAGGGCGGCCTGGTCGGCGGGATGCCGTACGCCGACGTCCAGTGCATGATCGACGATCCGCCGGGGCTGCGGAACTACTGGTCGGCCGAGTATCTGACCGGGATGCCGGACGACCTGGTGGACGTGTACTGCGCCCTGTCCGCGAGCGAGCCCGTGCCGACCGCGACCCAGCACATCCTGTTCCCGCAGGGCGGCGCGATCGCCGCGGGGCCGCACGAGTACCCGGTGTCGTACCGGGACGCGGCCTGGGTCGCGCACCCCTTCGCCGTCTGGGAGGACCCCGCCGACGACACCCGGGCGGTCGACTGGGTGCGTGAGGTCCGCGCGGCGGTGAAGCCGTGGAGCACGGGCGACGTCTATCTGAACTTCATCGGCGACGAGGGCGCGGAGCGGGTCCGCGCGGGGCTCGGCGCGGAGAACCTGCTGCGCCTGGAGAAGGTGAAGCGGGCGTACGACCCGGACAACGTGTTCCGCTTCAACCACAACATCCGGCCGCTGTAGCGGAGTTGGCACGCAGGCCGGAGCGCCGGTTCCGGGCCGCCCCGGCCGGGGCTGTCGGAGCGGCGGACGCGCGGGTAGCGTCCGGCGCATGGACAGCGGTACGGAGAGCGGGCCCGCCCCGCGCGGCGCGGGGATAACCGTCCGGCGCGCCCTGGAGCTGCCGGGGCTGCGCGGCGGTCTGCCGGAGATCCTGGCGGGCGGCGACCGCCTCGGTCGCACGGTGCGCTGGGTGCACGCGGGCGAGGTGCCGAACATCGCCTCGCTGCTCAAGGGCGGCGAGCTGCTGCTCACCACCGGGTACGGGCTCGGCACGCGCCCCGCCGAGCAGCGGGCGTTCGTACGGACGCTGGCCGAGCGGGGCATCGCCGCGCTGGTGGTGGAGCTGGGCCCGCGCTTCTCCCGGCTGCCGGCCGCCCTGGTCGACACGGCGCGGGCGACCGGGCTGCCGCTGGTGCAGCTGCACCGCGAGGTGGCGTTCGTGACCGTCACCGAGGAGATCCACACCGAGATCGTCAACGGGCACTACGCCCTGCTCCAGCGGGCGGAGGAGGTGCACCGCCGCTGCACCGAGGCGCTGCTCGGCGGGGGCGGGGTGCCGCAGATGCTGGGCATCCTGGCGGACTTCGCGGCCAACCCGGTGTTCCTGGAGACGGCGGACGGCCGGCTGCTGTACGCGGCCGGGGCGGGCCCCGAGGGCGCGGACGCCCTGCAGGTGTGGGAGGGGCTGCGCGGGAAGCAGCGGGACGTGCCGCCCCCGGCCGGTTCGGTCCTGGTGGACGTGCCCGGGGGCGGGCCCGGTCCGGGTTCGGTGCGGGCGCGCCTGGTGCTGCTGCCGGTGCGCGGGCCGCTGGCGCCGGTGCACCGGATGGCGGCCGAGCGGGCGGCGGGGATCGTCGCCGTGGTGCTGATGCAGGCCCGGCAGGAGGAGGAGCTGGCGGCACGCGGCCGGGGCGACTTCCTGAGCGACCTCGCCGAGGGCCGGATCGCTGCCGAGGACGCCCTGGCGCAGGCCCGGGTGCTGGGCTTCCGGCCAGGCGAGGGCCCGCTGCTGCCGGTCGTGATGCGGGTCGGGGACTGTGTCGGACCGGGCGCGGGGTGGGCGGTGCTGGCACAGGCGGTGGCGAAGGAGCTGGCCTCGGTGGGGGTGCCGGTGCTCCTTGGGGTGCGGCCGGTGGAGGGCCGGGTGCCGGTGCTCGCGGGGCTGCGGGCCGAGTCGGAGCGGGCGGCGGTCGCGGACCGGGTGGCGGCCGCGCTGCGGGCCGGGGTGGAGCGCGCCGGGCTGCTGCGGCCGGGCGGTCCGCCGCCGCTGGTGGTGGTCGGGGCGGCGGGCGGCTGGGCGGCCGTACCGGCGGGGCTGCGGCACGCGGCGGAGGCGGCGACGGCGGTGCGCGGCCCGGCCGACCGGCCCTGGTACGACGCGCGGCGCCTCGACATCGACCTGTTGCTGTGGCGGCTGCGCGACCACCCGGACCTGGCGGCGTTCGTGGACCGCGCGCTCGGTCCGCTCCTGGAGCACGACGCGCGCTCGCGGCCGCCGCTGCTGCCGACCCTGGAGACCTATCTCGCGCACGCGGGCCGCAAGGCGGAGACCGCCCGCGAACTGCATCTGAACCGGCAGACCCTCTACAACCGGCTTGCCCGGATAGGCGAGTTGCTGGGCACCGACCTCGACGACCCGCAGACGGTACTGGCGTTGAGCCTCGCGCTGCGCGCCCGGGAGCACGTGGCCTAGTGAGCAGGTCTCAGGCGAGCGGGACCGGAAGAGTCAACTCGTCGTAGACGCTGAGGACTTGGGCGACCGTCTCGTCCTCGGTCGGCCAGGTGGCCGCCTGCCGTACGCCCCGTTCGCGCAAGTGCTCGCGCCGCTCGGGGTCGTCGAGCAGATCGGTGACGGCGGCGGCGAGGGCGGGTCCGTCGCCGTAGGGGACGAGGTGGGCGGCGTCGCCCACGAGGTCCGGGACACCGCCGACGGCGGTCGCGACGAGCGGCACCCGGGCGTACAGCGCCTCCTGCGCGAACACCGAACGCGATTCCCAACGGCCGGTCAGGAGCGCCAGGTCGGCGGCGGCGAGCAGGTCCGGCACGTCGTCACGGACGCCGAGGAGCCGGACCGGCAGATGCTCGGCCTCGATCCGCCGCTGCAACTCCGGCCGCAGCGGCCCCTCCCCCGCGACGACGACCAGCGGCTGGGGGTCGAGGTCGCGCCAGGCGCGGGCGGCGTCGAGCAGCGTCTCGTGACCGCGGTGCGGGTCCAGGGAGGCGACGGCGACGAGCAACGGGCGTCCGGTGGCGCCGAGTTCGGCCCGCACCTTGTCGGCGGGCCGCTCGGGGTCGGGGCCGCGGCCGCCGTACCTGCCGCCGGGCAGGCCCACGGCGGCGAGCCGGGCGTCCCGCGCGCCGGTCCTGCGGGCCCGGTCCACCAGGTCGGAGCTGGTGCCGAGCACGACGGTCGCGCTCCGCACCACGCGCCGCTCCAGCATCCGCAGCAGCCGCGCCCGCGCACCCTCGGCGTGGGCCCGGTTGTGCCAGGTGACCACCAACGGGGTGGTACGGCCGCCGAGCGCGAGCACGGTACGGAGAGAGGCGTGCAGGCCGTGCGCGTGGACCAGGTCGGCGTCCGCGCAGGCCGCCCGCAGCGCGGCCACGGCCGCCGGGTCGCCGCTGCGGGGCACGGGCAGGTGCTCGGCGCCGGTCCCGCTGAAGTCGTAGACCCCGTCGGCCTCGGCCGGGGCGCACACGGTGACCCGTACCCCGCGCGCGACCAGGCCCGCCGCCAGGGAGCGCACATGCGCGCTGCTGCCCGCGTTGCCTCCGCCGAGCACCTGTACGGTGCGCAGCGGCGACTGGCCGGGCGGTGCGGTGCTGCTCACGGGGCTCACGGGGCCGGCTCCTGATTCGGCGGGCATTCACGAAGGGACGTACAGACGGTAGCGGTCGCCGGCGCCGCGAGGAGCTGCCGCGCCCCCTCCGCTCCCGCCGCCATCCCCCTCAAGGATGCCAGGAGCCAAGGCGGTTCCGGCAATCGCCGGTCAGCGCGGACCCCGGCGGACAGAGGCAACACACAGGCGCATATCACCCGTCCGGGTGAGCCAACCGAACCATGCTGCCATCGGCCCCCAGCCCCCGCGCCCAGCCGCTCACCCGGTCCCCGTACACCGTGGCGGCCACGACGGCGACGGCGTGCGCGAGCAGCCCCGCGCGCCCGTTGGCCGCCACCACGGCGGTTCCGAGCGCGGCACCCAGGGCGTGCGCCCCGGTGTCCCCGATCATCGCGCGCTCCCCCAGATCCTCGGGCAGCACGGCCCCCGCCCCGCCCACGGCGGCCGCCGCCAGCGCACCACCGGTTCCACCACGCACCACCCCCGGCAGTCCCAGCGCGAGCACCGCCGAGGCGGCGCGCGCGGGGCGTACGTCGAGCAGGTTCACGGTGTGCGCGGCCCCCGCGATCACCACGCCCGCCAGCAGCCGGTCCAGCGGCCGCTGCTTCAGGAACGCCCCGGCCACCAGCGCGGCGGCCGTGATGCCGAACAACTTCACCGCGCCGGAGGTGACTTCGCCCTCGCGCAGCGCGCCCAGGTGGGCCCGGAAGCCCCGGCGCGGATCGTCGGCCCCGGCGACGTCGTCGTACGCCCCGCAGGCACCGGCGGCGAACACCGCGAGCCCGGCGGCGGGGTGGACGCGTGCGGCCGCGAGGGCGGTGGCGGCGGCACAGGCCGGGCCGCAGTACAGCTCCACGGTCCGGCCCGCGTGGTTCTTCCGCTGCCAGCGGCTCGCGCCGCCGGGGGCGAGGGCGCGCAGGGCGGCCGTGGCGCCCCGGGTGAGGAGGGCGGCCGTCGTGAAGGTGGTCGTGCGGGTGATCATCCGGCCACTCCAGAAGGGAGTTGGGGCGCCCCCGCCGGGCAGGGGCACCCCGGTCCTACGCCTCTCCGCGTGCCGTCGCCAGCAGTTCTTCCGCGTGGGCCCGCGCCGTCTCGGAGTCCTCCTGGCCCGCGAGCATCCGGGAGAGTTCGCGGACGCGGTCCTCGCCCTCCAGGATCTTGACGCCGGAGCGGGTGACCGAGCCGTCGTTGGTCTTCTCGACCAGGAGCTGGCGGTCGGCGAAGGCGGCGACCTGGGGCAGGTGGGTGACGACGACGACCTGGGCGGTGCGGGCGAGCTTGGCGAGACGGCGGCCGATCTCGACGGCGGCCTTGCCGCCGACTCCGGCGTCGACCTCGTCGAAGAGGTAGGTCGGCACGGGGTCGGTGCCCGCGAAGACGACCTCCACGGCGAGCATCACGCGGGACAGCTCACCGCCGGAGGCGCCCTTGGCGATGGGCCGGGGCGGGGCGCCCGGGTGCGGGGCGAGGAGCAGTTCGACCTCGTCCACGCCGGAGGGGCCGTACGCCACCGTGCGCTCCCCGGACTCGACGCCGTCGGGGTCCTCGGTCTGCCGGATGTCGAAGGACACCCGGGCGTGGGGCATGGCGAGGGAGGCCAGCTCGGCGGTGACGGCGGCCGCGAAGCGTTCGGCGGCCTCGGTGCGCGCCTTGGTCAACTGCTCGGCGAGCGCGCCCAGTTCGGTGCGCAGCTCGTCGCGCTCGGCGGTCAGTTCGGTGATCCGCTCGTCGTCGCCGTCCAGCTCGGTCAGCCGGGCGGCGCCCTGCTCGGCCCAGGCGAGCACGGCGGCGATGTCCGCGCCGTACTTGCGGGTCAGGGCGTTCAGCGCGGCCCGGCGCTCCTCCACGGCGGCCAGGCGCCGCGGGTCGGCGTCCAGGTCGTCGGCGTATCCGGCCAGCTCTCCGGCCACGTCCCCGGCGAGGATGCCGATCTCGCCGATGCGGTCGGCGAGCGCGGCCAGCGCCGGGTCGTGCGAGCGGACAGCCTCAAGGGCCCGGTGGGCACCGGCGATCAGCGTGGCCGCGTCGATGCCCTCGGGGTCCTCGGGGTTCCCGGCAAGGGCCGCGTGCGCGGCGGTCGCGGCGGAGGACAGCGCCTCGGCGTGCCCGAGCCGCTCGGCCTCCTCGGCCAGCTCCACGTCCTCCCCGGCACGCGGCTCCACGGCCGCGATCTCGTCCAGGCCGAAGCGCAGCAGGTCGGCTTCCTGGGCGCGCTCGCGGGCGCGGGTGACGATCTCGTCCAGCTCGGTGCTCACCGCGCGCAGCCGCTTGTAGGCGTCCGCGTACCCGGTCAGCGGCACCGCGACCGACTCGCCCGCGTACCGGTCGAGCGCGCCGCGCTGCCGGTTCGCCTTGAGCAGGCCCTGCTGGTCGGTCTGCCCGTGCACGGCCACCAGCTCGTCGGCCAGCTCGGCGAGCAGCCCGACGGGGACGCTGCGGCCGCCGAGGTACGCCCGGGAGCGGCCCTCGGCGGAGATGGTGCGGCTGATCAGCAGGGCGCCGTCGTCCAGCTCGGCCCCGGCCTCCTCGGCCCGTACGACGGCCGAGGCGTCGGCGGGTACGGCGATCCGCCCCTCGACCACCGCCCTGCCCGCGCCGAGCCGGACCAACGCCGGGTCGGCGCGCCCGCCGAGCAGCAGCCCCAGGCTGGTGACGACCATGGTCTTGCCCGCACCCGTCTCACCGGTGACAGCGGTGAACCCGGGTGACAGCTCGACCACGGCGTCGTCGATGACCCCGAGCGACCGTATGCGCATCTCCTCCAACACGGAACAGACCATACGAGGTCCGGGGCGGGATGCGCACACAGGCCGCCCATGTCACTCGGTGGTGTGGTCCTGCCGGGCCCCGCGCCAGCCCGTGGTGGGCAGGGCGAACTTCGCCACCAGGCGGTCGGTGAAGGACGCGTGGTGCAGCCGGGCCAGGCGGACCGGGACGGCCCCGCGCCGGACCTCGACCCGGGCGCCGGGCGGCAGCTCGATGGTGCGGCGGCCGTCGCACCACAGCACGCCCGGCGGCACGTGCGGCAGCACCTCCACGGCGAGCACCGAGTCCGGCGAGGTGACCAGCGGCTTGGCGAACAGCGCGTGGGCGCTGATCGGCACCATGAGCAGCGCCTCCACCTCGGGCCACACCACGGGACCGCCGGCCGAGAAGGCGTAGGCGGTGGACCCGGTGGGTGTGGAGAGCACGATGCCGTCGCAGCCGAAGGCGGTGACCGGGCGGCCGTCGATCTCCAGGACCACCTCGAGCATCTTCTCGGCGGAGACCTTCTGGACGGCGGCCTCGTTCAGCGCCCAGTCGGTGTGCACGATGTCACCGTTGCGGTGCACGACCACGTCGATGGTCATGCGCTCCTCGACCTCGTAGGAGCGGGCCACCACCCGGTCCACGACCCGGTCCAGGTCGTCCCGCTCGGCCTCGGCGAGGAAGCCGACGCTGCCGAGGTTGACGCCGAGCATCGGCACCCCGGAGGCGCGGGAGAATTCGGCGCCGCGCAGCAGCGTGCCGTCACCGCCGAGAACGATCAGCAGCTCGCAGCCGTCCAGGGAGTGCGGTGCCGCCTCCGTGACGAGTTCGACCTCGCCCGGCAGCGGCATGTCGCGCGCCTCCTCCTCCAGCACCCGCACGCCTATCCCGTGCGAGAGCAGCCCCTTCACCACGAGTTCCGCGCTGCGGATCGCAGCCGGACGCCCGGTGTGGGCGAGCAGGAAAACAGTTCGCGCTCGGTTCTGTGTCAACGCGGCCCCTCCGCCACTGCACGATCGACGTCGGCCGGGTCCAGTTCGGGTGCACCGGACTTCAGCCAGAGAAAGTACTCGACATTGCCCGAGGGGCCCGGCAGCGGACTCGCGGTCACTCCTCGCACCCCGAGCCCCAGCTCCCAGGCCTTCTCGGCCACCCCGCGCACGGCCTCCGCCCGCAGTTGCGGACTCCGTACGACACCCCCGCTGCCCAGCCGTTCCTTGCCCACTTCGAACTGCGGCTTGACCATCATCACCAGATCGGCGTCCGGCGTCACGCACCGCTTGAGAGCGGGCAGCACCAGCCCCAGCGGAATGAAGGACAGATCCCCCACCACCAGGTCCACAGGCTCCCCGTCGATCGCCTCAAGCGTCAACTCGCGTACGTTCGTACGGTCCTTGACGGTGACGCGTTCATCGCTCTGCAGAGACCAGGCGAGCTGGCCGTAGCCGACGTCCACGGCGACGACGCGCGCGGCGCCCGCGCGCAGCAGGACGTCGGTGAAGCCGCCGGTGGAGGCCCCCGCGTCCAGCGCGCGGCGCCCCTCGACGACGAGCCCCTCGGGGACGAACGCGGCGAGCGCGCCCGCGAGCTTGTGGCCGCCCCGGGAGACGTACTCGGGGTCGCCGTCGTCGGACTGGACCACGATGGCCGCCGCGGTCTCGACCTGGGTGGCCGGTTTGGTCGCCACGGTCTTGCCCACGCTGACCCGCCCGGCGGCGATCAGCTGGCTCGCGTGCTCGCGCGAGCGCGCCAGCTTCCGGCGGACCAGCTCGGCGTCCAGACGGCGGCGTGCGACTCCAGCCACGTTCGGTTCAGCTCCTGACTTCTCACGGTGTTGCGGATCTAGCGGGGGTGTCCGGCGGGGGCCTGGGGCCCCGGCCGGGCGTCGAGCGCGCTCAGCGCGTCGCGCAGCCCCGCGTGTACATCCTCGTACACCGTGAGGTGTCCGTCGGCCGTGAGGCGGTCGGCGTCGGCCAGCCGTGCCAGGCGGGCGTCCACGTCCGGGTCGCCGGTGGGGGTGCGGGGGACGTTCAGCGGGGCGGGGGCCTCGGGCTCGTACCCCTGCTCCGGGGCGGGCCGGGGCCCGGTGGCGCCCTGCGGCTCGGCGGCGGACTCGCTCATGCCCAGACGCTACCGCGAACGACTGGGGTACCGTCGTGCGCGATGGCCACGATCGAGCAGTGCCGCGCCGCACTGGAAAAACTTTCGGACAACATGCAGGGCGCCGAGGGCGACGTGCGCGCCGCCGCGGCCCTGGACCGCTCGGTGAGCTGTCACATCACCGACCTGGACGTCACCTTCGCCGGCCGTATGACGGGCGGCCGGATCAAGGTGGACGAGACGCTGCCAGGACCGCCGGGCGAGCGGGCGCAGATCCGGCTCGCCCTGGCGGGCGACGACCTGGTGTCCCTGGTGGACGGCGAGCTGAACTTCGCGACCGCCTGGGGGTCGGGCCGGGTGCGCCTGGAGGCGAACCTGCTGGATCTGTTCCGGCTGAGAAAGCTGCTGTGAGGACTGCCTCGCAGCTCAGGACGCTGTAGCCGCCCGGGCCCTGCGCGCGGCCGGGACCACCAGCGGGGTGCCGGTCTCGGGGTCGTCGATGACCTGGCAGCGCAGCCCGAAGACCTTCTCGACCAGCTCGGCGGTGACGATGTCGCCGGGGGCGCCCTCCGCAATGACCTCGCCGCCGCGCAGGGCGATGAGGTGGGTGGCATAGCGGGCCGCGTGGTTGAGGTCGTGCAGCACGGCGACCAGGGTGCGGCCCTGGGTCTCGTGCAGCTCGGCGCACAGGTCGAGGACGTCGATCTGGTGCTGGATGTCGAGATAGGTGGTCGGCTCGTCCAGGAGGAGCAGCGGGGTCTGCTGGGCGAGCGCCATGGCGATCCAGACGCGCTGGCGCTGGCCGCCGGACAGCTCGTCGACGTACCGCTCCGCCAGCTCGGCGACGCCGGTGCGGGCCATGGAGTCGGCGACGACCCGCTCGTCCTCGGCGGACCACTGGCGCAGGATGCCCTGGTGCGGGTAGCGGCCCCGGGCCACGAGGTCGGCGACGGTGATGCCGTCGGGCGCGATGGAGGACTGGGGCAGCAGGCCGAGCGTGCGGGCGACCTTCTTGGCGGGCATCGACTGGATGACCTGGCCGTCGAGCAGCACCCGGCCCTCGCTGGGCTTCAGCATCCGGGAGAGCGCCCGCAGCAGCGTGGACTTGCCGCACGCGTTGGGACCGACGATCACGGTGAAGGAGTTGTCCGGTATCTCCACCGACAGCTTCTCCGCGATGACGCGCTGCTCGTAGGCGAGGGTGACGTTCTCGGCGGACAGGCGGTTCACAGTGCTCCTAGAAGTGTTCGTCGTCGTGCCGTCCGTGCGCGGGGCTCCGCTCATATCCGGCCCGCCCTGCGCTCGGTGACCAGCAGCCACAGCAGATACGCGCCGCCGAGGACACCGGTGACCACGCCGACGGGCAGCTGGTCGGCGCCGAAGACGCGCTGCGAGAGCCAGTCGGCGGTGACGAGGAGGGCGGCGCCCATGAAGAGGGAGGGCACCAGGTTGGGGCCGGGCGAGCGGGTCAGCCGCCGGGCGAGCTGCGGGGCGGTGAGCGCCACGAAGCCGACGGGTCCGGCGGCGGCGGTGGCACCGGCGGTGAGCAGCACGGCGGAGACCATCAGCACCAGGCGCACCCGCTGCACGCGCACCCCGAGCGCGTACGACACGTCGTCGCCCATCTCCATCATCCTGAGGCCCCGCCCGTTGGCGAGGACCAGCGGGACGAGGACCGCGCACATCCCGAGCAGCGGCCAGACCTGGGTCCAGTCCCGGCCGTCGAGCGAGCCGGTCATCCACACGATCGCGCGGGCGGCGTCCACGATGTCGGCCCTGGTGATCAGATAGCCGTTGACGGCGGTGAGGATCGCGGAGACGCCGATGCCGACCAGGACGAGCCGGTAGCCGTGCACGCCCTGCTTCCAGGCGAGCAGATAGATGGCGATGCCCGTGACCAGGCCGCCGACCAGCGCGCCGAGGGTCACGGCGGTGGCGCTGCCGGAGAACAGCACGATCATCACGAGGGCGCCCGCGGTCGAGCCCTGGGAGAGGCCGAGCACGTCCGGGCTGCCCAGCGGGTTGCGCGAGATCGACTGGAACAGCGCGCCGCCCAGGCCCAGCGAGGCGCCCACCAGCAGGGCGACGAGCAGCCGCGGCAGCCGCAGCTCGTTGACGATGAAGTCCTGGTACGCGTTGCCGTTCCCGGCGAGCGTCCGCAGCACGTCGACCGCCGGGATCTTCGCGTCGCCGGTGCCGATGAGGGCCACGCCCGCGGCGAGCACGGCCACGATCAGCAGCAGGACGACGGTCAGGGCACGCGGGTCCACGCGCAGGGAGAGCCCGCCGGGGGTACGTACCGCACGGCTCCGGAAGTGAGTCTTCACAGCTGGGCCGTCCTCCGGCGTCGTACGAGCATGATGAACAGCGGGCCGCCGATGATCGCGGTGACGATGCCCACCTGCAGTTCGGCGGGGCGCACGACGAGCCGCCCGATGATGTCCGCGCCGAGCAGCAGCACCGGCGAGAGGACGGCGGCGTACGGCAGGATCCAGCGCAGGTCGGGCCCGGTGAACGAGCGCACGACGTGCGGGACCATCAGGCCGACGAACACGATCGGACCGCAGGCGGCGGTCGCGGCGCCGCACAGCACGGTCGCGGCGAGCATGGCCAGGCCGCGGGTGCGGTGGAGGTTGGCGCCGAGCGCGCGGGCGGTGTCGTCGCCCATCTCCATGGCGTTCAGGGGCCGGGCCAGGGCGAGCGCGAGGACCATGCCGGCCGCGAGGAACGGCAGCACCTGGACGATGGTGTGGTTGGTGGCCGAGTCCAGCGAGCCGACCGTCCAGAACCGCATGCGGCCAAGGGCAGCGTCGTCGGAGATCATCACGGCCTGGAGGTAGCCGTACAGTGCGGCGCTGATCGCCGTACCGGCAAGCGCGAGCCGCACCGGCGTGGCGCCCCGGCTGCCGCCGAGGAACCACACCAGCGCGCCCACCACGGCGGCGCCGGCGAACGCGAACCACACATAGCCGGTCAGCGAGGTCACACCGAAGAAGGTGATGGCCGTGACGACGGCGGCGGAGGCACCCGCGTTGATGCCGAGCAGACCGGGGTCGGCCAGCGGATTGCGGGTGACCGCCTGGAGCACGGCCCCGGAGAGCCCGAGCGCGGCCCCGGCCAGCAGGCCGAGGAGGGTGCGCGAGATCCGGGAGCCCACGACGGTGTCGCCGTACGTCCCCGTGTCGTGGAACAGGCCGTGCAGGACCTGGTCGGGAGACAGTGCTTTCGCGCCGATGGCGATGCTCGCCGCGGCGACGAACGCCAGGAGCACGACGGCGAGGAGGAGCCCGAGGGCCCGTACCGCGCGTCGCTTCGGGGGCGCGGGGGTGATTTCCGCGCGCGGTTCCGGAGGACTCTCGACCAACACGAGGTTAGGTTAGCCTATCCTCCAATGTGATCAAGTGACCGGTACGGGCCCTCGTACAAGCCCCGGACGGGCCCCGGACGAGCCCCGCACGGGCCCGGGTCCGGGACATACGCCGTGGTCAGAGCCCGAGCCGGGCCAGCGCCTTGCCTCCGTCCAGCGTGCACGCGCCCTCACCGGCCGCCGTCCAGGCCGCCGCGCACAGCGCCCGCAGCCCGTCGAGCGGCTCGCCGTCACCCGTCAGCTCCAGCCGCTCGGCCCCGGCCGTCGCCGTCCAGCCACCGCAGCGGAAACCGTCGCCCGCCTCCGTGACCTCCGGCTGCCCGGTGAGCAGTCCGCGCAGGTCGGCGTCCACATAGGTCGGCCGGTGCTGCGGCGGCGCGGCGAGCAGCAGGGCGCCGTCGGTGACGCCGGTCAGCACGAGCAGCGAGTCGACCTCGCCGTTGAACGCGCCCTCGATGTCGGTGTCCAGCCGGTCCCCGACCACCAGCGGCCGCTCGGCGCCGGTGCGCAGAATGGTCTCCTTGTGCATCGGAGGCAGCGGCTTGCCCGCCACCTGCGGCTCGGCACCGGTCGCGATGCGGACGACCTCCACGGCCGCGCCGTTGCCCGGCGCGATGCCCCGCCCGCTCGGGATGGTCAGGTCGGTGTTGGACGCGAACCACGGCACCCCGCGCGCCACCGCGTACGACGCCTCCGCGAAGCGCCCCCACGTCAGGTCCGGACCGCCGTAGCCCTGCACGACCGCGACCGGGTCGTCGTCCGCCGACTCCACCGGCGTCAGCCCGCGCTCGCGCAGCGCCACCCGCAGCCCCTCACCGCCGATGACCAGCACCTTCGCCCCGGCGGGCACCTGCTCGCTGATCAGCCGCGCCACCGCCTGCGCGGAGGTGATCACATCACCGGCCGCAGTCGGTATGCCCAGCTCCGTGAGGTGTCCGGCGACCGTGTCCGGGGTGCGCAGCGCGTTGTTGGTGACGTACGCGAGGTGCATCCCCTCCGCGCGCGCGACCGCGAGCGAGTCCACGGCGTGCGCGATGGCCTCGCCGCCCGCGTACACCACCCCGTCCAGATCGAGCAGCGCCGTGTCGTACGCCTCGCTCAGGGGCCGCCCACTGCCCTCGGGCCTCGTCCTGACGCTCTGGCTCATGCGGTATCGCTCCTCGTTCGACGCTCTTTCCCCCGATCATCCCCCACAGCCTCCGCACACGTACGATGCCGGGATGAACAACGCAGGTCACTCGGAAGCAATGGCGCCCCGAGGCCTGGAACTCACCCCGTTCCGAGGCCTTCGTTACGACCCCGAACGGGTCGGCAGCCTCGCCTCCGTCACCTCCCCGCCGTACGACGTGGTCGTACGCCCCGACGGCCTGCACCACCTCCAGGACGCCGACCCGCACAACATCGTCCGGCTGATCCTCCCGCAGGCCGAAACCCCCACCGTCCGCAACGGCCAGGCGGCCGGCACCCTGAGCCGCTGGCTCGCCGAGGGCGTCCTGACCGCCGACCCCGAGCCCGCGCTGTACGTGTACGAACAGCGCGACGTCGAGGGCCTGGTCCAGCGCGGCGTCATCGGCGCGCTGCGCGTCTCGGAACCCGAGGAGGGCGTCGTCCTCCCGCACGAGGACGTCATGCCCCCGGTGGTCGCCGACCGCGCGGCCCTGATGCGCGCCACCCGCGCCAACCTCGAACCCCTGCTCCTGACCTACCGCGGCAACGGCGCCACGGCCGAGGTCGTGGAGCGCACGGTCGCGCACGCGCCGCTGCTCGCCACCACCACCGAGGACGGCGTACGGCACCGCCTCTGGGCGGTCACCGACCCCGGTGACCTCACCCTCGTCTCCTCCGACCTGGCCGGACACCAGGCCCTCATCGCCGACGGACACCACCGTTGGGCCACCTACCGGCTGCTCCGCGCGGAACACCCCTCGCCCAGCCCCTGGGACCACGGCCTGGTCCTGCTGGTCGACACCGTCCGCTATCCCCTGCGCGTCCGCGCCATCCACCGTCTGCTGCACGGCCTGCCGCTGGCGGACGCGCTGACGGCGGTGCGGGACCTGTTCCGGGTACGGCGCCTGGAACTGCCGCTGGCCGAGGCGCTGACGGAGCTGGCGGAGGCGGCCGCCGAGGGCAACGCCTTCCTGCTCGCCGGGGACGGCGCCTTCCACCTTCTGGACCGGCCGGACCCCGAGCTGCTGGCCCGCACGGTCCCGGCCGACCGTCCCGCCGCCTGGCGCTCCCTGGACGCGACCGTCCTGCACGCCACGCTCCTCGAGCATGTGTGGCACATCCCCGAGGACTCCCCCGCCCACATCGCCTACATCCACGACACCGCCGCCACGGTCGCGAAGGCCGAACGCAGCGGCGCCACGGCCGTACTGCTGCACCCGGTCCACGAGGACGTCGTACGGGAGCTGGCCCGCCAGGGCGTGACGATGCCCCGGAAGTCGACCTCGTTCGGCCCGAAGCCTGCGTCGGGGCTTGTGCTGCGGGTGCTGGACATCTGACGTTCCGGCCGGCCGACCGGCTCCGGACATGAGTGAGGGGCGGAACCCGGCCGGGTTCCGCCCCTCACTCATGTGCTGTGGTCACCGCGTGACGCGTCAGTCCTCGTCGGTCTTCCGCACGACGGGCTCGTCGTCCTCGTCGTCCTCGTCCTCAGCCTCGGCGGCCGGGGTCTCGGTCACGGTCTCGGTCTCGGTTTCCGTGACGGTGACGGTGGCGTCGGTCTCGTCCTCGTTGAGGGCGTCGACGAACTCCACGCCGTCCAGCTCGGCGAGCCGGTCGGAAGCGTCGGTGCTGCCGTCACGGTCGGCCTCGACGGCCTTGGCGAACCACTCGCGCGCCTCGGTCTCCCGGCCGGCGGCCAGCAGGGCGTCGGCGTAGGCGTACCGCAGACGCGCGGTCCACGGCTGCACCGAGTTGGAGGCCAGCTCGGGGCTCTGGAGCGTCACGATCGCCGCGTCCAGCTGGTCCATGTCACGCCGGGCACCGGCCGCGACCAGCCGCATCTCGACCTGACCGGCCTTGTCCAGCTTCTGCACCTCGGGGGCACCGGCCATGTCCAGCGTCTTCTCCGGACGGCCCAGACCACGCTCGCAGTCGGCCATCACGGGCCACAGGTCCGTGTTGCCGGTCATCCGCCGCGCGGCCCGGAACTCGGCCAGGGCCTCGGAGTACTTCTGGTTCGCGTACGCCGCGAAACCGGCCGCCTCACGGACGGCGGCGACACGGGACGCCAGACGCAGGGCCACCCGGGAGTAGCCGTAGGCACCCTCGGGGTCCTCGTCGATGAGCCGGGCGACCATCACCAGGTTGCGCGCAACGTCCTCGGCGAGCGTCTTCGGCAGGCTCTGGAGCTCCTGCCGCACGTCCTTGTCGACCTCGTCACCGGTGACGTCCTCGGGGATCGGCAGCCGCTTGATCGGCTCCCGGTCGCGGTCACGGTCCCGGTCACGGTCGTCCCGACCCCGGAAACCACCACGCCGGTCGTCCCCACCACGCCGGTCGTCCCGACCCCGGAACCCACCGCCGGCCGGACGCCCACCACGGTCGTCCCGACGGGGGTACGACGGACGGTCACCACCACGGTCGTCACGGCCCCGGAAACCACCACGGTCGCCACCACGGTCGTCACGGCGGTCGTCGCGACGGAAGCCACCACGGTCGTCATCGCGACGGGGGTACGAGGGGCGGTCGCCGCCACGGTCGTCACGACGGGGGTAGGACGGACGGTCACCACCGCTGCGGTCGTCGCGACGGAAACCACCGCGGTCACCACGGTTGTCGTCACGACGGGGGTACGACGGACGGTCGCCACCACGGTCATCACGACGCGGGTAGGACGGACGGTCGCCGCCACCACGGTTGTCGTCACGACGGTCGTCGCGGCGGAAACCACCACGGTCGTCATCGCGACGCGGGTACGAGGGGCGGTCGCCGCCACGGTCGTCACGACGCGGGTAGGACGGACGGTCACCACCGCTGCGGTCATCACGACGGAAACCACCACGGTCGTCGCGGCGGAAACCACCACGGTCGTCGTCACGACGGGGGTACGAGGGACGGTCGCCACCACGGTCGTCACGACGCGGGTAGGACGGACGGTCACCACCGCTGCGGTCGTCGCGACGGAAACCACCACGGTCACCACGGTTGTCGTCACGACGGGGGTACGACGGACGGTCGCCACCACGGTCATCGCGGCCCCGGAAACCACCACGGTCGCCGCCGCGATCGTCGCGACGGTCGTCCCGGCGGAAGCCACCGCGGTCACCACGGTTGTCGTCACGGCGCGGGTAGGACGGGCGGTCGCCGCCACCACGGTTGTCGTCGCGGCGGAAACCGCCACGGTCGCCACCACGGTCATCGCGGCGGTCGTCGCGGCGGAAGCCACCACGGTCGTCGTCACGACGCGGGTACGAGGGGCGGTCGCCACCACGGTCATCGCGACGCGGGTAGGACGGACGGTCACCACCGCTGCGGTCGTCCCGGCGGTAGGACGGACGGTCGCCGCCACGGTCGCCACGGTTGTCGTCACGGCGGTTGTCGTCGCGCCGGCCGTAGCCGCCACGGTCGTAACCACCGCGGTCACCACGGTCGTTGCCGCCGCTGCGACGCGGGGCACCGCGGTAACCGCCGCGTTCGCCGCGGTCACCACTGTCCCGTCGCCGCTGGTCGCGCTCCGGTCGGTCGTCGGGAGAGTTGGTGGCCATCGGATGACTCCTGTCTTCAGGTACAACAAGCATTGTAAAAACAAAAGGACCCCTGGTCCCAGCTGAACGCTGGGACCAGGGGTCCTCCAAAGATTGTTCGGCGGCGTCCTACTCTCCCACAGGGTCCCCCCTGCAGTACCATCGGCGCTGTGAGGCTTAGCTTCCGGGTTCGAAATGTAACCGGGCGTTTCCCTCACGCTATGACCACCGAAACCCTAATGGTTTCGAGCGAACAAGCACACTTTTTATTTGTGAGTTCAGCTCTGAACCGGCAACTGTTCGTTGCCTCAGAACTTACACAGTGGACGCGAGCAACTGAGGACAAGCCCTCGGCCTATTAGTACCAGTCAACTCCACCCGTTACCGGGCTTCCATATCTGGCCTATCAACC